>JBGOYY010000013.1:0-59263 GCA_041479905.1 Candidatus Aminicenantia bacterium
ATTGCCGGCGCTTTCGGCCCGCCAGCAGACGAGCGCCGCGGCTAAAAAGAGGATCGCCATGGCGCTCCACACGGCCCAGCCGTGCTTCTGGTTCCTGACCTTCCGCCCGAGGTAATAGGTGAGGCCGCTCGGGATGAGGAAGATCGAAAGCATCTGGATGAAATTCGAGAGGGGTGTTGGGTTCTCGTAGGGATGGGCGGCGTTGGCGTTGAAAAATCCTCCGCCGTTTGTCCCGAGCATCTTGATGGCGACTTGGGAAGCCGCCGGGCCCTGGGCGATGGTTTGGACGACCGCGGCCTTGTCCGCCGTGGTTCCGGCCGCGCTTGCCACGGCCGCCGCCCCGACGTAAGGCTTGAAGTTCTGGACGACCCCCTGGGAGGTCAGGAACAGGGAAAAGACGAGCGAGAAGGGGAGAAGAAGATAGAGGTTGACCCGGACGAGGTCGACCCAGAAATTTCCGATGGTCTTGGCCGAATGTCGGGCGATGCCGCGGACCAAAGCCGCGGCGGCGGCGATCCCGGCGGCCGCCGAGACAAAATTGTGGAAGACAAGCCCGACCATCTGTGAAAAATAGGATAACGTCGTTTCCCCCGCGTAATTCTGCCAGTTCGTGTTCGTGGTGAAGCTGGCCGCGGTGTTGAAGGCGAGGTCAGGCCGGACGGGTCCGAGTTTCTGTGGATTCAGGGGGAGGATGTGCTGAAGCCGGAGCACGGCGTACGTGAACAACAGTCCGGCCAGGCTAAAGGAGATGAGGGACCGGGTGTATTGCTTCCAGTCCTGTTCCCCTTTCGGGTCGACGCCGAGGACCCGGTAGAGCAGGCGCTCGACAGGCTTGACGGGTCGGTCGAGCCAGGTTTTCCCGTCGGGCTCAAGGACGCGGACGAGATAGAGTCCTGCGGGTTTCGTGACGAGGAACAACAGCCCGACGAAGAGGGCGAGTTGGATCCAGCCGGAGAGGTCCATCATGGCCATTTCCTCAGAATTTTTCCGGCCGGACAATGCTCAGCAGGAGGTAACAGATGAGCAAGATCCCGATGATCAATCCGAGGATGTCGGCCATTGTCAGAGCCTTTCACAGGCCCGGGCGTAGAGATCGCACAGGCCGAAAAAGAGAAGCGCTAATAAAATAAAGAGCAGGTCGGTCAAGGGAGGGCCTCCTCTTTCGAGAACCGGTCGGCCCGCTGCAGCGTGAAGGTGAAGGCCGATCCCTCCCCCTCCCGGCTTTCCGCGGCTACGCTCCCGCCATGAACTTCCACGATCTCCTTGGCGATGGCCAGCCCGAGGCCCGCGCCGGTCTCGTTTTTGCGACCAGGAACACGGAAGAACGGTTCGAAAAGCCGCGGCAGGAACGGCGCCGGGATGCCCTCGCCCGTGTCGGAGACCTGGAAGCGAACCCAAGCCTCTCCGGCCGAGGCGGATACGGTGACGCGCCCTCCGGCCGGCGTGTGCTTGAACGCGTTGGAGAGCAGATTGCCGAAGACATGGCCGATGCGGGTCCTGTCGACCCACACGTCGGGAAGGTCCTCCGCCATGTCCGTTTGCAGGCTGATGCCGAGGTCCTGGGCGGTTCGGCGATGCGGTTCGAGGGCGTCGAGGACGATCGAAGAGGGCGAGGCCCTCTGAAGTTCCAGCTGGGCCCTTCCGGCTTCGAGGCGGCTGATGTCGAGGAGGTTGTTGAGGATCTCGTGCAGACGCTCGCTGTCTTCTCTTGCCGCGACGAGGAGTTCGGCCTGCTTTTCCGTCAAGGCGCCGACTTTTTCCTCGAGGAGCAGATGGATGGCCATGCGGATGGAGGTCAGGGGAGTCTTCAGTTGGTGGGAAACTGTCCGGATCACGCCCTTTTTGATCTCGTCCTGCTGGCGGATCTGGGTGACGTCCTTGAGCACCATGATCGCCCCGGTCGCCAGCCGGTCATTGTCCAGGATCGGCAGGGCTTCCGGCCGGAAATATTTCTCCTGGCCCTGGACGAATTGTTGAATGGCCCTTCCGCCTTCAAGAACGGCCGCGCGACCGGTGTGGACGGCCCGCCCGAAAAGCTCGGTCATCCAGCTGAACGGCAGGTCGGACATGACGGCTCCCGGTTTCATGCCGAATGTCGACTTGGCGGCCTCGGTGGCGACCTCGATGCGGCCTTCCGTGTCGACGACGGCGACCGCGTCGGGCAGGCTGTCGAAAGCCTGCTGGGTGGCCTGCTGGATGCGGAGGAGCTTGGCCTGGTCGGTCCGCCGGAATTCCCTCAGGCTGGCGGCCATGACGTTAAAGGACTCGGATAACTGGCCTATTTCGTCCCGTGACCGGCTGGAGACGACGAGGTCGAGATTGCCGCGCCTGATTTCTTCCGTGGAGCGGATGAGCCGCTGTATGGGCCGCATGACCCACTTCCTTGAAAAGACGATGAAGGCTGCGGCTGCCGCTGTCCCGGCCAGCAGAAGGACATACATCTCCCTTCGGGCCTGGGCTGCGGTCCGCCGGGCCCGGTCGTTGGCGTCGCTCATATTCTGCTGGTTCATTCGGAGGATGCCGTCTGCGGTGTCCTTGATCTCGCCGAAGAGCGGGAAGAGGCTTGAAAAATAGGCATCCCGGCGGGAAACGGTCGGCCAAGCGGAGTTTTCGACGGTCCCGAGCCCCACCCGGTACCGGCTGAAGAGGTCGCGGAGGCGGGAAGCTTTTTCAGCCTCGCCGGGCAGAGTGATCGTGTCGAGCTCGATCTGCAGGGCTTTTTCGAACTCGGCTTCGTTCTGGCGGATAAGGGCGCTGCCGCGCTCGGACTCTCCAATGAGCGTGAACAGCAGGCCGCTGTCGATGCGCTCCAGGGCTTCTTTCATCTGCTGGCAGGCGATGACGCTCCGGTAGTTCTCCCTGAGGATCACGTCGACCGACCCGCCCAACCTAGTGATGTTCAGGATACCCTGAACGCCGATGACCAAGATAATGACCAGAAGGCCGCAAAATCCCAGGGTAATTTTTTGCCGCAGTCCCAACATTTGTCTTCTCCTCGGCACCGTAATACTGCAAGCGGCGTGCCAAGGATTTATAGGCAGATAGATATATTTATCAATAGGATAGCTGGCATTAATTTAAGGTGACGTTGCATTATGAAAGGGCGGAAAGAAAACGCCATTGCGTTTTGCAAGGAAGGACGGGGCTTCAGATGCCGTATTTCTTGCGGCGGCGCCAGAGGGTGGCCTGGTCGATGCCGAGGACCTTGGCCGCCTCCTGTAGGGATCTTGCCGAGGCGAGAACACGTCGGATGTGCTGTTCTTCGACCTTTTCGAGGGAAACGGGGTCACCGATCTGATGGCAGGCATTGGCCGGCGTGAGGCGGGGGGGAAGAAGCTCCGGCCCGATCCGCTCGCCATGGCAAAGGATGACGGCTCGCTCGATGACATTGCTCAGCTCACGGACGTTGCCCGGCCAGAGGTACTCCCGGAGCACGCTGAGCGCTTCGTCGGAAAAGACGAGGAAAGAGCGGTGGTTTCGCCGGACGTGGAAAGCCAGCAGCCCCGCGGCGAGTCGGGTCAGATCTTCCGGACGCTCGCGGAGAGGGGGGATCTCGACTTGGATGACGTTGAGACGGTAGAACAGGTCCTCCCGGAACCGGCCCTCCCGGACCGCCGACTCCAGGTCGATGTTGGTCGCCGTGAGGAGCCGGACGTCGGCCTTCCGGGTGACGTTGTCGCCGACCCGCTCGTACTCCTTATCCTGGACGAAACGGAGGAGTTTCGGTTGGAGCGCGAGCGGCAGGTCGCTGATCTCGTCCAGGAACAATGTTCCGCCCTCGCTCGCGGCGATCCGGCCGGGATTGTCGCGGATGGCTCCCGTAAAGGCTCCTTTGATATGGCCGAAGAGCTCGCTCTCCAGAAGCTCGGACGAAAACGACGGGCAGGAAACCATCCGGAAGGCTTTGGCCGCCCGGCGGCTCCAGCCGTGAATGGCCCGGGCGAGGATGGTCTTCCCCGTGCCGCTCTCCCCGCGGAGGAGAATAGTGGCTTCGGATGAGGCCGCCTGACGGGCCAGGTCGACGGCCTTTTTCATCCGGGGATTGGAGCTCGAGAAATCGACTTCGGGATGTTCCTGCCCCAGGTCCTCCTGCAGGGCCGCGACCTTCTGCTCGAGAGAGCGCATCTCGAAGACCTTGCGGACGGCCAGGCTTATTTGGGCCGGAGTGAACGGCTTGGGGATGTAGTCGGAGGCGCCCCGTCGGATGGCTTCGACGGCCGTATCGATAGACGCGTAGGCGGTGATGACGATGATCTTCAGCCAAGGGGATCTACTCTGCAAGGCCGGGATCAGGTCGAGGCCGTCGTCCGTGCCCAGGCGCAGGTCGATGAAAGCCAGGTCGAAGGATCGCCGGGCGGCCTCGGCCATCGCGTCGGCGATGTTGCTGACGCCGACGACGTGATGGCCTTCCGTCTCGAGACAAACGGCGAGCGTCCGGCGGATGTTGGCTTCATCATCGACGACAAGAATTTGGAGACGCTGGCCGCTGGCCGGGGCATCGCTCGGGTATTCCATGGGTCAAGGATAAAGAACTCTCGCAGGAAAAGCAAACTCCAGGCCGCCTGGCAAATCGGCCCGGAAACGCGGGCAAGTCAGACGAGGATCTCCCCCCGGATGACCGTCACCGCGCTGCCGGCGATCCGGACCCGGTCGCCCTCGAGACGGAGATAGAGGACACCCCCGCGCGCCGAGGCCTGGGCGGCCGTGAACGACGTTCTCCCCAGCCGCTTCGCCCAGTAGGGCACGAGGACGGTGTGGGAGGAGCCGGTCACCGGGTCCTCGTCGACGCCGACCGCCGGGGCGAAAAAGCGCGAGACGAAATCGAAGCGTTTGTCGGACGAGCGGCTGGTGACGATGACGCCGCGCGCGGGGAGCGAGCGGAGCGTCGCGAAGTCCGGCTTGATGGAGCGCACGGCCTCTTCGTCGGCCGCCTCGAAGAGGACGTCCTCGGCGCTCATCCCGATGTAGGCCGGCTTGATGCCCAGGGCGCCGACGACCGCGTCGGCCCATTTCGGCGGTTTCGGCAGGGGAGGCCGGGCCGGGAAGTCGAGCTCGATGAGGCCCCCGTCCCGGCGGGCCGTCAGGAGCCCGCTCAACGTCTGGAAGCGCGCCTCGCGGTCCGGCGCGAGAATTCCCCGCTCATACAGAATGTGCGCCGTGGCCAGTGTGGCGTGGCCGCACAGCTTCACCTCGACCTTGGGCGTGAACCAGCGCAGGCGGAAGCCGTCGCCCTCGGCCAGCAGGAAGGCCGTTTCGGCCACGTTCATCTCGGCGGCCACGTTCTGCATCCAGGCCGCGTCGGCCGGCGCGGCAAGAAGGCAGACTCCGGCGGGATTTCCCTTGAACGGCTCTTCGGCGAAAGCGTCGACTTGGAAGATCGGAATGGCCATAGTTGTCTCCCTTCGTCCGTCTTGCCCGGCGATAGGATATCACATATGATGATCGAAAGGCGCCCTGTGAACGACAGCCGGAATCCATCTCCCTACGACGCCCCCGAGCTCTATGACCTCTTGTTCGACTCGCTCGACTTCGATATTCCCTATTGGCTCGACGTCGCCCGGTCCGCCGGAGGACCGGTGCTCGAAGCCGCCTGCGGCACGGGCCGGATCCTCCTTCCGATCCTGAAGACGGGTGTCGAGATCGACGGATTTGATTCGAGCCCGGCGATGGTCGGCCGCTTGAAGGAAAAGGCCCGGACAAGCGGGCTCACGGTCCGGGCCGAAGTCGCCGATATGCGGGATTTTTCGATGGGTCGCCGCTACGCCCGGATCTTTTGCGCTTTCAACGGCTTCGCCCATTGCGATACGATCGAGGACCAGCTCGCCGTCCTGCGCCGCTCGCTCGAGCATCTGGAACCGGGCGGAGCCCTCGTCCTCCACATGTCTTATCCCGGCCCGGCCTACTGGTCCGAACCGGAGGGCCCGGCGGTCCTCGAGCACGAAGCCCCGAGGCCCGGCGGAGGCAAGATCCAGCTGTGGGATAACCGTAAAAAAGATATCGTCGGCCAGCGCCAGGATTCCGAGGTCGAGATCTGGGAGCTCGGCGCTTCCGACCGTCCGGAAGCCGTCCATAAGTTCACGACCTCCCAGCGCTGGGTTTACCGGTTCGAACTGGAGCTCCTCTTCCGGGCGGCGGGCTTTTCCCGTTGGGACATCCTCGGCGGCTTCGACGGCCGCCCGCTTAAGGCCCCCGACGACCAGATGCTTGCCTGGGCCTTCAAAGGCTAAGGCATGACGATGAAAAGGCGGCTCCTCATCCCCTTGTTCCTTCTTCTTCCGACCCTTCTTTTGACCCGCTGCCCGACTCAGCCGCGAGACGACGCCGCAATTTTCTCTTTCTTTTCTTCCTTTTTCTCTTCCTTGGCTTCCGGCGCCTTGTAGAGCGCGCTGACGTCGCGCTGGCCGCGCTCGAGGTAGGACACTCCCTTCTCCATCCATTCCGGGCGCGGCTTGCCCAGCAGGAAGTGGTCGAAGAACTCGTCCTGGTGGACGGTCCAGTGCTTCTGGTTCTCCCGCTCGCGGAGGCCGTGCTTCTCGCCGTTGTAGTTGAACATGTAGGCCTCCTTGCCGAGCCGGCGGAGGGCGGAGAAGAACTCGATGCCCTGGTACCAGGGCACGGCGTCGTCATCGTCGTTATGGATCGAGAGATAGGGCGTCTTGACCCGTTCGACCCAGAAGATGGGCGAGTTCTCGATGAACTGGAGGGTCCGCGACCAGAGCGGCGCGCCGATGCGGCTCTGGGTCTTTTCGTACTGGAAGGCCCGGGACATGCCCGTGCCCCAGCGGATGCCGCCGTAGGCGCTGGTCATGTTCGAGACCGATGCGCCGGCCTGGACGGCGGCGAATATGTCCGTCTGGGTGACGAGGTAGGTGATCTGGTAACCGCCCCAGCTGTGGCCCTGGATGCCGACCCGCTTGGGGTCGATGAACCCCATGCCGAGGACCTTGTTGACGGCCGGGATGACGCACTTGAGAGAGCTCGAGCCCGGGTAGCCGACCTCGTAGATGATGTCCGGCATGAGGATGACGTAGCCGTTGCTGATATAGCGGGTGAAGTTGATGCTCGTGCCGGGAGAGGGCGGGTAGTAGCGATGGAGGCCCGAGGCCAGGGTTTCGTAGATGTAGACCATGAGCGGGTACTTCTTGGCCGGGTCGAAATCCTCGGGCTTGATCAGGACGGCCGGGAGCGGGACACCGTCGGCGTTGGTATATTCGATGAGCTCCGCCCGGCCCCAGTTGTACTCGGATTGCTGCGGATTGGCCTGGCTGACTTTCCGGGCAGACGAGAAGTCGGGGCCGCTCACCCAGAGGTCGGGGAACTCCTCGAAGCGCTGCTGGGTGAATACGAAGACGTCGGCGTCCTTGGACTTCTGCAGGCCGCCGAAGAGCTTGTCCATCATGATGACCTTGACCGGGTCGGCCGTCGGCGCGGCCAGGTCGACACGGTAGGCGCCGGAGGCCCGGGTTCTCTCGTTCGAAGTCTGAAGGGCGAGAGGCCCGCTCGCCGGGATGGTCGTTTTCTCCGGGTCGAGGCGGCTGTAGCGGAAGACGAGCTTGTCGCGGCGGCCGACGCCGTTCGTGATCATCCGGCTCTTGGCGCCGTCCGGAGAGATCTCCCAGATGTCGTAGCGGTCGTAGACGAGCAGGGACTTGTCGCCGTCGGTCCAGCCGGCCGTCCCGTAGGGACCCGGCTCGCTCGGGGAGTCCCAGACCTCCTGATCGAAGCTGACGCCGAGCTTTCCGGTCAGGTTGAAGGTCTTGGCGTCGGCGATCCGATAGGTGTACCAGGCGTTGTCCGAGTCGTTGAAATAGAGGAGCCAGGCGCCGCCCGGGGAAAGGCGGGCGCCGTTGGGGGTTTTTTCAAGGACTTTTTTTCTCGAGCCGTCGTTGACGTTGACGACGTAGATGTCCTCGTAACTCTGGTCCCAGGAGACGAGTTGGCGATAGGCGAGGTCTGACGAGCCGAGGGCCGCCTTGGCGTCCTCGGCGAGCGTAATGTCGGGGACGTCCGCAGTGGCCAGCGGAACGAACTTCTTCTCTTTCGGACCGAGGTGCATGACGCACATCAGCGTCCGCTTCTTGTCGTCGTCGGCCTGGGCCTTCTGCATCGGCTGGAGGTAAGGGTCTTTCCAGTTCCAGATGTCGACCTTGATAGGCTCAGGTGTGTCCTTGGGCTCGGGCTTGGGGGCGGCGGCGATGCCGAAGAAGAGCCTCCCGCCGTCCTTGGAGAACTGGGGCTTGCCGTTCTCGCTGACGGCCATGCCGGCAGGAAAGCCCTTGGCCCCGGCCGGGACAAGCTCTGTCGCACCGGCAGCGTAGGCTTGCTTTATCGCTGACGGTACCCAATGGTAGAGCTTGGAAGCCGACTTTTCAGACTTGTAGTCGTCGCGGTCGCTGGTGAAAGCGAGCTGGGCCCCCTTCTCGTCGAAGGTCAGGTTCTTGTAATTGCCGAGGCCTTTGAGCAGGGCGACGGTCTTGCCCGTCGCCGCTTCCCAGGCGAAGGCGCCGTCGTTCTCAGGGGTCTTGGAGGAGACGCCGTAGGCCAGCCATGTTCCCGGCTTGTTCCAGACGTAGTCGACGACTTCGGCGACCTTGGTCTCTTTGCCGGAGGCGAGCTCGCGGACGACGAAGTCGGTGCCGGGCTCCTTTTTCTTCTCTTCTTTTTTCGGCTCTTCGGTCTTGGATTCTTCCTTTTTAGCCCCCGGTTTGACCTCGGGTTCTTTCTTGGCCTCTTCCTTCTTCGCCTCGTCCTTCTTTTCATCCGGTTTCTTCAACGGCGGTTCCAGGAGGTAGGCGACGAAGGCGCCGGACTCCTCGGGGACCTTGAAGCTCTTGACCAAGTCGACCGTCGTCACCTCGCCGGTGGCCAGGTTCATGATGCCCAGGCCGTTCTTGGGCTGTTCCTCCGGTTTCTTCTTGTCCTTCTTGGCCTTGTCGACATCCGCTTTGGGCGGGGCGACGGTGAAGGCGACGAACTTGCCGTCCACGGTCAGCACGGGCTGTTTGCCGCGGGCGGCGCGGTATTCCTTGTTCGTCTTGAGGTTCAGGGCGACGAGCTCGCCGTCCCCGTCCTGGGGGACGAGGGCGTAGACGAGCCATTGGCCGTCGCGCGAAAGCTGTGTCCCCTGGATCGACCGCCAGCCGTTGTAAGCATCGTAGCTGACGGGCTTTTTCGCCCCGGCAGCGGGCAAACTAGCCTGCGCCGCCGGGGCGACAGAGCTCGTCCCGGCAGCGGGCAAACTAGCCTCCGCCGCCGGGGCGACAGAGCCCGTCCCGGCAGCGGGCAAACTAGCCTCTGCCGCCGGGGCGACAGAACTCGTCCCGGCAGCCGTGCTGTTCGCTGTCGCGACAGCGAGCGGTAGGACAAGGGCGACGAGGATGATGATCCTCAAAATAGTGAGTCCGGGTCTTTTTGCCATGGGGCCTCCTCGGGCAAGGTGGGGTGGGCGAAGCATTAGACGTGAATATATCAGCGCCGCTCCCGGCCGTCAATCCGGGCCCGCGGGCATCATTCGGGCACGCTCGCGAGTTCCGTCCCTCTTACCCCGTGAAATAGAGGTAAGCGGTGACGATCAGGGCCAGGACGATGCCGGAGGTGATGATGTCCGTCGCCGTCCAGCTGGCCCGCGACTCCTTCCGGTGCTCGGCCGTGACCGTGCCGTAGGTCAGCCCGCTGATCTTCTCGTAGGACGGCGGCGCGGTCAAGTAGCTGACGACGATCATGACGACGACGCTGACGAGGAAGATGATCAGGCTGTAGTACTGGAAAAAGATGTGGTTGACGACCCACAGGAACGAGCCCTTGGCGTAGGAGAAGCCGCTGATGAGCTTGACCGGCGTGTCGACGGCCAACCGGAAGAGCCCGAGGGCGAAGCCCGTGCCGAGCGCGGCCAGGCAGCCTTTCGCGTTCAGGCGCTTCATGAAGACGCCGAAGAAGAAGACGACGAAGATCGGCGGAGCGAGGTAGGACTGGACGCCCTGGAGGTAGTCGTAGAGGCCGCGGCCGCCGCGGATGACCGGGATCCAAAGCAGCCCGATGAGGACCATGACGCCCGTGGCCACACGGCCGACCCAGACCAGCCGTTCCTGGGTCACTTTGGGCCGCAGGCGTTGATAGAAGTCCATGGTGAAGAGGGTCGAGGCGGCGTTGAAGGCGCCGGCGAGCGAGCTCATGAGCGCGGCCAGTAATCCGGCCACGACCATGCCGCGGACGCCGACCGGCAGGATGTTGGCCACAAGCATGGGGAAGGCCTTCTGGGCGTTGGCCCGGATGAGCTCGGTGCCGGTCCCGAAAAGCTCCTTGTGGAGGGCCTGGTTCTGGCCGCTCTTGGCCAGGGCGAAGGCGATCATGCCGGGGATGATGAAGAGAAAGACGGGCAGGAGCTTGAAGAAGCCCGCGGCGATGGAGCCCCGCCGGGCTTCGCGCTCGTTGGGAGCGCCAAGCACGCGTTGGACGATGTACTGGTCGGTGCACCAGTACCACAGGCCGATGATGGGCGCGCAAAAGAGCATGCCGATCCAGGGATAGTTGTCGTTGAAGTACCAGGCCATCCGGCCGGCCTCCTGAACCGGGGCCCACGTCCCCTGAACTCCCGCCGGCACGAGCGGCTTCCACAGGTTGAACATCTCCGAGCCGGCGATCCTCCGGAGCTCGCCCCAGCCGCCGAGGGCCTTCAAGCCGAAGTAGGTCACCAGGGCCGAGCCGACGATGAAGATGAATGTCTGGATGGCTTCGGTGTAGGCGACGGCCTTGAGCCCGCCCATGACCGTGTAGAGCCCAGTGATGAGGATGACCAGGATGGAGCCGATCCAGAAGCTGTCGAGGCCCATGAAATTGAGCTCGGGGAGCAGGACGCTGAAGACGACCCCGCCGGCGAAGATGCCGACGGCCATCTTGGTCAGGACGTAGGCCACGAGCGAGATGAGGGAGAGGACGGTCCGGGCCGCCGGAGAGAAGCGCCTCTCCAGGAACTCCGGCATGGTGAAGACCTTCGAGCGCATGTAGAACGGCACCATGACCCAGCCGAGGACGAGGAGACACCAGGCGTGGAGCTCATAGTGGGCCATGGCGACTCCGTCGGTCGCGCCGGAGCCGGCCAGGCCGACGAGGTGCTCGGCCCCGATGTTCGAGGCGAAAATGGAGGCGCCGATGATGAGCCAGCCGAGGTTGCGCCCGGCCAGAAAGTAGTCCGTCGAGGTCCTCTGTTTCTGGCGCATGACCTTCCAGGCCAGGCCGAGGATGATGCCGAAATAGACGAGGATGATGATCCAGTCGAGGGGTTTGAGTACGGTCATGGCGTCTCCTTTCGATCTTCGTCATCGTCGGGGGCCAGGGTCACGGCCCAGGCGGGGTAGGGAGCGGAGGAGCCCTTGACGGCGTGCCAGAGGATGCGGTTGAGCGTGTCCTCCGGGCAGGCGTCGACCCGTTTGAAATTCAGGCGCCCTGACTGGATGGCTTGGCGGCGGAGAAGGGCGTCGGCGATCTTCTCCTTCGGCGGATTCATCGTGTCGAGCGGGACGGCGTTGGGCACGGCGTCGAACGGCGTGAGGTCCGGCGTCGACGTGAAACAGTCGAACATCGGCGTCGCCGTGGCGTCGAACTGGTTCATCGGCGGCAGGCCGAGGATCTGCTCGATCGTCCGGAGAAGGCTCGTCGTATTGTACTGGGTGCTGACGACCGCGCCGCGCTTGGTGTAGGGGCTTGCGCAATAGGCCGTCGTCCGGTAGCCGCTGACGTGGTCCCAGCCGTTCTGGGGGTCGTCCTCGATGCCGAAGATCACCGTCTCCTTCCAGAAGGAGCTGTGGCTGAAGGCTTCGACGATGCGGCCGAAGGCCAGGTCGTTGTCGGCGACGCATGCTTCCGGGGTTGGCGAGCCCTCCGACGTCCCGCTGGTGTGGTCGTCGGGGAGGCAGACGAGGATGAGCTGGGGCATCCGCCCCTCTTTCTCCCACGCGGCGATCTGGTTCACGATGGTGCGTGCCCGCCAGGCGTCCGGGACGTCCATGTTCCAGCCGACCGTGTCGGCCGGCGAGAAGGGGCGGACGGTCTCGATCGCCGGGCGGCTTCCGATCCTCACCTCGCCGCGGCCGTTGAGGTATTCGTCCCAGTAATCCGCCCATGAGGGGTCGCCCTTGCGGGCCGGGTCCTTCCAGCCGCAGTTCTGCATCGTGAACTCGCCGAAGTTCCAGAGGGAGACGCCGTGCTTCAAGGCGTTGTCCCAGATGAAGCCGCTCGGCGCGTAGGCTAGGGCGTCGGCCTCGTCCGGCCCCATGCCGTCGGGGTAGCTCCGCGGCCAGCCGGCGAAGGACTTCTCGAGGTAGTCGGTCCCGAAGGCCGTTGTCGACCATTGATGTCCGTCGGCGCTGAGGATGCCGCTGCAGTACGTGTTGTCGAGGAGGACGAACTCGCGGACGAGCTTGTGCTGGTTGGGCGTCACCTTCTCGCCGAAGATGCACAGGGCGGGGTCGCCGTTGCCCTTGCCCACGTCGCCCAGGATCTGGTCGTAGGTCCGGTTCTCCTTGATGACGTAGACGACGTGCTTGAAGACGCTCGGCTCGCCGACGCGCTCCGGAACGGGACGGGGCGGCTGGTTGCGGCGCGGCTTGCTGAGGGCTTGGGCGATCCGCTCGCGGCGGTAGTTGGCGTAAACGACGTCGGTCATGTCCCACAATTCCTTCTGTCGCGGCACGGGGACGATCGAGATTGAGCCGTGATACTGGTGGGAGTTGAACCCCGGGGCCCCCGTCGGCTTGTAGGGCGTGGTTTCGACGGCATGGCCCTTGATGTTGGCGACGCAGAGGGTTCCTCGGGAGGCGTTGAAGGCGAGCGCCCCCGGGTACCAGCCGACGGGAATGAGCCCCTTCAGCCGCGACTTCCGCTTGCGGGGGTCGAACTTGATGACCGCGACGGCGTTCTGGGTGCCGTTCCCGACGTAGAGCGTCTTTCCGTCGGGGGAGAAGGCGAGGGCGTTGGGGGAGGCGCCGAAGAGGTCGGCCGGGCTCGACTTGGCCCAGACGGTCTCGACGACGCCGTCGGTCGCCGTGTCGATGACGCTGAGGTTGTCGGAGCCGGCGTTGGCGCAGACGACGTAGCGGCGGTCCGGCGAGAGGGCGAGAGCCGACGAGTGGAGCTGGACGAGGATCTCGGCTGACGTCGTGCCGGCGGCGAGGTCGATGATGCTGACGGAGCCCTCGCTGGCGATGTGTCTCACCGGGTCGACCCGGACTTCGGCGCCTCGTCCGGCCGGCCCGGTCAGGTCGCCCGGTTTGGGCCGGCGGCCGCCCCAGTTGCTGACGTAGGCCTTGCCGCCGGCCAGGACGACGTCGAAGGGCGCGACGCCCACGTCGAACGTCCGCAGGACCGTCCCGGTTTCCGGGTCGAGCTCGAGGAGACGGTTGGACAGGTTGCCGCAGACGTAGAGCTTCCGGCCGTCGGCCGAGAGTGCCAATCCGGCCGGGATCTCCTCCGCCCGGCGCGGTGCGTCGGCCGGAGGGAGCGGGATCGTGTGCGAAGGCGCGACTGCGCCGTCCGCGGCGACCGTGAAGATCTTGACGCTGCCGTCGACGTTGCTCATGTAGATGCGGCCGCCGTCGGGGGCGAAGACAAGGCCGGTGTAGCTCAACTGGCCCTTATCGTCGGGCTGGAGGACGTTCTGGGACGGCGCCTGGGGCTGGGGCGTGCCCTGCTCCTCGGCGGGGAGGACGACGCGCTGCCTGACCGCGCCAGTGGACGGGTCGAGGATGACGAGCTCGGGTGTTTTCCCGGCGACGGCCAGGAGCTTCCCATCGGGGGAGAGGGCCAGCGCCTGGGGCCGCAGGCCCGGGAGAGTGACTTGGATCCCGATCGGTGTCACGACCTGGTTGACGGGGACGACCGTGCGGCTGCCCGGCTTCGTCCCTATGGTTTCGACGTCCTGGATGGCAGGAACCCCGGCCCCGGTCGGATCAGGACCGGGACTGGGAAGCCCTGCCTTGCGCGCGGAGGCGGATAAGAGGAGGAAGACGGATGCCGCGGCTGTGGCGGCGCGGAGGCTGCGGTTGGCCATGAGGCGCTCCTATTTGATCAGGCGCTTTCTCATCATCCGGATGGAGATCGTGAAGACGACCGCCGCGAGGACGATGAGGCCGGCGAAGCTCCAGCCGAGCCCGGCCGCGGGCTCGCCGGTGAAGACCGCCCGCGAGATCCTGACCGCGTGGGTCAGGGGCAGGAACTCGGCCAGGGTTTTCATCCAGCCGGGGAATCTCTCGAGGGGAAAAAAGACGCCGGAAAAGAACAGCATGGGCGTGACGACCAGTTCGGTGTAGTAGCTGAAAAAGTCGAAGCTCGGGGCGACCGAGGTCACGATCATGGCCAGGGAGCCGAAAAGGATGCCGATAAAAACCATGAATGCGAGGAGAAGAAGGAGCCGGAACGGAGAGGCGGGGGCGACGCCCATGGCCAGGGCGACGGTCATCATCAGCGAGCCGCTGACCAGGCCCCGGAACGACGCCCAGACGATGTCGCCGGCCACGGCCTCGTCGGCGGAGACGGGCGTCGCGATGAGCGAATCGTAGACTTTCTCGTGGACGATCTTGATGTATGTCCCGTAAAGGCATTCGAACGACGAGGACATCATGACGGCGGAGACGAGGACGCCCGGGACGAGGAAGTGGAGGTAGGGCTTGCCGCCGAAGGAGCCCATGTAGGCGCCCATCCCGACCCCGAACGTGATGAGGTAGAACAAGGGTTCGACGAGGCTGACGAGGAAGGTCGGGACGATGAACCTCTTATAGGAATAGAGGTTCCTCAGGAAGACGTAGGCGATCCGGTAGGACAGGCTCATTCGTGGAGGCTCCTGCCGGTGAGCTTGAGGAAGACGTCTTCGAGCGTCGCCGGCCTGTTCAGGGTATTGGGCAGGTCGAGCTCGATGAGCTTGCGCATGAGGGCGTGCCCATCCCGGCAGTAGAAATAGAGCGTGTCGCCGACGCGCTCGTGGGCGCAGGGAAAGGCGGAGAGTTCGGCGAGGACCTTCCCGTCCTCCTCCGGCGGGATGCGGATCTCGACGACCTCCCGCCCGATCTCGTCCTCGACGAGCTTCGCCGGGATTCCCTCCTTGAGGATCTTCCCCTGGTACATGACGACGATCCTGTCGCAGAGCTGTTGGGCCTCTTCCATATACTGCGTCGTCAGGACGAGGGTCGTCCCTTGGCTTTTGAGCTGGCGCAGCCGCTGCCAGATGAGGTGCCGCGCCTGCGGGTCGAGCCCCGTCGTCGGTTCGTCGGCGACGATGAGCCGCGGCCGGTTGATGAGGGCTCGGGCGATGAGCAGCCGCCGCTTCATGCCCGTCGACAGCTCCGAGATCTTACTCCCCGACTTGGCTTCGAGCTCGACGAAACGGAGGAGCTCGGCGATCCGGGTCCGGGCCTCCTTGCGGCCGATGTCGAAGAAGCGGGCGAAGACGACGAGGTTCTCCTGGACGGTCAGGTCGTTGTCGAGGTTGATCTCCTGGGGGATGACGCCGGTCATCATCTTCAGGGCCCGGTTGTCGATCCCGGCGGGGAGCCCGCCGACGGTGAGCGTCCCCGAGGTCACGGGCGAAACGCAGTGGATCATCCGGACCGTGGTCGTTTTCCCGGCCCCGTTCGGGCCGAGGAAGCCGAAGCACTCGCCTTCGCGGATCTCGAAAGCGATCCCGGCCACGGCGACGAGGTCGCCGTATTTCTTGGTCAGCCCGGCGGCCGTGACGAGGGGGATCACGCGTCCGCCTTTCCCATCTTTTCGAGCAGGATCTTGAACCGGGGGTGGCCGCGGAGAGGGTCGAGGTCGCCGTCGTGCTCGTACCAGCCCTTCTGGAGGAGCCCGCCGGCGGCGGCGCGCTCCAAACAATCGATGGCCTCCTCGATGTTCCCGGCCAGGGAGTGGATACAGCCCAGGTTGTAAAGGAGCATCGGGTCGTCGGGATCGATCTCGCGGGCCCGCCGCGCCCAATCGAGGCCCTTGTCCTTCAAGCCCAAGCCGACCAGGCCGTTGGCGCCCATGTACAGGGCCCGGGCGTCGTCGGGGTGGAGGTCGATGCGGCGCTCGACGAGGCCGACGCCACGCTCCCGGGCGGCCCGGGCGTCTTCGTGACGTCCGAGCTCGTAGTAGATCTGGGCGACGAGGAGGGGCGCGTAAAAGTCCTCGGGACGGACCCGCATGGCCTCTTCGTAGAGCGAGGCCGCCATGGGCAGGTCGCCGCCGGCAAAGACTTGGCGGGCGTAGAAATACCAGGCTTCGAACAGGCCGGGGTCGAGACGGATGGCCTTCTCGAAGGCGGCCTTCGCTTCTTCCTTATGACTGCCGAGGGACATGGCCACGGCGAACGAGGCCTGGGCCTGGGCGGATTCGGGGGCCAGCTCGACGGCCCGGCGGCCGGCGGTTTCGGCCTGCAGGCGCACGGCGTCCTTCCGTTCGGAATAGAGATAGATGTACGACCAGCAGTCGGCGAGGCCGGCGTGGGCCAGGGCGTATTCGGGGTCGAGCTCCGTCGCCAGGGAGAAGAGCTGGAGGGCGAATTCGATGTCGTGGCGTCCGTAGCGATAGTAAAAGCTCCGTCCCTTCAAATAGTAGTCGTAGGCCTGAACGTGGCTCGTCGGGATCTCGGCCAAAGCGCCCTTCTCCTGGGGGCTGAGCGTAACCTGGAGGGCGCGGACGACGCTCTGTGCGATCTCTTGCTGGATGGCGAAGACGTCGAGCAGCTCCCGGTCGTAGGATTCCGACCAGACGTGGAAACCGAGGGCGGCGTCGACGAGCTGGACCGTGATCCGCAGCCTGTTCTCCGACTTGCGCACGCTGCCCTCGAGGATCGTTTCGACGCGGAGCTTGTTCCCGATCTCGCGGAGGTCGGCCGCCGGGTCCTTGAATTGGAACGAGCCGGTGCGGGAAGCGACCCGCAGGCCATGGACCCGGCACAGGGCGTTGATGATCTCCTCGGCGATGCCGTCGCAGAAGTAGGCCTGGTCCTTCTCCCGGCTCATGTCGGCGAAGGGCAGGACGGCGATCGATGGGACTCCGGTGCCCCGGCCTTCGGTCCCGGCCTGCCTGAGGGTCTCGAGCTCCTCGCGGAGGTCGCGGGCCGAAGCCATGCGGTAGCGGGGTTCTTTTTCGAGACAGTGTCGGAGGATCCGGTCGAGGAGGCGGGGCAGGCGGGGGTTGATCTCCGTCGCCGGGCGGGGGTCGTCCTTGAGGATCGAAGCGATCGTCGCGGCGTTGCTCTTGCCGCTGAACGGGAGGCGGCCCGTGGCCCATTCGAAGAGCACGACCCCGAGGGAGAAAAGGTCCGATCGATGGTCGAGGGGCTCGCTCCGGAGCTGCTCGGGGGACATGTAGGCGATCGTCCCGACGAATCCCGAGTCGAGGGTAACCGTCCTGTCGTCGTCCACGACGAGCTTCTGGGGGCCGGGGGAGAGGATGCGGGCCAGGCCGAAGTCGAGGATCTTCAGCGTTCCCGTCGCGTCGATCATGATGTTTCCGGGCTTGAGATCGCGGTGGATGATGCCGCGGGCGTGGGCGGCGGCGACGGCGTCGGCCAGGGGCAGGGCGATTTCGAGAAACCGGCCGAGCTCGACGCCGCCGGCAGAGACGAGCTTCGACAGGGGGGCGCCGTCCACGAATTCCATCGTGAAAAAGATGGTGCCTTCCGCCTCGGCGATGGCGTAGATCGTGACGATGTTGGGGTGGCTGAGCGCGGCCACGGCCTTGGCCTCGCGTTCGAAAAACGCCTGTCGCTCGGGATTGTCGGCGAACCCCTCCGGCAGGAACTTGATGGCCACGTCCCTGTCGAGCTTGAGGTCCTGGGCCTTCCAGACGACGCCCATGCCGCCCGCGCCGAGCTTTTCGACGAGGCGGTAATTGCCGAGGACGAGGCCCTTTTCCGGATTCATCGCCGTTTTTCTCCTTATGACACTACAGGAAGCGCGCGACGGCTGTCAATACCGCTGACGGGCGCCGTCGGCCTCCTCCTGGCATCCCACTGCGCCTTTGTTCCAAGAGTGCTCGAAAGGTCGTGCTTCCCAACTTGAAGTGGCAGTGATAAAATGAAAATACATATAAAAACCAGACGGAAGGAGAACCCGATGGATAGCGTGACATATACGTGTTCGGTGTGCGGCAAGAAAGCCGAGGTCGAGAAGGGCAAACCCGTTCCCCGCTGTTGCCATAAAGAGATGGAACCGTTGCCGTTCTGCACGGAGGCCCCCAATCCCGAAATGGCCCGCAACTACGATGAAGACCTGCCCTGCGACGACGGGACGCAGACCAAGAAGAAATAGCCCGCCGGCGGATCAGACTTTCTTTTCCTTGACGACCATCCGGTCGTAAATCCACAGCCCGACGATCGAGGCGACGCCGATCACCACGATGATGAGCCACATGGACACCGTGTCGACCGGCCGGCCCTCCTTGAGCGGCGTGTTGATGTAGCGCTCGAAGAGCCGGCCGCCGATCGGCCCGCCGATGATGCTGGCCAGGGCGATGGGCAGGCTCTGATAGCCCAGGTAGAGCCCTTCCTGCCCCTTGGGGGCGATGGCCCCGATGTACTCGTAGACGCGCGGCGAGGCCATCATCTCGCCGACGGCCATCGAGGCGATCGAGATGATCATGAAGATCCCGGCGATGGGCAGGCTCAGGCCGAGCACGCCGGTTTTCTGCGTGGCGTCGGCGAAAAGGAGGGGCGGCAGGACGTTGACGAGCATGCCCAGGGTGACGACGATGGCCCCGAGCATGATCGTCTTGATGGGCAGCCACCGCTTGACGAGGCGCGTGATCAGGAGCTGGAAGCAGACGATCATGATGGGGTTGGCCAGCGTGTAGAGTTCCATGGGGGCTTCGGGGTCGACGTAGCGCATGAACAGGGGCATGAGATTGTAGAGCTGGATGTAGAGGAACCAGAACATGCTCAGGACGAGGATGAGGAAGAGGAACCGGACGTTGCCGAGGACGACGAAAATACCCATCAGGGCCTGGCGCAGGGTCCGTTTTTGGACCTTTTGGCCGTCCTTGATGCCGTCGCTGACGAATTGCGGCTCCTTGTAGACGAGGAGCGTGATGACCAGGCCGACCAGGGCGAAGGCGGTCGCGGCGTAGGTGAAGATAGCCGGGATGCCCAGGCTCGTCCGGATGAAGTAGGACACGCTGCGGCCCGTGATCGACCCGATGTTGATGACCATGTAGAAGATGCCGAAGGCCAGGGTCGCCCGCGTCCCGGCCGTCTTCTGGACGGTGCCCGCGATGCAGGGCTTGACGATCGAGCCGCCGAGGCCGATGAGGACGATGCCCAGGACGACGGGCACGGTGAAGTCGACGGTCTCGGCCGCGCCCTTGCCGATGAGGCCGGGCCAGAGCCGCTGCAGATTGCCCATGACGAAATAGCCGAGCGAGATCAGGACGAACGAAACCGAGAGGGAGCGCTTGAAGCCGAACCTGTCGGCCAGCGTCCCCGAGAGGATGGGCATGAAATAGATGATGCCCCAGAGGAGGGAGCCGTTGAGGAAGGTCGCGGCGCTGGGGGTCATCCCCAGGGACTCTTTCAGGTAGATGACCATGAAGGAGGCCATGGAATAGTAGGCGGCCCGCTCGAAGAGCTCGATCGTGTTGGCCGTCCAGAACGTGGCCGGGAACTTCGGCTTGGCGGTCGGTTCGTCGGTCATGGTCGGTGTCCTCCCGGATCAAATTGTGTATCGAGGCGGGAAATCCCTAAAAAAGGGCGAGCGCCCGTTCTTCCGCCCGGCGGGCGAGATCGTCGCAGCTCTTTCGGTCCGGCGCTTCCAGGACGACGACGAGGACGGACCGGGCCAGGACGGCCGCGGCGTAATCGCCCGTTTCGAGCTTCTCGAGCGTCCGCGGGCTCTTCCCATCGAACGTCTTCGAAAAGAAATCGCGGCCGAACCTTTCGTACACGCGCCGGGCCTCTTCGTCCGAAGGATAGACGACGACGAGAAGGAGGGCCACTCCCGGGCCCGTCCGGTACCGGGCGAATACGGCTTCCGTCTTTTTGCTGAGTTCCAGGACGGTCTCATCGGCCAGGTAATAATGGGCGTTGAGGGCCGCCTGATCGCGCAAGACGACGACGCTCGACTTGTCCAGGCCCTCGGCCGGCAGGACGTCGCGGAGACGGCCCCTTTCCGGAACCTGGCCCGGACCGGCGGCGGGCGAGAGGAGAACGGCGGCGATCGTGAGAAGCAAGATGGTTTTTTGCATGGTTTACACCAGATACTTGTCGACGAGGTTTATCAGGAAATAGGCGAGGCCGGCCGTCAGGCCGGCGCCGGGGATGGTGAAGACCCAGGCCCAGACGATCCTGATCGTGACCCCCCAGCGGACGGCGGAGAGCCGCTTGGCCGCCCCCACTCCCGAGATGGCCCCGGTGATGACGTGGGTCGTGCTGACCGGGACGCCGGCATGGGTGGCGAAGAAAATGCTGATGGCACTGGCCGTCTCGGCGCAGAAGCCGTCGATCGGGCGGAGCTTGGTGATCTTCTGACCCATGGTCTTGACGATCCGCCAGCCCCCGGAGAGGGTGCCCATGGCGATTGCGGCGTGGGCGGAGAGGACGACCCACAGGGGGATATGGAAGGTTTTGGTCCAGCCGGCCGCGTAGATCAGGCTGGCGATGATGCCCATCGTCTTCTGGGCGTCGTTGCCGCCGTGGCCCAGGCTGTAGAGGGCGGCGGAGATGAGCTGGAGACGGCGGGCCGCCCTGTTGATGCGGGTCGGATTCTTCTTATGGACGATCCAGGTCGTGACCGTGATGAAGACGACGCCGAGGACGAGGCCGAGGATGGGCGCGATGAAGATGAACATGACCGTCTTGACCCAGCCGGCGGCGATGACGACGCCGGGGCCCGCCTTGAGGATGGCCGCTCCCGCGTAACCGCCGATCAGGGCGTGGGACGAGCTCGTGGGCAGGCCGAGGATCCAGGTGAAGAGGTTCCAACCGATGGCTCCCAGGAGGGCGGCGAAGATGACCTGAGGCGTGACGATGCGGATGTCGATCATCCCGGCGCCGATCGTGTGGGCGACGCCCGTGCCGAAGATGAGGAAAGCGACGAAATTGAAGAAGGCCGCCCAGATGACGGCCTGCCGGGGCGTCAGCACCCGGGTCGAGACGACGGTGGCGATGGAGTTCGCGGCATCGTGCATGCCGTTGGTGAAATCGAAGGCCAGGGCGACGAGGATGATGAAGACGACGAAGAGGAAGCCGGCGCTGGGCATGAAACTCAGGTGGACTTGACGATGATCCCTTCGATGACGTTGGCCACGTCCTCGCAGCGGTCGGCCGCGACCTCGAGCCGGGAGTAGATCTCCTTGAGCTTGATGAGGTCCTTGATGTCCTCGACCTTCTCGGTCTTCTCGAAAAGGTCGGCGATGGCCTCGCGGCAGACGACGTCGGCCTCGTACTCGAGGATGTTGATCTGCTTGCAGAAGGCGTGGACGTGCCCCAGGGACTCCAGGTTGTCGATGGCCTCGAAGATCTGCTGGACGGCCTTGCTGATGATGTCGACGAGCTTTTTGACCTCGGGCGTCGGCCGGGCGATCTTGAAATAGAACATCCGGCTGGCCACGCCCTCGATGCAGTCGAGGACGTCGTCCAGGCCGCTGGCCAGGCCGTGGATGTCCTCCCGCTCGAGGGGCGTGATGAAGGTCTCCCGGAGCTTGGTGAAGATCTCGTGCGTGATCATGTCCCCCTGGTGCTCGACGTCCTTGATGTGCTGGTACTTTTTCTCGACGTCCTCGTAGTTGTTCACGAGCTCCTGGAGGGCGAGGACGCCGGTCTTGAGGTTGGCGGCGTCTTGGCGGAACAATTCAAAGAACTTTTGTTCCTTGGGAAACAGGCGGAATTTCATGGCGTTTTTCTCGAGTCTTCGTGTTCCGGAAATCCCATCCTAACGAAGGCCGCGGACGTTGTCAACCGTAGTTAACGGCGCAGGAGCATCCCTCCGGCCATGGCGGATTGCTCCAGGACCGGCCAGACTTCGAACAGGATGCTGCCCCGGGCTTCCTCTCCCGGCGAGAGTCTGCTATAGTTTCCGCGAAGGAGCGTTTTTATGTCCCAGTCGACGACCTGCCGGATCGCTCGAGTTCCCCTCGCTATCGGCATTGTCCTCGCCGCCCTCGTCGGCTTCGGGGCCCGGCCTCTCTCTCACGCCCCCGTTCTCGGCCAGGCGCGCGAATGGCCGGCCGATGACCTGTTCATCATCGACGTCGCCGACACGCCCGCCCTCGCCGTCGCTCAGAAGGACGCCCTGCTTCTGTCCTTGAAACAAGCGCTGGGCGCTCCCCGGTCCGGGCCGGCTCTATCGATAGATTATCCCTTCCCCGACTCGCTCTTTCCTCCTGACATGGTCGCCCCGACATTCCTCTATCATGATGCCGCCGCGGCGGCGAAGACCTGGCTCCTTGATGTCGGCATCGCCGGCGAGCCCGGGCACATCTATGTCCTGACCGACGGCCGCCGGCCTAAGTCCGAATACGACCCCCGCTGCGGCTCTCCTGAGGACGTCTATTTGGAACCCGAGTTCCAGAGATCGGCCAAGGGCTGGACGCCGGCCGCCGACGTCTGGGGACGGCTGACGAAGCTCCCTGAACGATCCATCACGGTCGCGATCAGCGGGCTGGCCGACTTTCCCGGGCCGGCTTCCCCGGCCGGGCCGAAGTTCCTTTCCTCCGGGAGTGTCTCTTTCAAGGTCTCCGAGGATCCCATCGGCGCCCCGATCTTTTACCGGGACGTCCCCCTGTTGCCGACCAAGAACGAGAAGGGCGTCGTCATGCCTCTTGCCGAGGGCTCCCTGCCGCTCATCGAATGGCGGCTCCGCGACCTGGCCAAACCCTCCGGAGTCGTCGTCCTTAAGAACATGCCGACCTGCGCCAACTGCCATTCCTTCTCCGACGACGGCAAATTCTTGGGCATGGACATGGACGGCCCTTCGGGCGACAAAGGGGCTTACGCCCTCGCTGCTGTCGAACCGTCAATGGTCATCAGGAACGAGCAGGTGTTCACCTGGAATGATTATAACCGGCAATGGGTCACCTTCGGTCTGTTCTCGCGCATTTCGCCGGACGGACGCTACGTCATGTCCTCAATCAACGAGAGCATCTTCGTCACGAACTACCTGGACTTCCGCTTCCTGCAGACCTTCTATCCGACTCGCGGCATCTTGGCCTTCTACGACCGGACGACGGGCAAGATCCAGCCGCTCGCCGGGGCCGCGGAGCCGGACTACGTCCATTGCAACAGCGTTTGGACCCCGGATGGCAAGTCGCTCGTCTTCCTCCGGGCCAAGGCCCGGGACAGCGTGCCGGTTGGGCCCCGACCTGAAAAGGCCAACGATCCGAACGAGATCCAGATCCAATACGACCTTTACACCATTCCCTTCAACGACGGCCGCGGCGGCCCGGCAAAGCCGATCCCTGGGGCTTCGGCGAACGGCATGAGCAACTCCTTTCCTAAAGTCTCGCCCGACGGCCGCTGGCTCGTCTGGGTCCAGGCCAAGACCGGGCTCCTGATGCGGCCCGACAGCCTGCTCTACATCATGCCCCTGGCCGGCGGCAAGCCTCGCCGGATGAACTGCAACCTCTCGCTGATGAATTCCTGGCACAGTTTTTCCCCGAACGGACGTTGGATGGTCTTCTCGTCCAAAGCGAACACACCCTACACCCAGATGTTCCTGACCCACATCGACGAGAACGGGAATGACAGCCCGGCCGTCCTCGTCCCGGGATCGACCGCGGCGAACAGGGCCGTCAACATCCCGGAATTCGTCAACCTCGCGCCCGACGCCAAGATGTCCATCGACGCGCCCGCGGTCGATTACCGCCGCCACCTCGACCGGGCTGCCGACCTCCTCAGGACCAACTCGCTCGAAGAGGCATTCTCAGAGCTTCAGACGGCCGACGCCATGAAACCCGGATTCGCCGAGACCCTGGCGGCCATGGGTTATTACTACCGGCAAAAAGGAAACGACGAGCGGGCCATCGCCCTCTTCGAGAAGGCCTTGACAATCGATCCGGAAAATTGGGGAGCCCACAATTTCTACGGTGTCACGCTTTTCCATATGGGGAAATACGACGAAGCCGTGCAGCACTTCCAGTCGGCGATTCGAGTCAACCCGCTGAACGCCCAGTCCCTGACCAACATGGGCGCCCTGCAGTTCAGCCGCGGCAACGTGGAATCGGCGAAGAAGTACTTCGAAGAGGCCATCGACTCGACGCCCCGATACGGCAAGGCGCACTTTAATCTCGCCATGGTTCTGACCCGGGAGGGACAGTTCGCGAATGCGGCCGCACGTTACGAAGAATGCTTGAAGTACGCTGCGGACGACCTCGACACGATCAGCAACCTGGCTTGGCTTTACGCCACCTGCCCGGACGACGCCGTCCGCCGAGGCCCACGTGCCTTGGATCTGGCCCGGCAATTCGAGCGGCTCGCAAACGGTTCCGCGGGCGGGCCCCGGGTTTTCGATATCCTGGCTGCGGCGCTGGCCGAGGACGGCCAATTTGATAAAGCTGTCGAGGCGGCCGCGACCGCGGTTCGCTTGAGTCGCAGTGACGATCCCGGCCTAGAAATGCGCCGGAGCTTGGTTGAACTCTACAAGTCGGGTCAACCCTATCATGCGGGAAGGCGCTGATGGTACCGCCCATGGAAGGTATTAGGCTAGCGGCTTGGGATCCGCTGAATCCCAACAAAACAGTTCTTCCCGTCGGGTCGGCGAAGATCGGCGGAACGTTCACGGTCTTGGCCCGGCTCGTGGGCCAAGGCGACGAGGCCCTCGTTGTTGCAGCGGCCCGGACGGTCAAGGAGGCCGGCGCGCAGGTCTTCGGTTGGACGGAACTCGAGACCGGGGCCGACGACAGGCGGATGTCGGGCGCCCCGGCCGGGAGATTCGCCCTTCTCCGAGAGATCGCGGACCTGACCGGACTGCCGGTTCTTGTCGAAGTGACGGATACCAAAGAAGTTGCTAAGGCAACAGAGGCAGCGGACATGCTCCTGGTCGGCGCCGCCAATATGCAGAATTTCTCGCTCCTCAAAGAGGTCGGCCGGACGGCCAGGAAGCCGGTCGCACTCGTACGGGACTGGCACGCCACCCTCATGGAGTGGCTGAACAGCGCCGAGTACGTCCTATTCGAGGGAAATCCGCAGGTCGTCCTCTGCGAGGCCGGTATCCGGAGCTTCGAGGGCGGTTCCAGGGTCATCCTGGACCTGAGCTCCGTGCCCGCAGCGAAGAAGATCAGCCACCTCCCCGTTTTTGTCGACCTCTCCCGGGCCGGAGGATTTGAGGAGATCGGGAAGATGGGCTTGGCGGCGGTTGCGGCCGGTGCGGACGGCCTCATCGTCGAGGTCGCTCTGCCGCCGGAACCCTTCGGTCCATCGGGAAAGATACCGGGCATCGGTCTTGCGGAGTTCGCCGGGCTGGTCTCGAAAATGAAAGCCATGAGAACTCTGATGGGGGAGATCGGGATTGATCGCTCTTAAGGTCCGCGCGGCGTCCGGCGTGTGCGACGTTCTCATTGGGGAGAGCCTGGCCAACATCGGCCGGCACACTTCGGGCGGCCGCACGGTCGTCATCACGGACTCCAATGTCGACCGCCTCTACGGCTCCGCTTACGCCGCAAACGAGAAAATCGTCTTGGCCCCGGGCGAGGGGAGTAAGACCCTGGCTGCGGCCGAGCACATCTACGGCCGTCTCCTCGAGATGGGGGCGGACCGCTCGACCTTCGTCGCCGCGGTCGGCGGCGGCGTCGTCTCCGACGTCGCGGGATTTGCCGCATCGACCTACCTTCGCGGCCTGCCCTTCGGCTTCGCTGCCACGACGCTTCTGGCCCAAGTCGACGCTGGGGTGGGGGGCAAGAACGGCGTCGATTTCCGCGGCTATAAGAATATGGTCGGTGTTTTCCGGCAACCCCGCTTCGTTCTCTGCGACCCGGACGTTCTCCGGACCCTGCCGGCCCGGGAGGTCGCAAGCGGACTAGCCGAGATGATCAAGACCGCGGCCATAGCCAGTCCCTGGCTCTTTGAAGAGCTCGAGCGGGCGCCTGAAAAGGCTCTCTTGCTCGAGCGGGACTTCATCCTCCGCGCCGTCCACGAATCGCTTCGGCTGAAGGCGTCCATCGTCGAGGCGGACGAGAAAGAGACGGGGATCAGGCGGCGGCTGAATTTCGGGCACACGATAGGCCACGCCGTCGAATCGGTGACAGACCTCACCCATGGCGAGTCGGTCAGCGCGGGCATGGCTTTCGCCGCCGACCTTTCGGTTCGTAAGGGGCTCCTCGCCGGCAGCGAGCGCGACCGGATAATGGCGCTCCTGAGGCGGCTCGACTTGCCCGTGGTCGTCAACGCGCCTCCCGAGGCGATTATAGAAGCTCTTCG
The DNA here is from genome assembly GCA_041479905.1 of Candidatus Aminicenantia bacterium. GTDB lineage: Bacteria > Acidobacteriota > Aminicenantia > Aminicenantales > Saccharicenantaceae > RBG-16-66-30. The sequence goes on from JBGOYY010000013.1 coordinate 26,381, forward strand.
CAAGGACAAGAAGAGGGTAGGGGACCTGGTCCGCTTCGTTTTCCTCGAGGCCATCGGCCGCCCCGTCGTCCGGGAGATCCCGTTGACGGAATTGGAGACCGCCGTCCATGATCTGCGTTAGCCTGGCCGAGCCGTCCTTCCGCGCCTGCCTCGCCGCCCTGAAACGGCTGCCCATGGCCGAGATCCGTATGGACATCACCCCCCTCGCGCCCGGCGAGATCGCGGCGGTCTTCGCCAGCCCGCTGCCTTTGGTCGCCACCTTCAGGCCGGGGCGGTCATCTCCGGCCGAGCGCTGCGCCGCCCTCGAAACGGCCATCCTCGCCGGCGCGGCGTATGTCGACATCGAGGCGGACGCACCTCCCGCCTACAGAAAAAGACTCATCCGGGCCGCCCGGAAGCGCGGCTGCCGGATCATTCTCTCCTCCCACAGCAACCGGCGGCCCCCGGCGGCCGGCCAGCTCGCCCTGCTGAGAGAGAGCCTTTTCCGGCGGGCCGCGGACATCGTCAAGATCGTCCATCGGGCCGAGTCGGCCGGGGACTGCCTGCGGCTCCTCGCTCTCTATGAGACGCCGCAGAGCGGCCGGGTCATCGCCCTGGCCACGGGGCGGGCGGGCGTCGCCACGCGGCTCGCCGCGCCCCTCCTCGGCGCGCCCTTCACCTACGCCTCTTTTCGGCCGGGGCGGGAGACGGCCGAGGGACAGCTCGACTGGAGAACCCTCGATAGGATCTTGAAGCTCATCGCCCATGAATGACCGGAAGCTTTTTGCCGTCGTCGGGCGGCCGGTCCTCCACAGCCTCAGCCCCGTTCTCTTCCGCTCGGCCTATCGCGAACAAGCGTCCACGGCGGTCTACACGCGTGTCTCGGCCTGCTCTGCCGCCGAAGCCCTACGCTTCGGCGGCGAAGTCGGGTTGGCGGGAATGAACGTCACCGCGCCGCTCAAGGAGGGAATCTTCAGCCTCCTCGACTCGGTCGATGACGCCGCGGCCGCTGTCGGGGCGGTCAATACCCTCGTCCGGCAAGGGGAAAGCTACCGTGGATTCAATACGGACCCGGCCGGCGTCGCCGGCGCCTTCGAACGAGCCGGAATCGACGTCCGGGGGAAGCGCTGTCTCGTCCTCGGCGCGGGAGGGGCCGGACGGGCTGCGGTCTTCGCTCTTCAAAGCCGCGGCGCCGAGGTCGTTCTTTGCAATCGGACGGACGGGAAAGCCCTGACCGCTGCCCGCAAGCTCGGCGCGGCCTTCGAGAAATGGGATCGCCGATCGTCCGCCCTCGCCGCCTCCGATGTGCTCGTTTCCGGCCTTCCGCCCGATACCGCGGCCGTCCCGGCGGAATGGCTCCGGCCGGGCCTGGTCGTCCTCGAGGCGGCCTATCCCGAGCCGCCTCTTACGTGCGCCGCCCGAAAAAAAGGATGTCTTGTCATTCCCGGCGAGGACTGGCTTTACCGGCAGGCCGTCCCGGCCTTCCGCTTGCTCGCGGGGTCCGATCCGGACGAAACGGCCATGGCCACGGCCTTGAAATCCGCGCGGAAACGCATCTCCCGGGCCGGCCTCAACGTTGCCTTGGTCGGATTCATGGGCAGCGGAAAGACGACCGCCGGCCGCCTCCTGGCCGGAGAGTTGGGGCTCGATTTCGCGGATTCGGACGAATGGATCGAACAGCGGACGGGGCGCTCTGTGCCGGACATCTTCCGCAGGGACGGCGAGTCCTTCTTTCGTGAACTGGAGACCCTGGTCCTGAGCGATATTCTGGCCGGACGCGGGGGCGTCGTCTGCGCCTGCGGCGGGGGGAGTATGGAGAGCGGAGCGAACCGGGCCCTCGCCGCCGCGAACGCGGTCGTCGTCTGGCTCCACGCCGCCCCAGCCGTCTGCCGGGCGCGGATCGACGCCGCGACGCGGCCGCTCATCGATGGCCGGCCGGGATCCGGGATGGCCTTCGAGGAGCTTTTTCGGAGGAGAATTTCGTGTTACGCTGAGGCCGCGGATATCGCCGTAGGCTCCGAAGCCCCGGCGGACAGAACGGTGCGGACTATTCATGAAGAAATACGTCGGGCCATCGAGGATTGAAGGGGCGGTCGAGGCCCCGCCCTCCAAGAGCTTGATGCTGAGGGCCGTCGCCGCCGCCGTCCTGACCGAAGGGCGGGCCGTGGCCATCGAGAACCCGTCCTTCTGTGAGGATGCCGTCGCCGCCCTGGATGTGGCCACGGGGCTTGGTGCTTCCGTCCGCCGCGAGGCCGGACGGGTCGTCGTCGAATCGGGCGCCCGTCCGCCCGCGAGAATCCTCTCTTGCGGCGAGTCAGGGCTCTGCCTGCGCATGTTCCCCGCCCTGGCGGCCTTGCGGGCCGAGGAGTTCGTCCTCGAGGGGCGGGGATCCCTCCTCAGGAGGCCGATGTCCATGCTCGAAGGTCCTCTCCGGGCGCTCGGCGCGAGGTGCGAAACGCGTAACGGCTTCGCCCCCGTCGTCGTCCAGGGGCCCCTCAGCGGCGGTCGGGCCCTGGTCGAAGGCGGCTTGAGCTCTCAAGTCCTGACGGGACTTCTTCTGGCCTTGCCGCGGGCCCGCGGCGATTCCGAGCTGGCCGTCGCGGATCTCAAGAGCCGGGCCTACGCCGAGCTCACTCTCGACTTTCTCCGCCGGGCCGGGATCGCTGTCAAAGGCGATGTGCCTGGGATCCTGAGGATCCGCGGCGGCCAACGCTACGACCGGGCCACCTACGCGGTCGAAGGGGACTGGAGCGGCGCATCGTTCCTGCTCGTGGCCGGAGCGCTGGCCGGCGAGGTCGAGGTCCGCGGGCTCGATCCCGGTTCCCTCCAGGCCGACAGGGCTGTTTGCGAGGCCCTGGAGCGGTGTGGCGCCGAGGTGACCGTGACGGCCTCCTCCGTCAGGGTGCGGCGGCGGGACCTGCGGGCGTTCGCGATGGACCTCAAGGACGCGCCTGACCTCTTTCCGCCGCTCGTCGCGCTCGCATGCTTCGCCGAGGGAGCGACGCGGCTCGCCGGGATCGACCGGCTCAGGCACAAGGAGAGCGACAGAGCCTCGGCCCTGCGGGCGGAGTTCAGCCGGCTCGGCGCCGACATCCGCTTCGAGGGGAACGCCCTCGTCGTTCGCGGCGGAACCCTCGCGGGCGGAACGGTCGATCCTCACGGCGATCACCGTATGGCCATGGCCCTGGCCGTGGCCGGACTTCGGGCGGACGCCGAGGTCGTCGTCGACGAGGCCGGCTGCGTCGGCAAATCTTATCCGCGGTTCTTCGAGGACCTGGCGGCGATCGGAGGGAGGATTCATGAATAGCTTCGGCAGGATGTTCCGCGTCCATATCTTCGGGGAATCCCACGGCCCCGGCGTTGGTGTCGTTCTCGACGGCTGTCCGGCCGGCTTACCCCTCGCGGAGGCGGATTTCGAGGCCGATCTGGAGAGGCGGAGAGCCGGGCGGCCGGGGACGACGGCCCGTCATGAGCCGGACAAGCCCGAGATCTTCAGCGGCGTCTTTGAGGGACAGACGACTGGCGCCCCGGTCCTCATCCGCTTCGCGAACGAGGCCGCCGACCCCGCCGCCTACGACCGGATCAGAACGACGCCCCGTCCGGGCCACGCCGATCTGCCGGCCTGGCTGAAGTTCGGCGGCTGGAACGATCACCGTGGCGGCGGCCACTTTTCGGGCCGCCTGACCGTCGGGTTGGTCGCCGCCGGAACGGTCGCCAAGAAGATCGTCGCGCCCGTCCGCCTGTCCGCCCGGCTGACGGAGGCCGGCGGGAGCGAGGACGTCGAGGCGGCCGTGGCCCGGGCGATCGCCCAAGGCCAGTCGATCGGAGGCGTCGTCGAATGCGAGGCCTCGGACGTTCCGGCCGGGCTCGGCGAGCCCTTTTTCGACTCGGTCGAATCGCTCCTCGCCCACGTGCTCTTCGCCATCCCCGCCGTCAAGGGTGTCGAATTCGGAGCCGGCTTCACCGTCGCCCGGATGACGGGCGAGACTTCCAACGATCCGATCGTCGCCGCCAACGGCCGGACCTTGACCAACAACGCCGGAGGCGTTGGAGGGGGGATCACCAATGGCAACCTGCTCGTCTTCCGCGTGGCAATCAAGCCGACGGCGAGCATCGCCCGGCCCCAGAAGACGATCGACCTCAGAACGGGCGAGCCCGCGGAGGTCGTCGCCGCCGGTCGTCACGACGTCTGCATCGCCCTGCGGGCGCCCGTCGTGGTCGAAGCCGCGGCGGCCGTCGTCCTGGCCGACCTCCTCCTCCTCGGACAGAAGAGACCGAGGGTCGTGCCGCGGGAAAAAGCTCCATGAGCAAACGCCGTCCCGGCCGGGCCACAGAGGTTTGGGAGAAGGATTTCCTCTGCTTCCTCCCGGCCCGCGGCACGCCGGGACGGGAACAGAGCCAGGAATGCCTCATCGATCTCCGGGCGGCACTCAGGCAACGGGGCACTCGGGCCGGAGACGTCGTCAAACTGACCTTTTTCGTTCGGGCCTCCGGGCCTGCCGATTATCTTCGGAGGAAGCAAGCGATCACCGAAGGCCTGCGAGCCGCCCTGCCCAAGTCCCGCCCTGCCCTCAGCATAGTTCCCCAACCGCCCGAGCGGGGCCGCGAGACGGCGCTCGAGGCCGTCGTGCTCCGCCGGCCGTCCCGCTCGCTCGAGATCGTTTCCAAAAACTTTCGGGGTGTTCCCTACATCCTCCTTCGGGCCCAGGGAGGACGGGAGGTGATTGCGGCCGGGATATCCGGCGGCCGCTCGGGAGACGTCGGCGTCCGGGCCTCGAGCGCCTTCGCCAGAGCCGCCGGGATCCTGGGCCGCGAAGGCCTGGGATTTTCCGATGTCGTCCGCCAATGGAATTTCATCGAAGACATCCTGAGCCGCTGCGGCAAAGGACGGTGGGTCCGCCAGAACTATCAGATATTCAACGATATCCGGGCTTTTGCCTACGACCGGGCCGGCCTACGGGCCGGATTCCCGGCGGCTACGGGAATCGGCATGGATACGGGCGGGTTCATTCTCGAGGTCATCGCCGCCGGCGGAACCGCGGCGGAGAAAACGGTCCCGGTGTCCAATCCCCTCCAGGCCGATGCCTACCGCTATTCCCCCGACGTCCTCGTCGGCACGCCGCTGGCCCTTCGTGCCGGAAAACAGACACCGCGATTCGAGCGGGCCAAGGTCGTCCTTCGCCGGGATTCCGGGACCTGCTATGTTTCGGGCACGGCGGCCATCGCCGGCCAGGACGTCGTCTGCCAGGGAGATGTCGCCGGGCAGACCCGGGCGACAGTCAGGACGATCGAGCGTCTGGTCGAACCGGCCAACCTGCGGCTGTCGGGCGCGCCCGTCTCGGCGCTCGCCCCGCGGTTCTCGTATGTCCGGACCTACGTCAAGAGGGAAGGGGATATTCCGGAGGTCGCGAGGATCGTCCGGGCTTCCTTCGGGAGCGCGCCGGCGCTCTTCGTCACGGCCGACATCTGCCGGGCCGACCTCCTCGTCGAGATCGAAGGTGCGGTTGAAGTCCTGACGAAATGATCGGGCGGGTTAGGTGCGGGCGAGAAGCGGGCTCGCCGCGATCCCCTGGCGCAGGGCCCGGACTTCCGAAGCGATCTGGGCAAAAACGCGGGGCGTGATCTGCTGTTCCTTGTCGCTCAGCGCCTGCTCGGGACGCGGGTGGACCTCGATCATCAGGCCGTCCATTCCGGCCGCAGCCGCGGCCAGGCTCATCGGGGCGATGAGATCGGCCCGCCCCGTGGCATGGGACGGATCGACGATGATCGGCCATGGCACTCGCTCACGAGCCAGGACGGCCCCGCCCAGGTCGAGCGTGTTCCGAGTGTGGGATTCGAAGGTGCGGATGCCGCGCTCACAGAGAACGATCTCGTCATTCCCTCCGGCCAAGACGATTTCCGCGGCCCGCAACCACTCCTCGAGGGTGGCGCTCATGCCCCGCTTCAGGAGGACGGGCTTGCGCAGTCGGCCGAGCTCGCGGAGGAGGGGGACGTTGTGCATGTTGCGGGAGCCGAGCTGGAGCATGTCGGCGTACTCATAGACGAGTGCGGCGTGGCGCGTGTCCATGACCTCGGTGACGACCGGCAGGCCGGCGGCCAGGCCGGCCTTCTTGAGGATCTTGAGTCCTTCCTCTTCCAATCCCTGGAAGGAATAGGGGGAGGTGCGTGGCTTGAAGGCTCCGCCGCGGAGGATCCGGGCGCCGGCCTTCCGGACCTCGTGGGCGATCTCGAGTGTCAGCGGCTCGTCCTCCACGGCGCAGGGGCCAGCGATGAAGACGAAATCCTCGCCGATCCGGACGCCGTTGACGGTGACGATTTGTCGCGCCATGCTTCGCTTCCCAGAGAGAGGGGAATGGCTACTTGCTGAGTTCTTCGACGATTTTCTTGATCTCTGCCTGGTCGGGATTGAGTTTCAGCGAGGCGTTGAAGGCCTCTATCGCTTCTGCTTTCTTGCCCAACTTCTGATAGCACTTCCCCAGCGTATTCAGCACGCCGGTCTCGCTATTGTAGATTTTATTGGCCTGGAGAAGGTCTTCCAAGGCTTCATTGTATTTCGCTTGGCCGAGCAGGGCTTGGCCGCGAATGACGTGGAACACGAACTGCCGCCGATCGTCCTTGCGGAGGTCCTCGGCGATCGTCAGGGCTTCATCGAACGCCCCGATCTTGTTGAGGAAGTTGCCGTACCGGACGGCGCCGTCCTTGTATTCCGGATGGAGTCGGTAAGCCTCGTCATAGAGGACCTTGGCCTCCGCCGGCCGGTTCGTCTTTTCCAACTGCTCGCCCAGCATGTAGCGGAAGAGGAATTGGTTGGCCACCGGGATGCCCTTGGCGTTGGCGATGGGGTGTCCGATGGCCATGGCCGGCGAAATGGTCAGCGTGTCCTTCTTCTCGTCGAGGATCTCGCCGCTGGGTCCAGCCAGGCTGACGACGACCTCGTAGTAGTCGGGCTCGAGCTCGCCTGCGGGGATCATGTAGGGGATGCTCAGGACCCGTCCGGAGAGAGGGGCGTCCAGCTTGACGGTGTAGGTCCTGCGGACCGGATTGGCCTCCCGGAACCCGCGGACCGAGATCCTGGCCGTGCCGTTCTTGATCAGATCATCGGTGAGGTTCAGCACGTCGAAGAGGATGGCGATGCCGTCGGTCGAGGCGAAGGTCTTCTTGGGATCGACAACGAGCTTCTTGTCCAGGGCCTTGAAGGGGATGTGAACGTCCTGCTGATAGTTCTCGTACTTGTAGCCGATGAAGGGGCCCTCGATCGATGGGGTGGTCTTCGCCGGCGGGACTTCCACGTTCTCCTCGAGGAGGCTGAACTGTTTGCCCACGGTGTTCGTCAGGAGGACGCTCAGCTTGTATTTCCCCTCGGCGATTGGGAAGGATTCCTCGATGGCCAATCCGTTGGCCTTGACCTTGTCCCAGGAATCCTGGGGGAAATAGAGCGGGTATTCCCGGCTGTACTGGAAGACGATGTCCTTGCCGTTCCTCAGGCTGACGTTGACCTGGAAGTTGCAATAGAACTGGCTCTTCGGGGCGTAATAATCGACGTTGACGTCAGTTGGAACGATGGAGAAATGGAAGAAACGGAGGCCCGTGACCGGATCCTCGAAGAGCGCCGTCGTCGAGTAGCTTTCGACGTAGTTCGTCAGATACTCCGTGGAGACTATACCCTTGTATTGGAGGAAGTGCGTGGCGTAGGAGGAGTTGACGTCCTTCTTCGGGGACTCCAGGATGTCGGCGAGGAGGAGGGCGTTGCGCGGGGACGGGGAGAGATCATAGTTGTACTCGCCCGGGATGCGGGTGAGGGAGATCTCGGCCAGGGTCGGGGCGATTTCCAGGATCTTCTCGTAGAGCGCTTCGTAATCGAAGGGGTCTTCGATATCCCTCTGATTGAGGAGGAGACGGGACGGGCCGTCGCTGGTCGGATCGTACAGCTTGTATTCGCCGATGCCGCCGCGCTGGTAGAACAAGAGATAGAACTGGGGCGGCAGGCCTCGCCGTGAGTCTCCGTAGTAGCTCCAGGACTGGCAGGGGACGAGCCCGATCGAGGCCTCGAAGTGCTCGACGCTCGCGGGCGGGCCAAGGACCATGTGGATACGCCCCATGTCCGTCCGCCAGCCCTCGCGGGTGGTGCCGCGTCCGTAGAACTGGTTGACGTACTGAAACCTCTTGTCGATCTCTTCTTTATATTCGTTTTCAGGCGTTCCGGGTGTCGGGTCGCGCTGTTTCCAGAACGTCTCCATGAACAGCTCGCGCTCCCGGTCGTTGGTCAGCTTCAGGAAGACCTCCCGCTCGACGGGTTGAATGTGGTAGCTGACAAGCTTCAGCCACTCCTGGAACTTCACAGAGAGGTCCTTTTCGGAGGTTTTCTGGCCGGCGGCGGGGATGGCCATAAGAAAGCAGAGACAGAGCAGGACCGCGCGGCCAGGGACTCTCAAGGGTGCGGCTCCTTTTCCCGCGACCGCTCGCCCGCGACTTTGATCTCGAAGATCTGGCGGATCTTACCTTTCGTCCCTTCTTTGCCCTGGATGATCACGTCCACGAAGTTCGTGCCGGGCTTCAGCGCGCGGGCGAAGCGGAGGCTGACGGTCTTCAGGGAGTCCTCTTCCGCGGCCGTGGTGACGACCGAGCGTGCGTCCATGAAGCTCTCTTTGGCCGCCCCCCCATCCCCGTAGATGTAGATGCGGAACCTCAGGTCCACCTGAAGGCCGCCCGTCTCGTTCTCCCGGAACATCAAGGCTTTGGACGGAATACGGATCTCGATCTCGCGGGCGTCCGGATCGTAGCTCGCCTCGAACTTGAAGAACTTCTTGCGGAAGACATCGTCGGCCCGGACGAACTGGCCCAGCTTGATGAGGTCCATGGCATCGAACAAGTCGCCCTCGTAATCGCTGATACGGTACCGGCCTTCATTCTTCTCATCGGTGAATTCGATGGCCAGCTTGTGGTCATAATAGCTCCACCAGATGGTGAAACCACGGACCGTCCCGCCGACCTGGGGAGGGAACTCCTCGGACTTGTCCGGCGGGCCCAGGAAGATGTAGACCCGGCCGCGGTCCGTGTTATAGCCCGGGCCCCCTTCCTTGAAGCGTTTGTTGACGTAATCGACCCGGGCCTCGAATTCCTGCCGGAACTCGTTCAAGGGCGTGTCGGGGTCGGGGTCCCGCTTGAGCCAAAAATCGGCGATGAACTCCTTGCGCGTTTCGGCGTCCGGCAGTCGCAGGAAGATCTTGTTTTCCTCCTTGGCCATGATTAGCCGGCCGGTCTTGTAGAACTTCTCGCTCTCGGGATCAAGCTTCGGCTTGGCCGCGGCAAGACCGGCCGCGGCGAGGCCGGCCAGGGCGATCAGCGTCCAGGGGATCAAACGCTTCAGCGTAGTCATGCTGTTCCTCCCGCGGCTGCGGCGCGGTCCCTATTTTTTCTTGAGATAGTCGAGGAAGCCCTTGACTTGACCCGCCCTCTGGGATTCCGAATCGACCTTCAGGTACTCCTCAAAAGCAGCGATGGCTTCGGGATTCTTCTGGAGGTTGAGGTAGGTCAAGCCAAGCTGGTAGAGGGCGTCGGTCGAATCCTTCTGCTTCTCGACGGCCTTCTGGAAGAACTTCAGGGCGTCCTCGAACTTGGCGTTGTTGTAGTAGCTCGTGCCCAGGTTGTAAAGCACGGTGGGATCGTCGATCTGCTCGAACTCGATCTTGCCGTACCATTCCTGAGCTTTAGCCGAGTCGCCGCGATTGGCGTAGCAGTTGCCGATGGCGATGATGCCGTTGACGTTCTTTGGGTCCTTCTCGAGGAGCTTCAGGTAGTTTTCCTCAGCCTTGTCGTACTGCTCCTGGGCAAAGTAGCAGTTGCCGATGTTCATGTAGACCGGGTAAGCCTCGGGATATTTGACCAGGATATCCTGGTAGAGGGCCCTGGCCCCGGCGTAATCTTGCTTGTCGAACAGCTCGTTGCCGCGGGTCAGCAGGTCCAACAACTCGTCGGAGAGGACCAAACCTTCGATCTTGTCCAGCTTGATCCCGACGTCGGGGTTTTTCTTGCTTTCCGAGATCTCGACGACGATCTTCTTCGGCGAATAGCCGATCTTTTCGAAATCGATGTTCCAGCCGCCGCTCCGGATCCAAGCGGCTAACCACCTCCCGGACTTGTCCGTCTTGACCTCGAGCCCTTCCTGGGCCTTGAGCGAGAATAGCTTCACCCGCACCCCTTCGAGGGGGGCGCCGGATTGATCCAAGACGAGGCCGCCCTGGCGGCCCTTGCCCTTCCAGTCCTGGGCGGTAAGGAAAAGGGACGTCATCACCAAGAGTCCGCAGATGAAAGTTCTCTTTTTCATCGTGACCTCCTGCGTCCGTCGGATGGGGACGGATCGTGTTCCATCGGAATCCCCATTTTACCATTAACGATCACGAAAGGAAAGCGGCCGAGGATCGTTGGCGGGCCCCCGGCGGGGGGGAAAGAACCTTGACATGGCCTGCGGATTCTTGACATGGCCCAAACCCGGCCGCCCCTGGTTGGCCAATGGCATATTTCTTGCTTTGGCCTATAATAGTAATTTCATATATCGAAAGCGGTCGAGGAGTGGGATATGACCAAAGATCGGTTCTGCGCGGTTGCCCTTGCCGCCATTGTTCTCGGAGCGCCCTTGTTCGCGGCCGCGGCCCAGGATGTGACGCTCCCGTCTCCACGGGCCGTCGAAGTCCGTGTCCGCGTCTCGGCCGGGGGCCGTTTTGTGGACAACCTCGCTCTCAAGGACTTCGGTATCCAGGAGGGCGGGAAGCTGCAATCGCTGAGCTCCCTCGCCCTCGTCCGGGGCGGCAAGCTCGTGCGGCGGGAAGGGGAAGAGATCGTCCCGGCCAGGCTCGAGCGGTCTTACACCCTGCTCTTCCAGGTCGTGGACTGGGACCCGGCTTTGGTCGAGGCCGTCGACTACCTCTTCGGCTCTGTCCTCAAGCCGGGGGACTCCATGACCCTCGTCACCCCGATGAAGCCCTACCATCTGCAGAAGGACGCCCTGGCCTTGAAGTCGAAAGCCGACCTGACGAAGGGCATGAAGGACGTCCTGCGCAAGGACATCTTGCGGGGCGGCGGCGAATACCGCGACCTCATCAGCGAACTCAAGCGCCTGACCAAGGCCATCAGCGGCGACACGACGAATTTCGATGAGGACATGGAATCCGACATATCCACGGAGGCGGCGGGTAGCTTTGGCCTGGAGATGCAGATCGACCGATATCGACAGTCGCTGATGAAGATCGACGGCATCCGTCTGGTCGACGAGGCCAAGCTCCTGGCCTTCGCCGGCGCGCTCAAGGCCCTCCCGGGCCAGAAGACGGTCATTCTGTTCTACCAGAGGGAGTACCGGCCGGAGATCAGCTCGGCAGCGATGAACAACCTCATGAGCCTCTACCAGGCCAACGCCGACATTATGGGCAATCTGATGGACCTTTTCCACTTCTATAAGCGCGAGAAGACATTCAACGCGGACAGGGTCAAAAAGGCCTTCGCCGACGCCGGCATCGACTTCCACTTCATCTTCATGGAAAAGAAAACGCAGCGCGTTTTCGGCGCGACGATGAGAGAGCAGTCCGAAGACACCTATCCCGGTTTCGTCGAGATCGCCCGGGCGACGGGAGGCACGGCCGAAAGCTCCATGAATCTGGCGGAGACATTCAAACATGCCGCCGCCTCCTCGGAGGACTACTACATTCTAACCTATGCTCCCGAGGGATATACGCCCGACGGCGGCTTCCGGCAGATTGAAGTTCGCGTCAACCGCGACGGCTGCCGCATCTCGAGCCCGTTGGGCTACTACGCGCGTTAGCCCGTTCGGCTCACAGCCGAACGCGCCTCACAACTTCAGGACCAGTCCGGCCCGCGTGAGCGCCGCCGTAAGAAGAAGGATGATCCCTGTCATGACGGCGGCGTTGAGCATGCCGGGGAGCCTTCCCGCGCCGTAAAAAGGCCAGAGGATCCGGTCGGCACCGAGAAGAACGGCGGCGTTGCCGATCACCCCCGGCAGGAGGTAAGCCAGGAGCGGATTCCTGCCGGCCGGGAGGATGAAAGCCGCCGCCTTCTTTCCTTTCTTATAGATGTCCAGGACGATGAAGAAAAGAAGGAAAACGAGACAGCAGATGCCCGCCGTGGCCAGGCAGTAGGACTCGGTGCCGCCGATCTTGCTGAAGCCGTGGAGCGGCCTGAGGACGTACCCGGCGAGGAGGAGCGTCGTTCCCAGGACGGCCAGGAAACGGACGCGGGTCCGGGGCGCGGCGATATCCTTCCCCGGCAAGAAGAGCGTTCCGGCGAGCATTCCGGCGGCGACGATGGCCGAGTGGGACCCGAAGAGGCTGCCGATGTTGAGGACGCCGTTGACCGGCCCGAGGAAATCCAACGCGCCGTGACGGCTGCCGATGTAGAGGGCGGTCATGAGTCCGACCGCTCCGGCCAAAACGGCCCTGTTGCCGCGGCTGGCCAGGTAAAGAAGGCAGCCGGCCAGGTAGGTCCAGCCGATCATCCCCAGGATCCCCCACCAGGAAGTCTGAAGCCAGGTCACCCGGCCGTCCTCCCCCTGGCCGCGGAAGACGACGACCAGGGCCAGAAGCAGGACGGCGGCAGCGATCTTCAATCCAAGATGCAGGCGCCTCTTCGCCGTCGCGGCCCCCTTCGGCACTACGGCCCAGATGGCAAAGACGGCCAGCGTGGCCAGGAAATACCAGAGGTCCTTGCCGATGCCCGCGGCGGCCGCCGAGAAACGGTCCTCGTTGACGAGCAGGACGCCGAGGAAGAGCAGGGCCAATGTGCGGACGAGGATGTGGCCGACGAGAGCGAGGCCCGTCCGCCCTTCGGCCTGCCTTTTGGCCAGGGCCAGGGGGATGGACACTCCGACGATGAAGAGAAAGCCGGGGAAGACGACGTCGGTCAGCGTGAACGTATCCATCTCCGCGGACGCGTGCCTGAGGATGAAGGGAATGGCCTTCATCCCGGCGATGTAATTGACGAAGACCATGGTCAGGATGTCGAAGCCGCGGAACGTGTCGAGGCCGGCCAACCGTTCCTTGACTGCGGCCGGCGCGGCGGATACAACTGAGATCGGGCCGGATGGGTTTGTCATGATTTTCTCCCTTGCTTCTCTTGAGCGGCGAGGACGCCCCGGACGTAGCCGACGGATTCGGCCAGTCCCGGCAGGGGGTCCCGGCCGTCCTTCTCGTATTCGAAAGCGGTCGTCCCCCGGTAATCCATCCCGGCGAGCGTTCGCAGGAAGCGGGGGATGTCGATGACGCCCCGGCCGGCTTCGACGGCGACCAGGTCCCCGGGCTTTACCGGGGGGTCCACTTCAGCCGTACTCGCCCGTGGATATAAGTCACGGGCGAGTGGCGAGCCGAAGGCTCGGCCCTTGACCGGCCCGCCGTCTTTCGTCCGGGCCGTGACGTCCTTGAGATGGACGTCGAGGAGGCGCGCGCCGCAGGCGACCGCCGCCTCCGAAGGGTCGATCCCCGAGCGTTGGCAATGGCCGATGTCCAGGCAGACCCCGATGCGCGGGTCCAGGTCCTTGACCCTGTCCAGGATGCTCGCCGGCGTCGGGTAGAGGAGGTCGCCCGGTCCGTGGTTGTGGACGGCGAGCTTGATGCCCGTCTCGCGGACCTTCCGCTCGGCGCGGCTGAGGAGCTCGTGGCCGGGGACGCTGATGATGACCTCCATGCCGCCGGCCCGGGCATAGGCGAAGGCCTGTTCGACATCGGCTTCGGTAGTCATATAGACGACCCCGCAACCGTAGGGGACGAGGCCGGCCGCCCTGATCTTCGCGGCCGCGGCCTGAATGTCCGTCTCGGAGCTCTCGAGCGGGAGGTGGACGCTCTTGACGGCGATCCGGGCGAGGCCGACCCGCCCGGCCATGGCCAGGGCCGAGGCGAGGTCGAATTCCCGGAAGGTGTAGGAGGCGAGACCGAGTTCGAACCGCCCCATGACGTGTTCGTCCGGGCTTGTCCGGCCCGCGCCGATCCCGGGCCGGCCCATGATCACCGCGCCCGCCAACGCGCCCATGGAGCTCTGGACAAAGGCCCGCCGCGTGAATTCTTTCATGGAACCTTACTATACCGGTTTTTTCCGCCGCCGGTCAATTTCGATCAGCCGCCCGCGTGTCCTTGACATCCGTTCCGGGCCTGAATTAGCATCAGGCCGAACGAGGGACAGCGCGAATCCGCGGAAAGGAAGGAGACCGGTCCAGTGAAGAAACAACAGGGATCGACGGGTTGTCCGACTTGCCCCTTGAGCCGCCGCCGTTTTCTGGCCGCGGCCTCGGCGGGAGCCTTGGGCGCGTTGGCGCCGAAGGGGCTTTTCCCAGGGGGCGGGCGGGGAGAGAAAACGCGCATCCGGGTCATCTACGCCCTCCACGCCGTCACCCAGCCCGGGCCGGACTGGCCGAACATCGGCTTCAACTTCCAGCCCGTCATGGACGGGATCACCACATCCCTGGCCAGAAGCTTCCCCGAGTGCGAGCTTCTCAGCACCATGGCCAAGGGTCCTGAAGAGGCCCAGAAAATTCTGACCGCGGACGCGGTGTCCTCCGTCGACGGCTACGTCGTCTGCCAGCTCAACTGCTGGAACCAGGTCGTCCAGACGATCGCCGGTTCCGGCAAACCCACCCTCTATGTCGACTTCCAATACGGCGGGAGCGGCGGGTTCCTCGTTTACACGGCCGCTTTCCTGCGCAAGAAAACGTCCAACCTCGGTTTCGTCGCTTCCTCCCGGATGGAGGACATCGTCGCCGCCTTCCGCGCCTTCGGACAGGCGAAGAAGGCCGGCCCGGGGAGCGATTTCGGGGCGATCGTCGCCTCCATCCGAAGGGAGGCCACACCCGGGCCCGGCAACCTCGCCGTCAAGACCGACAACCTGTCCGTCCTCTCCGCCGGCGATTGCCTCCGGAAAATGAAGGAGTCGAAGATCCTGGCTGTCGGCGGCGGCTGGCCCGGCATCGCCCCGGCGGTCAAAGAGGGGATGAGCATCGAAGTCGTCAACGTGCCCTTCGCCGAGGTCAACGAAGCCTGGGCCGCGGCCGATAAAGAGGATGCCAAAGCCATCGCCGACCGGTGGCAGAAAACGGCGGCCAAGGTCGAGGGCGTCAGCCTGCAAACGCTCGAGACCTCCGCGGCCATGTACCTCGGCCAGAAGGCCGTCCTCCGCAAGCACGGCGCGAGCGCCATCACCATCAACTGCCTCGGCGGCTTCTACGGCGGCCACATCCACGCCTACCCCTGCCTGGGGTTTCACGAGCTCCTGAACGAGGGGCTCATCGGCGCCTGCGAATGCGACGTCCGATCGACGGCGACCATGGTCACGATGACAGCCCTGACCAAGGGCCGGCCGGGCTACATCTCCGACCCCGTCATCGACACGTCCTCGCGCCAGATCATCTACGCCCACTGCGTCGCCTCGAACAGGGCCTTCGGCCCGGGCGGCCCGGCCAACCCCATCGAGATCCTGACCCACTCGGAGGACCGCCAGGGCGCCTCGGTCCGGTCGCTCCTTCCCCTGGGCTACATGACCTCGACGCTCGAGTTCTCGCCGGAACGCAAGACCATCCTCTTCCACCAGGGCAAGACCGTCGCCAATTCCCCCGACGACCGCGCCTGCCGGACGAAGCTCCTCGTCGAGCCCGTCGGCGACATCGAGAAGCTCTTCGCCGAGTGGGACGAATGGGGCTGGCACCGGGTGACCGTTTTCGGCGACCTCAAGGAGCCCGTCTTTGCCCTGGCCGACGCTCTCGGCTGGCGCGTCCTCGAAGAGGCCTGAGACCGCTTGAACGCGCCCCGGCAATGAGGTAGTATGAGGGGGGAATCGACGGGAAAAGAAAGGACACCGCCATGGCCGAGCCGTTCATCGAACAAAAAACAAGGAAGATCGCCCTTCTCATCGACGGCGACAACGCCCAGCCCTCGCTCATCGGCCAGATCCTGGCCGAGGCGGGGAAATACGGGCTCGTGACCATCCGCCGGATCTACGGCGACTGGACGACTGTCAACATGTCCGGCTGGAAAAACGCCCTCCACGACAGCGCCATCCAGCCCATCCAGCAGTTCCGCTACACGATCGGCAAGAACGCCACCGACAGCGCCATGATCATCGACGCCATGGACATCCTCCACGGCCACCTCGTCGACGGCTTCTGCATCGTTTCGAGCGACAGCGACTACACCCGGCTGGCGACGCGGGTTCGGGAGATGGGCTTCTTCGTCATGGGCATCGGCAAGCGCTCGACGCCCAAGGCCTTCGTCAACGGCTGCAACATCTTCATTTATACGGAGAACCTCGTCCCCCGGGAACGGGAGACGCGGCGGCGCGAACGGGGCGGGGCGAGGAAGGCCGAGGGCAAGGAACCGCGCGAAGAGCACGCGGACCACGAGGACAAGAGCCGCAAGTTCGACCCTGTCCCCCTGCTCAAAGGCGCCTTCGACATGGCCGTCCGGGAGGACGGCTGGGCCAACCTCGGCGAGATCGGCTTCTACCTGCGCCAGCTCGACCCGGGCTTCGACCCCCGCACCTACGGCTTCAAGCAGCTGTCCCAGCTCATCAAGAGCCAGCAGGCGCTCTTCGAGATCAACTCGCGGGGCGAAGAAGGCGGCGGCGCCGCGATCTACATCCGCACGCGCGAGAGCCGCGACTAGCGGCCGGCCCTATCCTTCTTCAAGAAGGCGGCGAGGAGGAAGCCCGCGCCGATAGCGAGCATCAGGACCCCCCAAACCACGTTGAGGTTGAAGCCGAGGGATTTCGCGTACATCTCTTTTTTTGTCACCAGGCCGTAAATCCCGAGCAGGAGCCCGTAGGCGCTGAGGAGTAAGCCGATCGGGAGTTTGAGGTCGAGGACGTGCCCCTGGCCCATCCCCGTCTCTTGGTCTTTCATTTCGATCTTCTCGTTCATGGTTCACTCCTTGACGGGGTCAGGCTCGACTACCAGAAGATGATGTTGAGGACGATGGCGATGACGATGGCCAGGATCCCCCAGACCGCCGGCCGCGCCAGCCAACGGACCGCAGCCTTGGTCTTCGGCGTCAATCCGAAAACGAGACCCGCCAGTTCCTCCGGCTTCCGCTTCGCGGTGAAGAGGCTGACCCCGATCGTGACGACGAAGTCGGCGAGCCAGGCCCACCAGGCCTGGTAGAAGTTGGCGGCCATGTCGCTCGCGTAATGGAGGACGCCGAGCTTGTAGAGGATATAATGGCCGGCCGCCGTCAGGATGCCGACGAGCAGGCCGAAGAACCCGCCCCAGCCCGTGGCCCCGGCCCAGAACATCCCCAGGAGGAAAGTGGCGAAGAGGGGCGCGTTGAAAAAGGAGAAGACGAGCTGCATGTAGTCCATGATGTTCGGGAACGACTGGACGATGTAAGCCGTGCCCACGCTGATGGCTACCCCGAAGACGGTGGCGTACTTGCCCATCCTCAGATAGTGGGAATCGGACTTCCCTTTCTTGATGTAGCTGCCGTAGATGTCGTAGGTCCAGATCGTGTTGAAGGCTGTGACGTTGCCGGCCATGCCGGACATGAAGCTCGCGAGCAAGGCCGTGATGGCCAGCCCCAGCAGCCCGTTCGGCAGGTAGTGCTTCATGAGGAGGATCAGCGCGGAATTGTAATCGGCCGTGGGCAGGGCGGCCTGGCTGAACTCCGGCAGGACGAGCAGGGCGACGAGGCCGGGGATGACGACGATGATCGGGACGAGCATCTTGGGGAACGCGGCGATGATGGGCGTCATCCGGGCCGAGTTGATGTTTTTCGAAGCCAGGGCCCGCTGGACGACGAGGAAATCCGTCGTCCAGTAGCCGAAGGACAGGACGAAGCCCAGCCCGAAGACGACGCCGAACCAGTCGACGCCGAGCGGGTTGTTGCTCGTCCCTAGGTATTTCGCCGAATGGAGGAGGGGTTCCTTGAGTTTGGCCACGAACCCGGCGAAGCCGCCCACCTCCTTGAGGCCGAGGAAGACGATGGGCAGGAGGCCGAGCCAGATGAGGAAGAACTGGATGACCTCGTTGTAGATCGAGGACGACAGACCGCCCCAGAAGACGTAGAGGAGGACGACGACCGCGCCGAAGAGGATGCTCCCGGTGAGCGACCAGCCGAGCATGAGCTTGAAGAGGAGGGCCATGGCGTAGAGGCTGATGCCGCTCATGAGGACGGTCATGATGGCGAAGGAGATGGCGTTGAGGCCGCGCGTGGCCTCGTTGTAGCGGAGCTTGAGGTACTCGGGGACGGTCCGGACCCGGCTGCCGTAGTAAAAGGGCATCATGAAGATGCCCAGGAAGACCATGGCCGGGATGGCCCCGACCCAGTAGAAGTGGATGGTGGCGATGCCGTATTTGGCCGAGTTGGCCACCATGCCGATGACCTCGAGCGCGCCCAGGTTGGCCGAGAGGAAGGCCAGGCCCGTGATCCAGCCGGGGAGCGACCGGCCGGAGAGGAAAAAGTCCTCGCCCGTTTTCATGTATTTCTTGAGCGAGTATCCGACGAAGATCATGACCAGGATGTAGCCGCCGATGATGGCGTAATCGACGGCGTTCAGGGTGATGACGGGGTCCATCGAGCGCTCCTTTCCTCCGGGACGCCAAACGTCCTCTTTTTGCGAAGGGAGCATAATTCACGCCTCAAAAGATGTCAACGGTGCACGCTGCCCGTTTTTGTCATTGATGGGAGCCATGCATCTCCCCCGGCCCCCCGGGAACCAGTCCCGGCGGTTCCCCCGTCGGCCAGCCGACGGGGCCCCCTCCGCTACGGGGGCTATGCACGGCTCCCATCATTGCCCCGGGCAGCGTGCACCGGGGGGGCGGAAAAATAAAGCTAGATGCCGTCCGTCGGTTTTCTGTATATTTGAACCGGCGACGGCACTTCGGATCCACGGCAGGGGAGAGGCCATGAGACATCCCGTCAAAACGATCGGCGTCTTTTCCCTCGCGGCGCTCGTCGCCGTCATCATTTCTCTGCCCGGGTGCTCGAGGCCGGTATCTCATAAAGAAAGGGCGCCCGTCCCGGGCAGCGTGAAAATCCTCCCAGCGGACACGGTTTCCGAGCTCATCTCGAAGGCGGCCCGGGTCGTGCCGTCCGGGCGGCAGTTCGCCTGGCAAGCGCTCGAGTTCCAGGCCTTCGTCCATTTCGGCATGAACACCTTCACCGACCGGGAGTGGGGACAGGGGACGGAGGACCCGAAGCTCTTCGATCCGACGGACTTCGACGCTGGTCAATGGATCGAGGCGGTCAAGGCCGCCGGGATCAGGGGCCTCATTGTCACGGCCAAACACCACGACGGATTCTGTCTTTGGCCGAGCCGCTTCACGGAACATTCGGTCAAGAACTCGCCTTGGAGGGAGGGCAAAGGCGACGTCGTCGGCGAGGTCGCCGCGGCCTGCCGGAAGGCCGGCTTGAAATTCGGCATTTACCTCTCGCCCTGGGACCGCCATGAGCCGAGCTACGGCGATTCGCCACGCTACAACGAGCATTTCAAGAACCAGCTCCGTGAGCTCCTGACGAATTACGGCGAGATTTCAGAGGTTTGGTTCGACGGGGCCTGCGCCGAGGGGCCGAACGGCAAGCGCCAGGTCTACGACTGGGAGGGCTTCTGGGGCCTCATCCGCGAGCTCCAGCCCGGCGCCGCGATTTCCATTATGGGGCCCGACGCCCGCTGGATCGGCAACGAGGCCGGAGTCACCCGGGAGAGCGAGTGGAGCGTCCTCCCTGTCGCTCGGTTCGACAACCTGCCCGACGAGAAGAATCCCGGCGGCATCGCCGGCCTCGACGCCCAGGCCGCGGACCTGGGCTCGTTCGAAAAGATCGCCGCCGTCGCCAGGAAGGGGGGACGGCTCATCTGGTATCCGGGCCAGGTCGACGTCTCGATCCGGCCGGGCTGGTTCTATCACGCGGCCGAGGACGACAAGGTCAAAACGCTCGACCAGCTCCTCGAAATCTACTACACCTCGGTCGGCGGCAACGCCCAACTTCTCCTCAACATCCCGCCCGATAAGCGCGGCCGCATCCACGAGAACGATGCCCAACGGCTCAAGGAGTTGGGGGACAGGCTCAGGGCGACCTTCGCCGTCAACCTCGCCGAGGGGGCCTCGAGCCGTCGAAGAGGGACAGCCCCCATCGGGGACCAAGCCGTCAAAGAGGGACAGCCCCCATCGGGGACCGATGGGGACAGTCCCTCTTTTCTAAGAGAATATGACCTCGGCGGTCCGAAGGCTTTCAACGTTGCCATGGTGATGGAGGACATCCGGCAAGGCCAGAGGATCGAGGCCTTCGCCCTCGACGCCTGGGACGGAAAAGAGTGGGAAGAGATCGCGAAGGGCACAACCGTCGGCTGGAAAAAGCTCCTTCGGTTCCCGGCCGTCGAATCCTCGAAGGTTCGGGTGCGTCTCTTGAGAACGCGGGGCGGGAACTTTCTGTGGACGCCCGAGCGCTTCGGGCTCTTCTTCGATCCCTTTCGCGTCAACCCGGGCGCGAAGGGCGTCGATGACCGATAGAACCTCAGAACCGGGCGTTGCTGACGAAGGCGATCTTTTTGCCGTCGGGCGACCAGGAGGGGACGTTTATCGTTCCTTGCCCGCCGTAGACGTAGGCGATGACCTTGGGATCGGCCGAGTCCCCACCCGCAGGCATCATCCGAATGTACACTTGCTTGTAGAATGGGTGGTCGTCCGCCGCCACATCTTTTTGGAATGATAAAAAGACGATCCGCCCGCCGTCGGGGGAGATGTGCGGGAACCAATCATGGAAGACGCCCGCGGTGACGGGTTCCTGGCCGCTCCCGTCGGGTGCCATCCGCCAGATCCTCATATCGCCCGTCCGGCTGGAGTTGAAATAAATGAAGCGGCCGTCGGGCCTGTACTCCGGCCCGTCGTCGAGCCCCGGGGCGTCGGTCAGACGGACTTCATCCCCGCCCTCGACCGGGATCCTGTAGATATCAAAATTGTCGTCTCGTCCGCCCGTGTAGACCAGGAACCGGCCGTCGGGCGACCAGCCGTGGAGATACGATGGTCCTTTAGGCGTGACGCGCACCGGCGTACCGCCCTTGGCCGGGAGGACATAGATGATCGACTCGTCCCCATCTTCGGAACTGTGGTGGCTGATGCCGAGCTTTTTCCCATCGAACGAGAGGACGTGGTCGTTGTTGTTGGCCGTGGCGAAACCCGTCTCGAGCCGGGTCGTCTTTCCTGTGGCCAGCTCGAACCGGTTGAGAAGCCCGTCGACGTTATAGATAAGGAAGCGGCCGTCCTTCGTCCAGTTCGGCGCCTGGAGCGGTCGTGGCGAGCGCTCGACCACGGTCCGCTTCCCGGTTTCGACGTCCAGGACCTCGAGCATCCCGCCGATATAGTCCTGATAAGGGATGAAACCCTCCGGAGCCGGGATGGTCAGGCGGACGTTCGTGAACCGGGCCTTCTCCGACACCCCGGCGTTGTGGGAACAGACGAAGAGGCCGACGAGGAGTTCGTCGCCGAGAGAAAGACCGGTAATCCGCTCGCTCGCGTAGGGCTCTCCGAACCGCGCCGCCGACATGATGTAGGTATCGCCCCGGCGCTCGAGCTGGACCTGGTCGGCGCCGGAGATGGAGAGCCGGGCTTCGTCCGTGTCCTCCCCGGCTCGTTTCCGGAATTGGAGGGAGGTCAGCCCGTCGCCGTGGACGACCGCGCTGGCGTGGGCGGAGCCGGGGTCGAGAGTCGACCGGGCCATCCAGCCGATCTTGCGGTGGGCCTCGACGCCCGGGCCGGGGAACTCGACCCTGGCGCTGACGATGAAGTCGCCTTTCAGGCGTTTCCACAGGAAATGGCCCTCGTCGGCCGCGAACCACATGTTGGCCCCGGCGCCAGCGATGACGATGGCCCCGTTCGCGGCGTCTTCGGATGCCGACCCGGGCCTGGCGACGTTGCCGATATCGCCATGGGCGTCGAAGAGGTCCAGGGGCTTTTCAGGGGCCGGCCCCGGCGGAGTTTGCCGGCAGCCCGCGCCGACGGCCAGGGCGGCTCCGATGAGGAGGGCCACCCATGGGATTTTTAGCGATGAGGACGGTTTTCCGCGCATGGCCGCATGATAGACAAAACGTCCGGGGCGGGTCAAGCCGCGGCCGGCCCCCTCTCTATTTATTATTAAACCGCCGGGCCGATTTGCCGTATAATACCCGGGAAACCCGACCGCGGGTTCGTCCGTTGACGGCGACACGTTCGAAGGAGGCCGGCATGCTTCGAGACATCATCAAAAAAGAGATTCTGGACAACATCACCAGCCCGAAATTCGTCTTCACCTTCCTTCTCTGCACCATCCTCATCCTGCTCTCGATCTACACCGGGGTGACCAACTATCGGGCGGAGAAGAAGGAGTACACGGCGGCGCTCGCCCTCAACAAGAAGAACATGGAGAGCCAGCCGAACTATCAATCGCTCGCCGGCATCGGCATCAAGGTCAGCAAGCCGCCGCAGGTCCTGGGGACGGTGGTTACGGGCATCGAGGAAGCCGTCGGCCGCGTCGCCCCGGTCAACATCGCCGCCGACCCCAACCTCATCGACTCCAAGTACAGCAGCAACCCGGTCTTCGCCGTCTTCGGTTCCCTCGACCTCATGTTCATCGTCAAGATCGTCCTCAGCCTTTTCGCCATCCTTTTCACCTACGACGCGATCGTCGGCGAGAAGGAGAAGGGGACGCTCAAGCTGGCCCTGTCGAACGACGTGCCGCGCGACCGGCTCATCCTGGGCAAGGCCATCGGCGGCTACATCAGCCTCCTCCTGCCCCTCCTCATCCCGCTCGTCTTAGGCCTCCTCATCCTCCTTATCACGCCCGACATTTCGCTCGGCGGCCAGGACTGGGCCCGGCTGCTCTTGATCTTCCTCCTGTTCTTCCTCTACCTATCCGTCTTCTTCAGCCTGGGCCTCTTCGTCTCGGCCCGGACGTCGCGCTCGTCGACGAGCTTCCTCGTGCTTCTTTTCATCTGGGTCGTCTTCGTCATGGTCATCCCCAAGGTCGCGGTCATCACCGCCGGGCAGATCCGGCCCATCCCCTCGGTCCATGAGATCACGGCCAAGAAGGACGCCTTCCTGCAGCAGATCCAGAGCGAAGGCCAGAAGGGGTTCATCGAGTGGAGCAAAAAGAACGCGGCCGACGCCCAGAAGGACCCGAAGGCCTACCAGGAAAAATTCCGGAAGTTCATCCAGGACTACCAGCAGGAGCTGACCACGAAGATCGACGAGAACAACGCCGCGATCGAGCGCGACTACCAGCAAATGAAGCGCGCCCAGCAGAGCCTGGCCGTCAACCTGTCCCGGATCTCGCCGGCCTCGGCCCTGACCTTCGGCTCGATGACCCTGGCCCGGACGGGGATCGACGACTTCGACAGGTTCCTGGCTTCGGTCCGGGCCTACAAGCCGATCTACACCAAGTGGATCAACTCCAAGCTCGGCCAGAGCATCAACTTCCAGACGGGCGAGACGGTCCAGATCAAGATCGACGACATGCCCCAGCACGTCTACGAGCCGCAGTGGCTGAGCCGGTCGCTCGTCCGGACCATCCCCGACTTCGCCCTGCTCGCCGTCATGATCATCGTCTTTTTCGTCGGCGCGTACGTCTCGTTCCTGCGCTACGACGTCCGTTAAGGAGAATCCCCATGCTCGAAACGATCAGTCTGACCAAGCGTTACGAGGACGGCGAGCTCGCCCTGGACGGCCTGACCTTCAAGGTCGAGCCGGGCGAGATCTTCTGCATGTTCGGGGCCAACGGGGCGGGCAAGACGACGACCATCAACCTGTTCCTGAACTTCATCCCCCCGACGTCGGGGACGGCCCTTATCGAGGGGATCGACGTGACCAAGGACCCGCTCAAGGCCAAGCGCCACGTCTCCTTCGTCTCCGAGAACGTCATGCTCTACGGCAATTTCACGGCCGTCCAGAACCTCGACTACTTCAGCCGCTTGGCCGGAAAACGGAATCTCACGAAAAAAGACTACGCCGCGGTCCTGGAGCGGGTTGGCCTCCAGAAGGAGGCCTTCGACCGGCGGGTCAAGAATTTCTCCAAGGGCATGCGCCAGAAGCTCGGCATCGCCATCGCCGTGGTCAAGGACGCGGCCAACGTCCTGCTCGACGAGCCGACTTCGGGACTCGACCCCCAATCGGGCCGGGAGTTCCTGGAGATCCTCGTCCAGATGCGCGACGCGGGCAAGTCCGTCTTCATGTCGACCCACGACATCTTCCGGGCGAAACTCATCGCCGACCGGATCGGCTTCATGCGCAAGGGCCGGCTGGTCATGATGAAGACGGCCAAGGAGCTGGCCCACGAGGACCTGACCGACCTCTATATCCAGTACATGGAGGAGCAGCCCGGCCAACCCGTTCCGACGGCCGCGCCTTCCGCCTGAGAGATAGGCCCGGTCAGTTGTCCTGCGGGGCGGGCGCCTTTTCGAGCAGGCCCATCTTCTTCAGGGCCATATCGCCGCGGTTCATCTCCGGCCCCTCGCCGGGGATGTAGAGCATGACGCCGCCCTTGACCGGCCTGATGACGATCTTCCCCAAGCGGGCCAGCTCGCCCGTCGCGTCGATGGGGCTCCCACCGTCGAAGTAGGTCTTGAAGGCGTCGTTGAACCCGCTGTAGATCGAGTGGATCCCCTTGTAGTTCTCGAGGCGCAACCTGGCGATGGCCAGCTTGACGAATTCCTCTTGGGTGAGTTTGCTTTTCATCCGGGCCTCCCTGATTTCATCTTCACAGACTAAGACGAAGGAAGCCCGGCTGCTTTCTCACTCCGCTACTTGATCTCGACAAGCTCTTTGTCGAGGTCGAGGGGCGGCTTGGCCCGGAAATATTCGCTCGTCTCCCAGAGCGTCATGGCCCGCGTGTCGCTGCGGCCGTACCGGCCCCGGGCGTATTGGTAGCGGAAAACGACCGACATGTCGCCGCCCTGCTTCCAATAGGTCTCGAGCTTGGGATAGCCGTTGTCGGATTCCCGGCCGATGAAGACAATGGTGCCGACGACGATCCCCCGGGCGGCGCCTCTCGCCGGGTCGTAGACGAGCCAGCGGTGACCGCCGGCCTCCGACGGGACGCCGCAAAGGACGAATTTCTCCTCTTTTCCGTCGCCGTCGAGGTCGAAGGCCACGGACCTCAACGGGCTGCCGTCGTCCTTGTCGAATTCCTTACGGATCTCCGGAGGCAGCGTGTCGTCTTTCTGGGCCGAGCGGACGGTGAAGAACGTCCGCAGGGAGGTGTCGGCGGCCGGCGCGGGAACCTGTCCGCCGGAGGGGAGGTTCAGCGCGAGACAGGAGAAGACAGCCAGTGTCAACAGGAGCCGCGACCGCCTCGTCATCGATAGAAAGTATATCGTCGGGTCCGGAAAAGTCAATTCGCCGTTTTCGCGGCGGCCGTCCCGTTTGACTTTCTCCGCCCTATCTATACAATGAATATCCATTCTATCGGCATTCCGTTAATTCGGCGCCCCCGGGAGTTCTCGGAGAGGGGCCGGACGAGGACAACATTTTTCGGAGGGAGGAATCGATGACCGGAAAAACGAACGAACTCAAAAGACGTGCGTTCCTCAGGAAAGGCCTGACCGGATTGGCCGCGGTCGGGGCCATCCCGGCCGCGGTCAAGGCCGCCGCCCTCGGTTCGCCGGAGCCCGGGCAAGCCGCCGCCGGCCCAAGCCAGGCGAAGCCGATCGTTCGGACCCTGGGCAAGACCGACCTCCGGATCCCCGTCGTCAGCATGGGCGTCATGAACGCCGACAACCCCGCCGTCGTCCAGGCCGCCCTCGACTCCGGCATCTTCATGCTGGACACCGCTAACGGCTACCAGCGCGGCCGGAACGAGCAGATGATCGGCCAGGTCATCAAGGGCAGACCGCGCGACTCGTACATGATCGCGACCAAGGTTCCCGCCCCCGGCCGGGACAAGTCCATGCAGGGATTGGATTCCGCAACGGTCCAGAAGGCCTTTTTGGACAATTTCGACATCAGTCTCGGACGTCTCGGTCTCGACCACGTCGAGATCCTCTACCTCCACAACAACACAACCCGGGAGAGTGTCCAGAATCCGGTGCTGATGGAGGCCCTTCAGAAAGCCAAGAAGTCGGGCAAGGCCCGGTTCATCGGCATAACCACCCACGCCAACGAACCGGCCGTCATCCGGGCGACGATCGAAGCCAAGGGCTACGACGTCATCCTGACGGCCTACAATTTCCGCCAAGACTACCGCGACGAGATGCGCAAAGCCGTCGCCGAAGCGACCGCGGCCGGGATCGGCATCGTGGCCATGAAGACCCAGGCCGGCGCCTACTGGGATAAGGAGAGGAAGCAGCCGATCAATATGCGGGCCGCTCTGAAGTGGGTCCTCAACGACCCGAACGTCACGACGGCCATCCCGGGCTTTACCACCTTCGACCAGCTCAAGGAGGACTTGACGGTCATGACCGACCTGAAGCTCACTTCGGCGGAGCTGAAAGACCTCCGGCTCGGCGAGCAGGTGGCCGGACTCTACTGCCAGCAGTGCGGCCAGTGCGTCTCCGGCTGTCCGCAGGGATTGCCCATCCCGTCGCTGATGAGAAGCTACATGTACGCCTACGGCTACCGGAACCTCCAGGCCGCCCACGAGCTCGTCGGCGCTCTCGACGTCGCCGAAAACCCCTGCGGCTCCTGCGTTTCCTGTTCGGCCGTCTGCGCCAAGGGCTTCGACATCGCCGATCGCGTCAAAGACATCGCCCGTCTGAGGGCCGTCCCCGGCGATTTCTTCGCTTAGGCCGCGTTTTTAGCGCGCCCCTTCGCAGGTTGACTTCCCTCACGGGCTGTTTTAACGTGGAGCCGATGCGGACAGGAGTTCAGCCCGGGGGGAGGCCGTGAAGCGGGTCATCCAGACCGGGCTCGTCGTCGCCTTTCTGACGCTCGTCGTGCTGGCCCTCTTCGTCGGCCGCACCGGCCGGGAAGCGGAGAACAGGATCGACCTCAGTCCCCGGCCTTCCTCCGCTTCGGCTTTCTGGGCGGAGGCGACCCTCCGAAACGTCACTAAGAAAGACATCGTCTACACGATCAAACCCGGACCGGGGAGAGGCGGGCCGCGCACCCGGACGCTCCGCGTCGGCGCCGTGGACCGGATCGCGACCGACCTGCCGGTCGAGATCTCCTTCGACAACGGGAGAAGGACGGGCGGCACCCTCATCCATCCTGGAAAACCGTACTCGTTCCGCTACGATGAGAACGACGTCATCAAGGTCTACCCCGGCTCGCACGGCCGGCCGGATGCGGCCGACCTCGCCCCTTACGCCCCGACGCCGCAGGAGGTGGTCGAGCGGATGCTCGAGGTCGCGGCCGTCGGCCGGGACGACGTCGTCTACGACATCGGCTGCGGCGACGGACGCATGGTCATCACGGCGGCGAAGAAATACCGGGCCCGGGGCGTGGGCATCGACATCGACGCCGCCCTCATCGAGGAGTGCCGGGCCGGCGCCGCCCGGGAAGGCGTCGGAAAGCTCGTCCGGTTCATCCACATGGACGCCACCAAGGCCCGGGTGACCGAAGCGACCGTCCTGGCCCTCTATCTTCTGCCGGAGTCCCTGGAAACCCTCGAGCCCCTCTTCGACAAGGACCTGGCTGCCGGCGTCCGCATCGTCTCCCACAACTACAAGATCCCCGGCTGGGACGACCGGCTCGTCCGGAGCGAGGTCATGACCGACGAAAAAGGCCGGGAACACAAGATCCATCTCTATCGCATCCCCGGGGCCAAGTGAAGAAGCCCGGCCCCGGTCTTGGTAAAACCGGGACTGCCGGTTTCCAGCACCGGCACTGCAAAGCCGGTGGGAAGCCCGGCAAGCCCAACGCGATGATCCGGTTCCTGGCCGGCTTCTGCCGCGAGCATCCGCTCGACGAGAAGATCTTCATCGTTCCCTCCTTCATCGCCGGGCGCCAGATCGGCGAAGCCCTGGCCTGCGATGCCGGGTCATGGGTCAACCTGCGCTTCGTTACCCTGGCGTCCTTGGCCCAGGAGATCCTGGAAAAGCATGGAGGGGACTCGGCGCGAAAGCCGATGACATCTTCGGCGGCACTCGCCCTGATGGATCGGGTGTTCAGGCGGCTCCTGGGTCAAGGCGCGTTCGAATATTTCGGCCGGGGCGGGGCTTCTCCCGGGCTCGTCCGGACGATCTTCAGGGCCGTCCGTGACCTGAGGCTCGATGGCCGGGTGAGCGCCGACCTCCGCCCTGGGCTTTTCCTCGTCGAGCGGAAGGGGCAGGAGCTGGCCCTCATTCTCGAAGGCTACGAACGGGCCCTCGAAGAGGACGGCCTCCTCGATACGGCCGGGCTCATCGGCCTCGCCCTGAGGACGGCTCCGCCGGCGCCGTCCTCGGCCGATTGGCATCTCTGCCGGATGGATGCCCGAATGAGCCGGCTCGAAGCCGACCTCGTCCGGGCCGCGGCCGGAGACCGGCTCGTCCTGGTCCCCGGAGATCCCGTATTCGGCCTCGAACGGCCGCGTCATTGCTGGCCCGCTCCCGGGCCGCTCGATGCTTCCGGAGCGGGCCGCCTGTCCTGGCTCTTCGCGCCCCGTGAGGCGCCGCCCCTCGCCGAGACCGGGATTCCCGAAATCTTCCGGGCTCTGGGGTGCGGGAACGAATGCCGCGAGATCCTCCGCCGGCTTTACGCCGGGAAGATCCGCTTCGACAGCGTGGAAATCCTCGCCCCGCCGGGCTCGCCGCACGCGACCGTCTTCCACCTTCTATCGGTCCGGACGGGATTGCCCGTGACGTTCGGCGAGGGTCTCCCGATCTCCTTCACCTCGCCCGGCCGCCTCTTCTTCGGGCTCGCCGACTGGCTGGGCGACGACTTCTCCGTCGACCGCCTCTGCCGACTTGTCGAAAACGGTGACCTTGTCCTGCCTTCGGGCGCGGCGGGGATCCCCCTTCCGGCCCGAACGGCCTGCCGCCACCTCAGGAGCGCCATGATCGGCTGGGGCCGAGACCGCTACCTCGAGCGGCTCAGGGCCTTCCGTGACGCCCGCAAGGCCGACCTCGAGCAAGCGGGGCGGGAGGACGACGATGAGACCGGCGAATCCCGGGAAGAGCGTTTGGCCCGCGACCGGGCGGTCATCCTGGAGATCGAAGAGCTCTCTTCCGCCGTCGGCACGCTGCTGGATGTCATTCCGGAGCCCGGTCCCGCGGCCGGTCACGATTTCGGGGACCTCTGCGAGGCCTTCGCCCGGGTCATAAAGGATTTCGGACGCAGCTCTTCGGACCTAGACGGCAAGGCCCGCGACGTTCTTTTGTCGCGCCTCGCCGAGATCCTCGATGAAAGCCGGGCGCCCGAACTCCCCCTGAAAGACGCGCTGGACCTGCTGCGGGAGGCGGGCGCCTCCCTCCGTGTCGGGGCGTCACCGCCCCAGCCCGGCCATCTCCATGTCGCCAGCTTCTCCTCGGGAGGGTTCTCCGGCCGGCCGATGACGTTCGTCGTCGGCCTCGACGAGGCCACGTTCCCCGGACGCGGCCTCCAGGATCCCGTCCTCCTCGACGAGGAACGCGCCGCGCTCTCCGCCTCCCTTCCGACGGCGGCCGATTCTCTCCGCTCGAACCTCTTCACCCTGGCCGCCGTGCTCGCTTCCCTCAGGGGAAGCGTCACGCTGAGCTACCCTTCGTTCGACATCACCGGGGAATGGGCCTCCTTCCCGTCGTCGGTCATCCTCCAGGCGTTCCGTCTCAGCCGCGGCGACCCCGACCTCGACTATACGGCCCTCGAGCGGGAGCTCCCGGAACCGGCCGGGTTCGTCCCGGGCGGGCGCGACGATGTTTTCGACGAGGTCGACTGGTGGCTGGCCCGTCTCGTCGGCGAAGGCCGGATGCCCGGGGGAGCGGCCTCCGTCGAGGCCAATTTCCCCGACCTTGCCGCCGGGCTGGCTGCCGTGGCCGCCCGAGCCGGCGAGCGGCTGACCGAATACGAGGGGATCGTCGACATCGGTCCCGTCCGCGACAAGGTCGACCCCGTGGCTGGAGGGAAGGCCGTCATGTCCGCGACGCGCCTCGAGCTCCTGGCCCGCTGTCCCTTCGGCTACTTCCTCCGTCATGTCCTGGGGATCAAGCCCCCCGAGGAGGTCGAATTCGAGCGCTCTCGCTGGCTCGACCCGCGCCGGCGCGGCAGCCTCGTCCACGAAATCCTCTGCGCGTTCATGACGAAGGTTAAAGAGATGAAGGAATCGGTCGACCCGGCCCGCCACGGCGGGCTCATGGCCGAAGTTGCCGGCCGGCACATCGACCGGGCGAAGCGGAAGATCCCGCCTCCGTCCGAGGCCATCTTCGAAAGTGAGCGGCGGGACATCGTCGAGGCCCTGGACATCTTCATGGCCGCCGAGGCGAAACGCGAAGAGAAGGGGGAACCGCTGGAGTTTGAGAAGGAAATCGAAAAGGAGGAGATCAGCCTCGGCGGCGGCCGCTCTTTCTTCCTTCACGGGTACATCGATAGGGTCGACAGGACCGCGGAGGACACCTACCGGATCCTGGATTATAAGACGGGCCGCACCACCGATTACGAGAACCTGGTCAATTTCGGGCGGGGAAGGGTCATCCAGCACGCCCTCTACGCCGTCGCCGCCGAGAAGATCTTGGCGCGGGAACGTCCCGGCTCGAAGCCGCGGGTGACGGCGAGCGGCTATTTTTTCCCGTCGAGGCGCGGCGAAGGCCGGGAGATCATGGTCCGCAACTTCGACCGGGACAAACTTCGCTGTCTCCTCAACGACCTTCTGCGTCTCCTGGAGAATGGTTATTTCATCGCCGGCACCGAGGCCAAGTGCAATTTTTGCGACTTTGCCCCGGTCTGCGTCTCGGGCGGGCCCGACGAAACGAAGAGGAAACGGGAGGCCAATCCCGAGGTCTTCGAAGCCTACGATAAGCTCGACGAGTACAAATAATGAGCCTGGATAATAAGAAACCGCACGACCAGGCCGCCCGCGACCGGATCGAAAACGACCTGGGCACGACCTTTCTTGTCGAGGCCGGCGCCGGCTCGGGCAAGACCCAGAGCCTCGTCGGGCGGCTCGTCGCCGTCCTCCGTTCGGGCCGGGCGACGATCGACACCCTGGCCGCCGTGACCTTCACCCGCAAGGCGGCGGCCGAGCTCCGGGGCCGGTTCCAGGTCGGACTCGAAAAAGCGCGCATGGAGGAGAAGGACCCGGCGGCCCGGGCCCGGCTCGACGCGGCCCTCCAAAACCTCGAGCGGTCGTTCATCGGGACCATCCACTCGTTCTGCTCGCGACTGCTCCGGGAGCGTCCGGTCGAGGCCGGGATCGATCCCGAATTCCGCGAGCTCGAAGAGCACGAGGACCGCGTCCTGCTCGAGAAATGCTGGGACGAATACCTGGCCAAGGCGCGGCTGGAGAACGAAGCGGCCCTGCGCGGCCTCGAGGCGGCCGGGCTCGAGCCCGAAGACCTCGAGACGGCCTTCACGGTGCTCGCCGGCTTCCCCGACGTCGAAGCCGTCGCCGGCCGCGACGCCCTCCCGGATTTACGGGTGGCCCGCAAGAACCTCGAGGCGTTCCTCGACCGGGCCGGCCCCCTCGTTCCGAAGGAGCGGCCGGAGAAAGGCTACGACGCCCTCCAATCCCTGATCATCCGCTGTCTCCTGAGGCGGCGGAACATCGGCTTTTCCGGTCCTCGCCCGCTCATGGAGACGATCGAGCTCTTCGACAAGAAGCTCGGCGTGACCAAGAACCGCTGGCGGTCGAAAGAAGAGGCTGAAGGAATGCTGGCCGCGGCGGAGGCCTTCCGCGACGAGACGGCCGCGCCGGTCCTCGGCGCGTGGCGCGAGTTCCGCCACACCCGGGCCCTGGCCTTCCTCGGCCCGGCCGTCGGTTTCTACGCGGAGAGGAGGAGGGCCGAAGCGAAGCTCAACTTCCAGGACCAGCTCATGCGCGCCGCGGCACTCCTCCGCGACAATCCCGAGGTCCGGCGTTATTTCCGCAAGCGCTTCCATCCGGTGCTCGTCGACGAGTTCCAGGACACCGACCCCATCCAGGCCGAGATCCTGTTCTTCCTGACGGGGGCCGACGACGAGGAGCGCGACTGGACGGGGCTCGCCCCCGCGCCGGGGTCCTTGTTCCTCGTCGGCGACCCCAAGCAGTCGATCTACCGCTTCCGGCGGGCGGACATCGACATCTACAACCTGGTCAAGGAACGGATCCGGGAGAGCGGCGGCGAGGTCCTCGAGCTCAGCGCCAACTTCCGCTCCCGGCGCTGCATGGCCGAATGGGTCGATCCTCTCTTCCGGGACGTCTTCCCG
The DNA here is from genome assembly GCA_041479905.1 of Candidatus Aminicenantia bacterium. GTDB lineage: Bacteria > Acidobacteriota > Aminicenantia > Aminicenantales > Saccharicenantaceae > RBG-16-66-30. The sequence goes on from JBGOYY010000013.1 coordinate 58,599, forward strand.
GCCGCCGCCGACGAGTACCAGGCGGGCTTCATGCCCCTCGAGACGGTGCGCCCGGACTGCCGGCAGGCCTTCTCGGGCGTCTACAAGGCCGCCATCCCGGCCGTGAAATACCATTCGAAGGAGGCCATCGCCGGCATCGACTCGCGCCGGGTCGCCGAGTTCATCGCCCGGTCCTGCGCCGGGGACATCCGGCTCGGAGCCGAGGGCGGCGGGACGCGGCCGGCCGAGCCCGGCGATTTCCTCGTCCTCTTCCGCTACAAGGACCGGATGAACATGTACGCCCGGCGGCTCGAGGAGCTCGGTGTCCCCTTCGAGATTGCCGGGAGCGACGCCTTCACGGACAACGGCGAGGTCGGCGAGATCATGAACCTCCTCCGGGCCCTCGACGACCCGGACAACCCGGTCTTCACCGTGGCCGTCCTCCGGGGCTTGTTCTTCGGCCTGAGCGACCGGGAGCTCCTGGAGCACCGGGCGGCCGGAGGCGCGTTCTCCTATCTTGGCGCGGCGGGGGGAGGGTCGGCGAAAGCGAGACGGGCCTTCGCGGTCCTCCGCGTCTGGCGGGACATCACGGCGAAGGTCCCGCCTTCCGCGGCCCTGGAGTCCATCCTCCAGGGCTCCGGCCTTCTCAATTACTTGGTGACGGCCGAGATGGGCAGCAGCCGGGC
>JBGOYY010000014.1:0-58719 GCA_041479905.1 Candidatus Aminicenantia bacterium
ACGCCCTCGTTCGAGTCGAAGCCGTCCATCTCGACGAGGAGCTGGTTGAGCGTCTGCTCGCGCTCGTCGTGGCCCCCGCCGAGTCCGGCGCCGCGCTGGCGGCCGACGGCGTCGATCTCGTCGATGAAGATGAGGCAGGGGGCGTGCTTCTTGCCCTGGTCGAAGAGGTCGCGGACGCGCGAGGCGCCGACGCCGACGAACATCTCGACGAAGTCGGAGCCGCTGATCGAGAAGAAGGGCACGTCGGCCTCGCCGGCCACGGCCCGGGCAAGGAGGGTCTTCCCGGTCCCGGGCGCGCCGACGAGGAGGACGCCCTTGGGGAGCCGCCCGCCGAGCCGCTGGAACTTGCGCGGGTCCTTGAGGAACTCGATGATCTCCTGGAGTTCGTCCTCGGCCTCCTCGACCCCGGCGACGTCCTTGAACGTCACTTTTTTCTGCTGGGCCGAGAAGAGCTTGGCCCGGCTCTTGCCGAAGGACATGGCCTTGTTCCCGCCGGCCTGCATCTGGCGCATGAAGAAGACCCAGAAGAGGATGATGAGGAGGATCGGGAACCAGCTGACGAGGATGGAGAAGAGAGGGCTCCGGGTGTTGTCCTTGACGATGATGTTGACCTTGTTGTCGCGAAGGATCTTGATCAGGTCGTTGTAGCCCGCGGGCAGGATCGTCTTGAACGTCTGGCCGTCGGTGAACTTGCCGCGGAGCTGGTTCTCCTGGATGGTGACTTCTTCGACCTTGCCCTGCTCGGCCTCGGTCATGAACTGGGAGAATGTCACGTCCTTATTGGCCATGGCGGGCGACTGAAGGAGGCTCCAGAGGAGGATGATGAGCACACCGGCGGAGATCCAGAAGAGGAGATTTTTCATGGATTTATTCGGAGTCTTGGGCATAATTATCCGTCCTTTTAGGGACTATTTTAGCACGTTTTCCGGCGGAAAAACAGAGGGGAACCGAGGAAAGGCACATTTTGGGCGGCCCGTTGACGCCGGGCGGCCCGAGATGATATATCTTTTTGACGTGAAGCGTGAAGAGGGGACGCGTACCGGGGGGACATGTCCCCGGCTGAAGGGGCGCCCATGAACCTCCATCCCGTCGACCTCGTCATCATCGCCGTCTACCTCCTCGGTGTCGTAATGATCGGTGTCGTCGTCCGCAAGCGGGCGACGAAAAAGCTCGACTCCTTCTACCTCGCCGACCGGAACGTGCCCTGGTGGATGCTGGGCCTGTCCGGGTGCTCAAGCTATATCGACATCGGCGGGACGATGTCCATGATCGGGCTCATCTTTTACCTCGGCCTCAAGTCGATGTGGGCGACGCACATCTTCTGGGGCTGGTTCATGATCTCGTTCTACATGGCTTTCCAGGCCAAGTACATCAGGCGGTCCGGCGTGATGACCTTCGCCGAGTGGAACGAGACGCGCTTCGGGGCGACGAAGGACGCCGAGGCGGCCCGCCTGGCGTCGTCGATCTTCCTCCTCGTCCTGATGATCTGCAACCTGATGTTCATCAGCGTCGGGACGGGGAAGTTCGCCGAGGAGTTCCTGCCCCTGCCGCGCTGGGAGGCGACGCTCATCGTGCTCGCCGTCGTCGGTGTCTACGTGACCCTGGGCGGCTTCTTCGGCGTCATCCTGACCGACGTCTTCCAGACGATCCTCATCGGCGCCGGCGCCGTTATCCTGGGCGTCATGGTCTTCGCCCAGCCCGCGGCGACGACGTTCATCCACAAGGACCCGGCCTGGTTCTCGCTCGCCCCGACCTGGAAGCTGTGGACGGGCTTCATGACGGATACGCCGGCGGCCTACCAGCATTTCGGGCTCTTCGGCCCGCTCATGGCGGCGGGCTTTTTCTGGATGGTCTTCCGGCTCCTCGCCGGGCCGAACGTCTGGGACTTCCAGTTCTTCCTGACGACGCGGACGCCGCGCGACGCTCAGCTCGCGGCCGGGATGTGGACGGTCGGCTACAACCTGCGCTGGGTCCTCGGCTGCGCCTTCATGGTCCTGGGAATTTTCTACCTGGGGTCGCAGGCGGGCTTCGACGCCGAGAAGATCATGCCTCTCGTCCTCCTGAAGATGCCCGTCGGATTGCGGGGGCTGTTCATGGCCGTGCTCCTGGCCGCCCTGATGTCGACGATCAGCGCCATGATCAACGTGACGAGCTCGGTCGTCATCAACGATTTCATCAAGCGCTACTTCGCCAAAAACATGACCCAGAAGAAGCTCGTCCGGCTGGGGCAGGCGGCTTCGGTCGTCGCGGTTCTCGTCGGATTCGTCTTCTCGCTGTCCTTCACGAACATCGTCACGGCCTGGGAGACCATGGTCTTCGTCGTCGTCACGGTCATCCTGGTGCCGGCGACCCTGCGCTGGCACTACTGGCGGTTCGGGGCCAAGGCCTTCGTCTGGGGCATGGGCGCCTCGGCGGGGCTGATCACGCTGCGGCTCCTTTTGCTGAAGGGCCTTCACGCCTCGGCCAGCCTGGCTCTCGACGTGGGCTTGAGCCTCGCGGCGACGCTCGTCGCCGCGGTCCTGACCAAGCCCGCGGACATCGAGGTTCTTGTCAAGTTCTACGCCAAGGTCCGGCCGTTCGGGTTCTGGGGGCCGGTCAGGCGGGAGTGTGTGCGGCGGGGGCTCGTGCCGGCCAAGGACAAAATGCCGAAGATCGACATGCTCAACGGCCTGGTCACGGCCGTCTTCCAGTTCACGCTGGCCATCCTGCCGTTCTATCTTTTCCTGCGTAACTGGAAACAGTTCGGCCTTTGGGCCGGCGCCGCGGCCGGGCTCACGGTCATCCTTTATTTCACATGGTACAAGAACCTCCCGAGTAAAGACGAAATATGAAGCCGACGGTCCACCTGATTTGTAACGCCCACCTCGACCCGGTCTGGCAATGGCGGTGGGAGGAGGGGGCCTCGGAAGCCCTGGCGACGTTCCGCAACGCCGTCGATATCCTCGACGAGCACCGGGACCTCGTCTTCTGTCACAACGAGGCCGTCCTCTACCAATGGACTGAACAGCTCGACCCGGCGCTGTTCGAGGCTATCCTCCGCCACGTCCGGGCCGGCCGCTGGGCCGTCGCGGGCGGCTGGTTCATCCAGCCCGACGTCAACCTGCCGGGGACCGAGTCGCTCGTCCGGACGATCGCCGAGGGGCGGACGTATTTCCGGGAGAGATTCGGCGTCTCGCCCCGCGTCGCCTACAACTTCGATTCGTTCGGACACAGCGGCGGCTTGCCCCAGATCCTGAAGCTCGCCGGCTACGAGATGTACATCCACATGCGGCCTCAGTCCCATGAGCTCAGTCTTCCCGCCGACCTCTACCGCTGGCGCGGTGTCGACGGCACGACGATCCCGGCCTATCGGATCGCTGTCGGGCTCTACCACACCGAACGGGACAATATTGAGGACAGGCTGCGGGCGGGCGTGGCGCTCGCCCTGGAACTCGGCCGCGACGTACCCGTGTTCTGGGGCCTGGGCAACCACGGCGGCGGGGCGACGCGCCGCGACCTCAGAACGATCGACGCTTTCATCGCCGGCGAGACGCGGGTCAGGATCGCCCACAGCACGCCGGACAGGTTCTACGAAGCGGTGAAGGACGCCGCGGCAGCCGCGCCCATTTTCGAAGGCGACCTCCAACGCTGCTTCACCGGGTGCTACACGTCCCTCTCCCGGGTCAAGCGGCGGGCCGTCGCGAGCCTCGGACGTCTCGTCCAGGCCGAAGCCTTCTCCACCGCTTCCTGGTGGCTCGCCGGGGCGGATTTCCCCGAGACCGAGCTCGGAGAAGCCTGGAACATGCACAATTTCAACGACTTCCACGACATCCTCACGGGCTCCTGCGTCGAGCCGGCCGAGCGGGACGCCCTCGACCTGTACGGCCGGGCCGAGGACGTGTCGCGGTCGGCCGCGCTCCGGGCCGCGGCGTCATGGAACAGAGGGAGCGTCGCGAACCCCGCTCTCCCCGTCACCGTCTTCAACGCCAACCCGTCCCTCCGCCGCGCCCCCGTCGAGTTCGAATGCATGGCCGACTACCGGCCGTTCTGGAAGGGCCAGTGGCGTCTGCTTCTCTTCCGGGCCGACGGTCGGGAGGTCGTCTGCCAGGAAGAGCAGCCTGAAGCGCTCCTGCCGTTCAACGAATGGCGCCGCCGCGTGAGCTTCATCGACGACTTGCCGGGCGTCGGTATCACCCGCTATTTTCTTAAGGTCTTCGAAGTGACATCCGTGAAAGAGAGGGGACATGTACCGGAGGGACGTATCCCTCCGGTACATGTCCCCCGAGCCGCCGCCACTTCCTCGGGGTTTTCCACTCCTCCGTATCGGCTTGTCCATCGCGTCGACCGTAAGACCGGCTTCGTCACGTCGCTCAAAGCGGGCGGCGCCGGGGAGGCTCTCGCCGGCCCGCTTCTCGAACCGCTCGTCGTCGAGGACACGGCGGATTCGTGGGGCACGGGCCGCACCAGTTACCGGAAGATCGCCGGGCGATTCCGGCCGGCCGGCCGTCCTTCCGTCATCGAGCAGGGCCCCATCAGGACGGTGACGCGCTCGATCCTCGTCTACCGGAGCAGCCGCGTCGTCATGGATGCCGTGTCCTATCCGCGCTGGCCCGTCCTCGAATTCCGGCTCCGCGTCGTTTGGAACGAGGAACGGCGACGGCTGAAGCTCTGCGTGCCGACCGCGCTCGTCGATGCCGCCGTCCTCGGCGAGGTTCCCGGCGGCGCCATCCGCCGTCCGGCCGACGGGGAGGAGCACGTCTACGGACGTTGGCTCGTCATTGAAGGGAAGTCCGGCAGGAAGGCCGCGGCCGTGGGTGTCGTGTCGGGCGGCCAGCACGGCCTCGATTTTCGCGACGGCGAGCTCCGACTGTCCGTCCTCCGGAGTTCGGCCTACTGTCATGAACAGGGGTTCGACCTCGACGCTCCCGCACTCAAGACGGGGACACGCACCGGAGGGACATGTCCCTCCGGAGCATGTCCCCATGGCTGGAAGTTCGCCGACATCGGCGTCCACGAGTTCCGCATCCTCGTCACTGCCGGCAGTCCCGCGGCGGTCAAAGCGATAATGCCGGGCCTGGCCGACCACCTGGCCGCGCCCCCTTTGGCCTACGCCCATCTGCCTTATGATTCCGGGAAGGCACCGGCGGTCGAGTCGCTGATCACCCTGGCGCCAGCCTCGGTCCGTCTCCTCGCCTGCAAGCGCTCATGGGACGGCGAGGCCCTCATCGTCCGACTTCAAGAAGCGGTGGGAAGAACGACGAAGGCTCGTCTGGGTGTCGCCACATGCGCCGCGAAGATTGGAAAAGAAGAAAGGGGACACGTACCGGAGGGACATGTCCCCGTCATGAGCCCCGCGTGGGCCCCTGTTCGGACCCCGGTCCCGACGCCTCTCCATCTGCCCATAGCTCTGGACTTTAAGCCCTTCGAGATCAAGACGATACGCGTCGAGAAGGACGGGACTTGGCGAGCCGTCCGGATGATCGAAGAGGACGGATAACGGCTCGCCGGGCGCCGCTTACTTGATGGCCACGCCCATCGTGTCCCGGTGCATGTCGATGAGCGTCCTCATGTAGGGGCCGATCTCGTCGGGGCTCGCAAAACCGGCTTTGCGCGCCGCCGCCTCCCGCTTCTCCTTGGAAAGATCGCCCGTCCCGGCCCAGTGCTGGAGGTCGCGGTAGCATCCGAGCGTGAACAGGTCCCAAACGGCCCCCTGGTCCCGGACGAAGATCATGTTATAGGGCCGCCCCGTTTCGACCGCATAGATGTTCTCCATCTCGCGTTCTTTGAACAGCTCTTCCTGCTTTCCCGGAAGCGAGACGAATATCTCGATGTGGTAGTAGGCCGTGCCCTCGAACGCTTTTTTAACGAATTCGAGCGGAGGTCCCATGACGAAGATGTCCTCCCGCCAGGACGAACAGGCGTCGAGTTTTTGCGCGAACTCCTCTTGGGAATGGCCGGCCGCCTCGGCGGCTTTCTTCCTCCGGGCGATCGAGTTTTTCGCGTAGTATTCAGCGTAGCTCCCCATGGGGGAGAGGAGCATGAGGTCCCACTGGTCACCCTGCGTGTGGCGCCACCAGAAAAGAGGTCCGTCTCCCGACGCGTCATCGACGGCCATCCGGCTTTTATAGAGGGCGATCAGGTCGAGGAGTCTCCCCGGGGCCGCCCGCACAAACGTCGTCTTGTACAAGTATGCCGGCTTCGCCGACGGCGGCGGCCCCGTCACCTCCGAGGCAGCCAGGGACAAAAAGACTAGGAGAGTGAAGAACGACAAGACCAGCGCAGTTTTCCTCGTGTGGTTCCGCATGATTCCTCCTTGATCGAATGGATGACGGTCGTCCGATTTCCTCCGCATGATATCAAAATCGATAAGGGGGAGGGAAGCGTTCTTGACACCAGCCCTTGGCCGGCCCTATAGTCTTTTCAAGATGGCCGCAATCGATCAAGCTCCTGGCCCCGTGACCAGCCGCGAGCTTCTCGCGGACATCGTCGCCCTCAAGCCCGGCCCGCGCTGCGGCTTCTGGCTGGGCAATCCCCACCCCGACAGCTGGCCCGGCCTTCACCGTTACTTCGGCACCAAAACCGAGGAGGAGTTCCGGCGCAAGATCGGCGACGACTTCCGCTGGATCTCGCCGAGCTTCGTCGAGTCCACATTCCCGGACCCAGCCTCGAAAGGGATCTTCGGCTGGAGCGCCGGCAAGACGAGCCATGGCCAGGCGGGGCCGCTCGCCGGCGTCGAGGACCCGGCCGAACTCGACGCCTTCGACTGGCCCGACCCGTGCGCCCTCGATTTCACGGGCACCCTGCGGGTCCTCGACGAGGCCGGCCCGTATTACCGCGCCAGCGGGTTCTGGACGCCGTTCTTCCACGACCTCATGGACTTCTTCGGGATGGAGGCGTACTTCGTCAAGATGCGGACGCACCCCGAGGTCGTCGAGGCGGCCACGGACCGGGTCTGCGGCTTTTATTACGAGGCGAACGAGCGCTTTTTCGACGCCGCCGGGGACCGCGTCGACGCCTATTTCTTCGGCAACGATTTCGGCACCCAGCTCGACCTGATGATCAGCCCCGGCCTCTTCGACCGGTTCATCCTGCCCTGGTTCCAGAAGCTCACCGACCAGGCCCGCCGCCGCGGCTATCAGGTCATCCTTCACTCGTGCGGTTCGATCCACCGGGTCATCCCCAAGCTCATCGCCGCCGGCGTGAACTGCCTCCATCCGCTCCAGGCCAAGGCCGCCAACATGGACGCCGGCACGCTGGCCCGGGATTTTGGCGGGAAGATCGCCTTCCTTGGCGGGATCGACACGCAGGGCGTTCTTAACCTGGGCACGCCCGACGAAGTGAAGGCCGAGGTCCGCCGGATCAAGGACGTCCTCGGACCCTGCCTGATCGTCAGCCCCAGCCACGAAGCCATCCTGCCCGATGTCCCTCCCCGCAACGTCGCCGCCATGGCCGAAGCCGCGGCGGAGTGACGCCGACGATTTCCCTTCGGCTCCCGTCCCTCGACCGGTCGCTCGTCCGCCGCGATGTGGCCTTGAGCAACTACGTCCCGACCCTCCGGATCCGGGGGTCGGTGAAGAGATCGTTCTCGTCCGTGCTGGTGGATGAGAATTCCGAAACGATGGCACCCTTGTCGCCGGCCTGGAACCAGTGGAGGGCGTTCGGCGGGAGCGTGTACTGGTCACCGGGCCGCAGGACGATCTCGTGCCAGACCGTCATGAAGGACCTGTATCTGTACGGGACTTTCGCTTTCGGCTTCGGCGTGCGTTCGCCGGAGACATAGAGGTAGATCTCGCCGTAGCGGCAGCGGAACGTCTCCTTTTTCCCGAGGTTCCGGCCGTTCACGCGCGGATGCCTGTGTTCGGGGCAAGTCTGGCGCGGGAAGAGGATGAGCTCCTTGGCGCAGTAGCGATCGTTGTTCTCGTAGACGATGACCTCGAGCCCGATGTGCTTGATGTCGCCCAGGCCCAGGTCGGCGACCTCCATGGCCTCGAGCTCGTTTCGAGTGACCGCGAGCCGGGCCTTCCGGAGCATCGCCGCAGCCCGGACCTTGGCTTCTTCGATATCCTTGGGCTTCATAGCACGACCTTCTTTCCCGCTTTCCGGAGGGCGTACTGCTCCGCAATCCAGGCGTAGGTCTTGGCCATGCCCGCGCGGAGCGGCGTCGACGGCTCCCAGCCGAGGACACTCTCGATCATGGTGTTGTCGGAATTCCGGCCGCCGACGCCCTTGGGCGCGCCGAGGTCGTAGCTTCGCTTGACCTTGAACCCGGCGATCCCCTCGATGATGTCCAGGAGCTCGTTAACCGAGACGAGCTCGCTCGAACCCAGGTTGATGGGCGTTGCGACGAGTTCGTCGCAATGCATGATCATGTCGATACCGTTGAGGCAGTCGTCGATGTACATGAAGCTCCGCGTCCGTGTTCCGTCGCCCCAAATTTCGACGGCGTAGCTGCCGTTATCCTTGGCCTCGATGACCTTGCGCGAGAGGGCTGCGGGAGCTTTCTCGCGGCCGCCGTCCCAGGTGCCGTTGGGGCCATAGACGTTGTGGAACCTGGCGATCGCGGTCTTGAGGCCGCGCTCGGCCCAGTACTCCTGGCAGACGATCTCCGAGAAGAGTTTCTCCCAGCCATAACCGCGCTCGGCGTTGGCCGGGTAGGCGTCGGATTCCTTGAGAGCCAGACAGTGGGTGTCCTTCTGGAGGTCGATGTTGTAAGCGCAGGCCGAGGAGGAGAAAAAGTAGCGGTCCGCGCCCGCTTTCTGGGCGGCCTCGATCATATGCGTGTTGATGAGAACGCTCCGCAGGCATTCGACGCGGAAGCGCTCGATGAAACCCATCCCGCCCATGTCGGCGGCCAGGTTGTAGACCTCGACAGCGCCCTCGCAGGCCTTGACGCAATTATCCCGATAGCTGACGTCGAGGCGGAGGTTCTCGACGCCGGGAGTCCTCTGGTACCACTCGTCGAGGGGCTTCTTGTCGACGGCCCGGATGCGGCTGAAGCCCTTATCGTGGAAATAACGGACGAGGGACCCGGCGATGAAACCGCCGGCCCCGGCGATGACGAGCAGGTCATCCCTTTTCCTCAGATCCTCGATCCGTTTGGGCTTGTTCTCGGTCATGGCCGTTCCTTCCGTCCGGATTCGAGGTCATTATATTGCGAACGGCGGCTTCATCCAACCGTTTTGTTCTCTCGAGCCCTCCCGGACCCGCCTCACGTTTTCTTTTTGGCGGTCTCGCGGGCCTTCTTGATGAAGTCCCAGACTTCCGGACCGAACATCCGGTAGTCGTTGGGAACTGCGCCGGAAGCGTACGCTTCGCCGATCCTGGCCTTGAGCTCCGGGCGGTCGCCGTAGGCCTCGTTGAGGAGGTCCGTCCACCGTTTGGCAAGGGATTGCGCGGTCTCGCTGGCCGGGTCGGCTTTGATGTTCTTTTTGACTTCGTCGATGAGTTCGGCCCAACGGCGCTCGTAGGCCTTAGCCATCTCGGGCGTGTACTTCTTCCCGACCTCGGCGAACTCCTTGAGTTCCGCCTCCGTGTAGAACTTCTCGTGCCAGTCTTTCTTGACGTCTTCACCCATTTGAATAACCTCCATGATTTTTATGAGTTTTTTCCGGTTGATCTGGCCTTTGGTCTCGAGCAGGCTCAGGACCTGCTCGATGGCCCGTGAGGCCTCGCGCAGCCGGGCGATCTCGTCCTTGACCGCTTCGGCCTGGACTTTGAGGGACTTCACGGCTTCGTAGCCCTTGCTGTCGAGAAGTTTCCGGATCTGGCCCAGGGAAAAGCCCATGAACTTCAGGGTGACGATCTGCTGAAGTTTGAGCAAGTCGGCGTCTGTGTAGACGCGGTAGCCGTTCGGCTTCTCGAAGCTCGGCTTGAGGAGGCCGACCTGGTCGTAGTAATGGAGCGTCCGGACGGTAACCTTGGTCAGGTCCGCGAACTCCTTGATGAGATATCCGTTCTTCATGGCCTTGTCCATGCGGCCATTATCAACTATGACGTAACGTCAGAGTCAAGCGTTTTTTAAAAATTCACGAAATTAGGCGGAACGGCAAAAAGAACTTACCAGCGTTCTTTGCGGACGAGGTCGGCGAGGGGCCGTCTCTTTTTCGGCGCGGGGGAATCGGCCGGGTAGCCGAGCGGCGTGAAGGCGGCCGGAACGACGTCGACGGGCAAACCGAGCACATCGCGGGCCGCGGCCGGGTCGAAGGCCGCGATCCAGCACGTTCCCAGCCCTTCCTCGGCCGCGGCCAGGATGAGATGGGACATGGCGATCGTCGCGTCGACCTCGGCGGCGTTCCAGCCGTCCGCCTTCCTGACCCAGCTTTCGGCAGGCAGGGCGCAGACGGCCAGGACGAGCGGGGCCTGGGTGAACCAGTCGCGGCCGTAGACGCGGCGGAGATCGGTCTCGCGGCCTTTCGTCGGCAGGACGACGACACGGAAGGCCTGGCGGTTGGCCGCCGTCGGTGCCAGGCGGGCGGCTTCGAGGATGCGCGCGAGTTTGTCCTCTTCGACCGGGTCGGGTTTATAAGCGCGCACGCTGTATCGTGCCCTTATCAGCTCTTGGAAGTTCATTTTTATTCTCCTTCGAGGACGAAGACATAGCGGCCGCCGCCTATCTTGATGCGGATGGCGTTGTCCTTGTCCACCGCGCCGGTGACCCCGGCGGCGCCGACGATGAACTTGTCACTCCCCCAGATCGTCTTGCCGCCCTCGCTGACCTTGATATTGCGGATGTTGAGCTTGGGGATGACGACTTCCGCCTCCGACCCGCCCGGGATGGTGACTTCGACCCGGATCGTCCTCTCCGTCCGCGACCAGGCGCAGGCGACCTCGCCGCGGACCGTCATCGTCGAGCCCGAGGCATGCATCAGGTCCCGCACGGTCTGCGGCTGGATGAGGATCTTCTCGAATCCGGTCGTCCCCGGCGCCAGGTTGATCCCGGCCAGGGCCTTGTAGAGCCAGGACCCGACACTGCCGAACATCGGGTGGTTGTGCGAGTTCATCGACGGGCCCTCGCGCTTCTGCCACAGCTCCCAGAGGGTCGTCGCCCCATTGACGATCATGTAGCCCCAGCTCGGATAATCGGTCTTGACGGCGATGTCGTAGGCCAGGTCTGACGCGTCGTTCCGGGTCAGGAGCTCCATGATGTACTTCGTGCCGATGATGCCCGTCGTCAGGTGCGAGTTGTGCTTGTAGACGATGTCGTCGAAGAGCCGGCCCCAGGCGCCGCCCTCTTTTTCCGTCGGGATGCCGAGGAAGAGAGGCAGGGTGTTCGCGGTTTGGGTCCCGTCGGCGTAGTCGCCGGTTTTCGGGTTGTAGTATTCCTTGTTGAAAGCCGTCCGGATGTCGGCGGCGAGCTTGTCGTAGAGGGCGGCGTCCTGCGTTTTCCCAACCACTCGCGCCGCGTCCGCCATGATTTTTACGTCGTAATAATAATAGAACGACGAAACGATCGCCCCGGGGCACTTCTCGACGGCCACCCAGTCGCCGTAGGAGCTGAATTTGACGAGCCCGTTCTCGGCCTTGCTCCTCAGGAACTCGACGTACTTACGCAGGCCTTCGTAATGCTCCTCGAGGATGCGCGTATCGCCGTAGTACTGGTACATGTACCAGCAAAGCAGGGGGTAGGCCGTCCCCCAGGCCGGGTCGGCCGGACGCGACCCCCAGATGAAGGGCACGGTGTCCGTGATCTGACCCTTCTCGTCCTGGACATCGCGGATGTCGCGGACGAAGTTCGTATAGAAGGCGGCCATGTCGAAATTCATGATGGCTTCCTCGGCCGTGCCCTGAGCGTCGCCCATCCAGCCCATGCGCTCGTCGCGCTGGTCGCAGTCGGTCGGGATGCTGTGGAGATTGGTCTTCTGGCCCCAGGTGACGATGCGCTGGAGCCCGTTGAGGATGTCCTTGGAGGCGGCGAAACTGCCGATGGGCTCGACGGCGGAGTGGACGACCCGGCCGCGGACGCTGTCGAGCTTAGGCGTCCCAGGGAAACCCGTGACCTCGACGTAGCGGAAGCCGTGATAAGTGAAGCGCGGTTCCCACATCTCTTCTCCGTCGCCCTTGAGGATGTAGTGGTCCTCGGCTTGGGCCGAGCGCAGGTTTTCCTGGTTGAGCGTGCCGTCGTCATAGAGGAGCTCGGCGAAGCGGAGACGGACGTCGGTGCCTTGCGGCCCCTGCACTCTGACGCGGGCCCAGCCGCTGAAGTTCTGGCCCATGTCGAAGACGTAAACGCCGGGTTGCGGGTTCGACATCTTGAGCGGGACGAGGGTGTCGGTGACCTGGATGGCCGGCATCATCTGGGCCGACAGGACTCCGCCCGGTCCCTTAACGGCCTCGGCCGAGGGCCATTCCTTGTCGTCGAATCCGGGCCGGTCCCAGCCCGGCGTTTCTCGGCGGGCGTCGTACGATTCCCCGTCGTAGACGCTGTCCTCGAAGATGGGGCCGTCGGCGGCTTTCCAGGAGGCGTCGCTGACGACGCTCGCCGTCGTCCCGTCCTCGAGCTCGACGTTGATCTGGAGGAGGAGGGCCCGCGACTTGTACCAGCCTTTCCCAAGAGTCACGGCAACGGCGTTCGCCCCTTCGCGGACGAACGACGTGACATCGTAGGTCACATAGAGGACGCGCTTATCGTAGGTCGTCCAGCCCGGATCGAGGACGTGGTTGCCGGCCCGACGGCCGTTGAGGCGCAGTTCGTAGTAGCCGAGACCGGCGATGTGGGCCCTGGCCCGTTTGACCCTTCCCTTGAGCGTGAATTCCTTGCGGAGCTGGTTCTTTTTTCCGATCCAGATGCCTTTCCAGTCACTTTTATTGAAGAGCCCGGTGTCGAAGCGTGCGGTGTCGCTCCAGGGGCCTTCGCGACCGTCCCGGTCCCAGGTGCGGACCTTCCAGAAGTATGTTTTGCCGCTTTCGAGGGACTTCCCGGCGAAAACGACCTGGGTGGATTTGGCCGAGGCGACCTTGCCGCTGTCCCAGATATCTCCCGCGGCGGCCTTGGGGTCGGTCGAAACGATGACCTGGTAGGCCGATTGCGCCTGGCCGCGCTCCGGGTGTTCGAAGACCCAGAAGAGGCGCGGCCTAACGACATCGACGCCCATCGGGCTGTCGAGGTATTCGCAGCGCAGGGCCGTCGAGGCCATGGGGCCGGGGCCCTCAGGGGCCGATAGAGCGGGAGTCGCGATTAGCTGCGTTGAGACGGCGGCTAAGGCCGCGATAAGGGCGAAAGCCAAGAAGCATAGAGTCAAACGGGTTGTCAGCCTAAGACGGATAGACGGGGTCATGGGGAACCTCCTTCGAATGCGGTGCTACCTAATTATCACAGCGGCCGCCGCCCGGTCAATTCTGATTCACGCTCCGCGGCTTCTTGACGGAAAAAGCCGCTTCCTGTAATATTAGGCATTCCCGGTGGGGCTGTAGCTCAGTTGGGAGAGCGCTTGAATGGCATTCAAGAGGTCGCCAGTTCGATCCTGGTCAGCTCCACCACCGAAAGAATCCTGTTTCCCCTGGTATTCAAGCCAAACGATAGATCTTTAGTTTTCACTTCCATTACCATTTTTTCAGCGTAATTCAACTTATTCTGTGACACGGTGGTGACATGGAGGAAGTCTATCTAATAAGGAAATGAAGCGGTTTAAGAAGGATTTTGCAGGGATGAGATAACAGCGGCATTGGCCCCATAGCTCTCTCGGAGATAGATCGTCGGTACACGGGGCTAACAAGCTTGAAAATCGCACTTTGCAGGTGATACATTGAGTGGGGCGGATTAGACTTGAATGCTTAAGCGAGTCCTGATATTCGTCGCTGCGGCGCTATTATTTCTTCTGGGAATCGGCATCCTTGCCGTCTTGTTAACTATCCCGACTTCTAACGAAAAAAAAGCCATGGATAAAATCCGTCTGGAGGAAACAAACTTATCCCAGAAGCTGGATATTGTTGTCATTCAATCCGGGTATCGGAAAAAGTTCACAGGCGAGAGGAACATATATGTCCCGAGTCTCCTAGTCCGAGCCACCAATATTTCGGACTTAACCTCAGATGCTGTAAATCTCACTGTGGCGTTTCTTAAGAACCATCGGACCCTTTGCACGGCTAGGAGCACGGTGCCAGCTCTAAAGCCGGGGGAATATTGGGAAATATGGCTAAAGTGTATTGATTTCGTTGGATTCGGTTCTGTAGCTTGGGGCTTGACCCTCGCGGAGACAACAGAAGGTTTGGATTATGTCATTAGCTTAAGTTCAGGCCGGGCTTCGATCGTTATCGTAAAGGACAAGTTGCGGGCGAAGTTCTTTTAAGTTGGCAATGACTATCCTTAAATATTGAAGCTCATTCACAGGATCTTCTGCGAATCCTCTCAGGTACGCCACGTTTTTTCCTGATTTTCCCGATTTTCCTTTAAGCACCATTAAGCCAGATTAAGCGGGTTTAAGCACTTTTTGTGACGTATTTGTGACGCGGCGGAGTGGTCTACCTCTCAATCTAGCTTGCTGACATATCACGGTGCTGGCCTATGAAAAAACCGGGAACACCTGGTGACCCCCTTGACGGGACCATTCGGGGGAATAGGGATTGGTCGAGATACCTACGAAGACCTCTCTATAGCTTTTTTGGCCCAAATATTGGGGCTTAAATGAGAAGCAAGGCAATGATCAAGAGATTAGCATACTCATTTCTCTCTTGTTCTTTCTATTTGTTTCAAAAAAAGATCGTTAGTTTTATTGATAAACAAGAATTCCTTTTTGCGATAACGTATTTCGTCCTTATTCTTGAGGCGGTCGAATAGGGGCATAGTTGATAAGAGGTATTTATGAAATAAAGATACGGTCTTGGTAGCTATGTAATAGGTCTCCCTTCTGGACCGCTTATCTTTGGGTATCCACGCCCTAGTCATTTCTGCCGGATAGTCAGTGATCTTTCGATGAGGTATCTTGATGAGTATCTTTCCTATTCTGGAATCCTTAAAGAACTGCTTTACGTACAAAGTCTGGTACATATCCAAAGAAAGGGACTCTGCCGTTTCAATCGGAATAATGGGTTGATAAAGTTCCGTGAAGTAACGATCGTACTCAACCCTTAATAAGGGCTCAATTATTCGCTCTAATCCGTCCTTCACAAAGACCTCTAACTCGTTCGTGGAGGTGTCCATAAAATATGCTTCTTCAGGGTATGGCAATCCTAGTCTTCTGGAAAGAAGGTAATCTGTGGATACATTGACAAAATAAGTATCATTAATTATCAAACCAAAACAGGTCGGGGAATGTGCAAAAAAGGGAGTATTAACCCCGATGGTTCCAAGGCCTTTTGCTGTATCGGTCGTTTTGAATATTAAGACAGCTCTGTCTTTGTTTCTGATACGTTGATTTATAAAAAAGCAAGGGCTTATTCCGAACACATTATTGTTCAAGAGCCGATAGCCAAGCCATAAGCCGACTCTTACTTTATCAAGCCAAGTAAGTAGATTATCAAAGTCGGAAGCGCTCAAGGGCTTTTCGCTGAGGAGGTCGAGGATTATTTGTTTTGCCTGCTCTTCAAGAACTGAATAATCATTATTACAGCTTTGACAAGCTGGGAATTTGAATTGATCAAAAGCGAACCGTCTCGTCTTAAAGGTTTTTAAATCTGGTCCGAAGGAGACTACTCTGTCTGGATTTCCTGTTTCCTTAATAAGCCATTGGGGAAGAATATGCTCTAAACTCTTCTCTCTTGTGGCCTTGCCGCAGAATACACAGATCTTATCCATTATTAAGCTAGTGAGTGTGAATATCTGCTCTCATTAAACTTATACTTTATGTTATGCCAAAAAGAAAGGAAGAGCAACGGACCTGCCCACTGAAGATCGGCGTGTGCATAACAAAAAGGCTCGGAGCACCCAAGCCCTCCTGGCCGGGCCATTCGCGGGAATAAGCAACTAGCGTTATTCTTGCTTAGGAGATTCTATGGACCTTAGCTAATCGTCAATTATCGCTCCACATTTAGGACATTTGCTCGGCCCTTTTCGCTTTTTTGCAATTTCCTCAATAAATCCAGCACTTATTAGGCCAGTAGGCAATGCAAATAATCCAATTCCTAATAGACTGATTATTGCCCCCAAGAACTTGCCTAATCCAGTAATGGGATATATGTCTCCATAGCCGACCGTCGTTAGAGTTACAACACCCCACCACATCGCTTCCGGAATATTGGCGAACTTATCTGGTTGAGCTTTATGTTCTACATAAAACAGAAGACTCGACGCTATTATTAGGAGTATGAAGATAATAAATACTGTGGTTAAAAGCTCAGCCCTTTTTGCCTTAAGAACTCTCCCAAATTGCTGTACTGATTCCGTGTATCTGCCGAGCTTAAATAACCTTACAATGCGTATCAACCTGATTGCCCTAAGAAATCTGAGATCAAACGGAATAAGCATTGGCAAGTAAAATGGCAAGATTGCGAAGAAATCGATTAGGGACAAGGGGGTTAGCATAAATCGGATTCTTCCGACAACGGGTCCTCGAAACTTAGGATTGATAGTACAACTCCATACTCGAAGGATGTACTCTATTGTAAAGACGACTACAGAAAAGACCTCAAAAACGTAGAAATAGTCCCCGAACTTCGAATGGATGCTCTGTACAGTGTCGAGAATTACGGCAAGAACATTAAGGATGATTAGAACAATGATGAAAATATCAACAAAATTAAACTCTTTAGCATCGCCGTTTTGATGTGGAACGACATCAATAAGTTCATAAACACGTTCTTTCATTCTTTGCATAAGTCTATACTCCATCCCAATTAATTATTTCAATCACTGGCGTATGTCAACCTCCCTGAATAAATGCGTATATATGTTCAACCGATTGACATAAAACAACTTATTACTATATATTTCAAACAAATGAGCTCTCGGGGCCAAAGATCACGATCAGGGAAGGCGACTATTCCTGTAGAGAGATCAATGCACACCTTGTCGGCTAGTACTCGCACGATTAATAAAGATGCCTAAAAAGAGGTCTAAGGGGGGTGGATTTCTTCTTCTTCTTTTATTCGTTCTTATTTGGCTCATCGCCAAATACTCCGTTGTCATACTAATAATTGGGCTTGTTTCCCTCCTGGTTTGGCTAATAATAAAAGCTTTAGAAAAAAAAGAAAAGACAAACACTCAAGAATCCAAAGCGTTAGATAACGCTATAAAGATTACGATATCAACAGGTCCCTATTGTGAAGGCTTTAAGGCCAGGAGTTCGAACGGTGACGATTATTGGGTGCCCAAAGGACAGTCACGTATCTTGCACGGATTTCATATTGGCGGCATGGTATATTTTGGCCAAGGTCTGCAAGCAGTAGAAGGTAATGGACCGGAGCCAGCGCTTATCGATCCAGAATTGGTCGTTGATGAAGAGCGGAATTACCTTATCAGAAACCTATCGTACTGGCCGACGTATTGGAGGGCGTTGCCAAATGCGAGGTCGGCCTATCTGAGTTGGCTTTCAACCGGCAGGATGGATCCTCAGGCTGATATTGGCTATGTGTTTCTTTATTTTTATGGGCTCGAACGCCGAGTCCTGCATGATGTTAAGACAAGCAGCCTAGCGCGAAGCGAAATCCAGGCAATAAAAGAGGAGTTTGAGCGACTCCTCCAGACTTATTCCAGTAGTGGTTCGTTTCAATCATATGCTGGCTCTTTGCTGGACCTGCTTAAAGCACGAGAAGCTAAAGAAGACATATCTGGAAGAACACCACCCGCGCTTCTTTCCGGCAGTAGGCTTACCATTGAGCATAGATTGGCCCTTGCACAATGTTCCGTGGCGGGAAAACCCCTGCCAGCTGATTGGGCGTTTGTTTGGCTGATCGGAGATCCTAATACGCGATTTAGGACACCGGCCTATAGATGTCCTGAAGAATTCAAAAGGTTGTTCCTTCATAAGTATTCCGAACGTTTTGGGGCCGGCATGATACTGCCCCAATACAAAACGCGGCTCACGCTCCAGCATCACGTGGCAAGCCCGACATTTGGGTATCACAGCAACGATTACAGGGTCGACCTTGATTTACCAGATGTAAGTATTATGTCCGGTCCGCTAAATAAGCTGAGAGAGATTGGAGAGGAATGCTGCTCCAGCCTTGAAAGTTTTAGCCGCGCCATGGGCAAGGAAAAAGCAGGCATAACTGATCACAGCGCAGCTCTTCATTTGCCCCTAGTCCTATGGCCGGATGAGCATCGTACAGCCGTAAGCAAGCTAGAAAAATATTTGCCGGATTCGGACGATCCCCACGCCATTCCCTTTAGTGAACTATGTTCCTTTTTTCCGTACCTAAAAGAGGCGAATAGACCGACGCTGATTGAAATATGCCGAGTGCTCGAAGAAGCAGGCCTTGGTATACAGCCCGATATTCGAGATGGGAGCGCAATTCCTTCAGAAGATGACAAAGTGATGCTTTTCAAGCTTCCTGTGCAACAAGACAAACCTCCTGCCAAACATGGATATCTGGCTGCCGCTCTAACCCTGAGGTTATCGGCCGCTGTGGCGCTCTCGGACGGCGTCGTTACAGATGTGGAGAAGAGTCTTCTAAGGCGAGAACTTGATTCATGGCCACATCTTAACAATGTTGAGAGAGCACGCTTGAATGCTGCTTTAGAGCTATTCCTTATTACGCCTCCGAAGATGACGGGGTTGAGGAAGTATATCGACAAGCTTGAGGCAGATGCCCGCGAGCTCCTCGCTGATTTCCTCGCCGTTGTTGCCCAGGTAGATTCGGCGATTGACCCTAAAGAGATTGCCTTGCTTGAGAAATTGTATAAGCTCTTAGGCCTTGAGGCACAGACACTCTATTCAAAAATGCATGTCGCGGCAGCAGAACCTGTTACCGTCCACGTTCCTAAGGGCCGTGATGCAGGATACAAGATTCCTTCGCCTCTAGCCCATAGCCCTTCATCTGCGTTCATACTAGATGCAGAAAAAATTGCTTTGCTGCAGCGTGACTCAGAGCGTGTGTCTGGCATTCTTGGCAAGATATTCGGTCAAGAAGATGATGCCCTTGACGACGCGGGAAGGTCTAAAGGCGATATGACTGATAGCGGTGAGAATATAAAATGCTTAATAGGACTTACCTTGGACGACTCCGCTCTATTACAGATTCTCTTGACTCGCGCTCAATGGGCCCGCAACGAGCTCGAAGAAATCGCATCTGATAGAAAAATATTCCTCGATGGAGCGCTCGAACTAATTAATGAAAAATCTTATAGCCTATTCAAGAAACCAATGTTCGAAGGCGAGGATCCCATACTGTTGGATGCGGAAGTTGTCAGGGAGGTTTTGAAATGACGTTAATAAAGCCACGAGAACGAGATGCCCTTGTCAATTCCCTGCGCGCTGGAGTTGTCCCTCGAATAGGGCAGCATCTCATTCAAGTGGGTCGCTCTGGAGAATTAGAGACTCTCACGAAAGATATCGAACACATTTCACAATCTGGCACGATATTTAGACTCGTAATTGGAGAATATGGATCCGGGAAAACTTTTTTTCTGAATCTTGTCAGAGCCATCGGCCTCGAGAAAAAGATGGTTGTGGCAAATGCTGACCTTACACCCGACCGGCGAATACAAGCCACAGGTGGGCAAGCGCGTGCTCTCTATGCCGAACTGATGCATAATCTTTCTACCCGGACAAAGCCGGATGGCGGTGCCCTCCCGGGTATTGTCGAGAAATTCGTTTCGGCTGCCGTCCAGGAATCAAAAGCTTCGGGAGTAGGTCCTGATACGATAATTCACAAGCGACTTGAACGCCTTTCTGAATTGGTTGGAGGCTACGATTTCGCTGCTGTCATTGCTTGTTATTGGAAGGGTTTTGAAAGTGGGAATGACCAACTCAAGGCGGATGCAATCAGATGGCTTCGAGGTGAATTTTCGACCAAGACGGATGCCCGCACGGCTCTCGGCGTCCGGACAATCATTGATGACCAAAATTTCTATGATCAATTGAAATTGTTTTCGGTCTTTGTTCGCTTAGCTGGTTATTCAGGTTTGCTCCTTTGCTTGGATGAATTAGTGAATATTTATAAGCTATCAAATACTCAGGCTCGCAATTCAAACTATGAACAAATATTGAGGATATTGAATGACTCGCTTCAGGGCCTATCTGAAGGAATTGGATTCTTGCTGGCGGGGACCCCTGAATTCCTTATGGACACACGGCGTGGCCTTTATAGCTATCCGGCACTGCAAAGTAGATTGGCAGAAAATATGTTCGCAAAGAATGGCTTAGTCGACCGCTCAGGCCCCGTTCTTCGCCTGTCGGCACTTTCCGCCGAAGAGTTTTATGTGCTGCTGGAAAAACTTCGCGATGTATATTCATATGGCGAACGTTCAAAGTACTTGTTGCCTGATGAAGCTTTGCCTGCATTTATGGAACATTGCCAAAAACACATAGGTGATGCCTATTTCCGAACGCCCAGGACGACAATTAAAGCATTCATAAATTTGCTGGCCATAATTGAACAGAATCCCAACGCCAATTGGAAAGGACTATTGGGACAACTCGAGGTTCAAAAGGACGAAGAGAAGATATCAATACTCCCCAGTAAACCAGATGAGTCAGGATCGGATAATAGTGACAACGAACTCGCAAAATTCAAGCTCTGACAATAGTTCTTCAGCATTCTTTTTATTGGACGAGCGAATTCAGAAATGGATTTGGCAGGCGGGCTGGACTGAACTAAGGGATATACAAGAGTATTCGATTCCGCTGATAATTGAGGGGGTTCAAGATGTGATAATCTCGGCTGCTACGGCCTCCGGCAAAACCGAAGCGGTCTTTTTTCCAATTCTGACTCATATGTTAGCAGCTCAGGCTGAGAAGCCTTTAACCATTTATGTTAGCCCGCTGAAGGCGTTAATTAATGATCAGTGGGCAAGGCTCGACCAACTGTGCGAACAGCTTGAAATTCCAGTTATTCCTTGGCATGGGGATATTTCGCAAGGAAGAAAAAAACGATTATTAAAGGATCCACACGGCTGTCTACTTATCACGCCTGAATCACTTGAAGGACTGCTTATACGCTATGGCCACTCTCTATCACGCGTATTTGGCACGCTACGGTATTTTGTCATAGATGAACTTCACGCATTTATTGATACTGAAAGGGGAAAGCAGCTCCAATCTTTAATGAACCGTATAGAGGTAGCGCTTAACCGTCGATTTCCACGCATAGGATTATCTGCGACTTTGGGTGAAATGCAGCTTGCGGCTGAGTATTTGCGGCCAGGAGCAGGGGATTTAGTTCGAGTTGTTGTGAGCAAAGAAGGCGGGCCAGAACTCAAGCTTATTGTCAAAGGCTACCACAATAGGCCTCTTTCGCAACCCGATATGAATGGGGCAACAGGCAGGCAAGCAGAGAAATTAGGCAAGGCCAAGGAAGGATTGTCCGAAGGAATTCATGACATCGCGACGGATCTGTTCACCACACTCAGAGGGCACAATAATTTAGTTTTCCCCAATAGTCGGGCTAAAGTAGAACTATATGCTGATCTTCTCCGGCGAGCGTGTGAAGAGCTCGGGATTCCAAACGAGTTCTGGCCTCATCACGGGAGTCTTTCTAAGGATATTCGTGAAGAGACCGAACATGCACTTAAAGCTGGAGATACCCCTGCCACTGCCATTGCGACAACGACATTAGAGCTTGGGATTGATATCGGGGCGGTAAAAAGCATTGCCCAGATCGGTCCCGCTCCCTCTGTAGCGAGCTTACGCCAGCGACTTGGCCGCTCTGGTCGCAGAAGAGGTGAAGCAGCGATATTGCGTTGTTATTGTCTGGAAGAAGAAATGGGCCCAGACATTTCCATCTCAGACCAGTTGCGGGAAGGACTAATCCAAACCATAGCGCAAATCAATCTGTTGTTGAGGGGATGGTTTGAACCACCACGCACCAATAACCTACATCTATCTACGCTCATTCAGCAGCTTTTATCTTTAATTGCCCAATACGGAGGGGTCAGCGCGATAGAAGCGTGGGGCGTACTATGCCAAAAGGGTGTATTCTTGGGATTGACGCAAAAAGAATTTTCCGAACTTCTTCATTCCTTGGGAAGAACAGATATTTTAGTACAGGAGAATAGCGGCCTCTTACTGCTCGGACGTAAAGGAGAACGTATCGTCAATCACTTCAGTTTTCTAGCGGCCTTTACGAGCCAAGAGGAATTTCGAGTCGTACATAAAGGCAGCATGTTGGGAACGCTTCCTCTGTCTCGACCACTAGAACCAGGAAGCTATATTATATTTGCAGGCCGACGCTGGCAGGTGATTTCTTGCCGACAAGAAGACAAGGTCATTGAAGTCAATCCATCTAAGGGGGGCAAGCCTCCAATATTCGATGGGATGGGGGGTAAAGTCCACGATCAAGTACGCAAAGAGATGCGCAGCATCTTATCAAGTAATATACCCTTTTCTTTTCTTGATAAAGTAGCTACCCAGCAGGTTGAAGAGGCTCGTGCTGCTTATTCCCGACTCGGACTTATGCACAATAAATTCATTTTGAATGGCACGGATGTCATCGTATTTAGCTGGCTTGGTGATTGGGCCAATGATGCGCTTGCACTAATCCTCAGTGGTAATGGCCTTAAGGCGGAGAGCGATGGGATGACCATCATAGTCCATAATGCTGATTATCAGGACGTTTTAGGTACAATTAAAGAAATCGGAAGTATTCCACAACCAACCCCCGAAAAACTCGCGTCACATGTACAGAACAAGTTGAAAGAGAAATGGGATTATTTGCTCATAGAACAACTCTTAAATAAAACATATGCGTCGCGAGAACTTGATATAGGTGTTGCAATGCAATTTGTATCTAAAGCAAGCAAAACAGAATAACCCACACACTGCCCTGATACAGAATAATTATCAGGCTACTATTGAGCGAAAAGTCTTAACATGCCCACCGGGCATGCCGCCGTTGACTTCCCCCCTGTAAAAAGATATTTTGGACCCGCGCCCCCGGAATTCCGACAAAACTCATGAAGGAGGCTGGCCATGCCTAAGAAAGACGATTGGGACGCTCGGTACATTCCGGAGAAGAAACGATCGCGGTGGCGGGGAGGCAACCGCAGTCAAGGCATCCTCCTGATCCTCGTCGCCATCGGGATCCCGCTCGTCGCCTTTTTCTTCCAGGTCGACGGCGCGCTGAGGTTCTATGAGACGGATAAGGTTTTCGAGAGGACCCTGACGTCCGCCGAACAGCAAGAGATCCGCGCCGCCATCGACAAGCACAAGGCCAAGCTCGACACGGTCCAGAAAATCGTCGAGCAGGTCAAGGAAACGTACCGGGGCGAGACGGGCGCGAGCTACGACCGGGACGTCTGGGTCGTCCACGTCAAGGAAGGCCTGGCCATCCCCTTCAAGTACCTTCTCGCCTTCGGGGCGATCCTGTTCCTCATCGGCATCGGCAAGCTCATAATCTAGCGACGCCGGATGCTCCGCGCCTGAATTTCTGAAGGAGGGTTCGACATGATCATCGTTCTATGCCTTCTGCTTCTTTCCCTATCCCTGCCCGTTTCCGCGCAAACTGCGAAGGCCCCGGACATAGCGGCGCTCCGCGCCGGGTGGAACTACATCGCTACGCCCAGCTATTCTGAGGCCGCCGACAAGGCCGTTTTGGCTCTGTTCAAGGACTTAAGGGTTTCCGACGTCGTCGACGGGATGGACGCCGTGGGCCTCGTCGATACCGGCACGATGGACCCGGAGATCCACTCGCTCTGGCGCGACACGGCGAACTACAGCCACCGGTTCGTCGGTCTGGCTGTCACGGCCCGCTACGTTCCGACCCAGAACCCGACGGCTGGAGTGTTATCGATCAAGGCTTATGACGACTGGGCCGGCGATTGGTACGACAAGAAATCCACGGAATCCTACGCCGCTCTCATCCGGCCGGGCACGGCCCTCGTCATCGAGGACGCCCCGAGCGCCGACGTCGGTTCGATCGGCTCTTACAACATCCTGGAGTGGAAGTCGCTCGGCTGCGTCGGAGTGGTCACGAGCAGCACGGCCCGCGACACGGACGAGGTCATCACCCAGAAGGTCCCGCTTTACCTGAAGCGCGTCGGCCGTGGCATCCGTCCGGGAAGGAACGAGCTCGAGTCCGTCAACCGGCCCATCGTCTGCGGCGGTGTTCTGGTCGTTCCCGGCGACGTCATCGTGGCCGACGGCGACGGGGTCGTCGTCGTGCCCCGGGCCAAGGCCGAGGCTGTGGCCAAGTACGCCCAGAAGATCATGGACGGGGACAAAGCCGGGCGGAGGGAACTCTACAAGAAGGTCGGGCTCAAGCCCGACCCGTCGGTCAAGAAATAAGCGGAGAATGGGGCCACCAAGGAGGAATGCCGAGTAATGGTCCTGCTCTCCGCGCTTCTGTCGGCGGCGTTCCTCCTGTTGTTCGTACCGGGATCGGCGAGGGCCGCTGCGAGCCCTCGTCCCGAGTCGAACCGGGAGATCGCCCTGTCTCCCGAAGAGCGCGCCCTCATCCTCAAGGGCAAGATCGTCCTCAGGGACCTGCCCAACCCTGGACGCAAGGGGAGGACCTACGAGGCGGTCGGCATCCTCCCGGGGTCGCTCGACGAGGCCTTCGCGGTCCTCACGGACTACGGCGGCTACGCCGATTACATGCCCAGCGTCGGGGCCGCCAGGATCTGCGAGGTGACCGGTCCGTGCTCCGTCGTCGAGGTCAAACTCCACCTGCCGCTCGGCGTCAAAAAGCAGTATCGTTTGAGGTACACCTCCACGCGACATGAATCCGGGTTCGAAGTGACCTGGGAAAAACTCCCCTGGCCGGAGCTCAAGCCGAGCCAGACGGTCGTCGATACCTCCGGCTTCTGGTTCATCCGCAAGTTCGAGGATGGGGGTCTGCTCGCCGTCTACCATCTCTACACGGACCCGGGCCGCGTCCCCTTCGGACTGACCGGGGTCGCCCAGGGGATCGCCCGAAGCAAGATCCCTGACGGGATCGCCAAACTCCGGGAGAGGATCCTGCGCGTCTATCGCCCGGGCAAAAAATAGCCTCCGGCCTCAGAATTCCGTCCCGTAGCGCCCGGCCGAGCCGAGGACGTCGCGATTTTTCCTCTTGTACATTTCGACGAGGGCCGTCCGGGCCGGGCCGAGGTACTTGCGAGGGTCGAACTCCCCGGGCGATTCGGCGAAGACCTTGCGGATCGTGGCCGTCATGACCATCCGGCCGTCGGTGTCGATGTTGATCTTGCAGACGGCCGAGCGCGCCGCCTGCCGGAGCTGGTCTTCCGGGACGCCGATGGCGTCCTTCATCGCCCCGCCGTATTTATTGATCGTGGCCACGGCCTCCTGGATGACCGAGGAGGCGCCGTGGAGGACGATGGGGAAGCCGGGGAGCTTTTTCTCGACCTCGGCCAGGATGTCGAACCGGAGCGGCGGCGGGATGAGAATGCCCCTGGCGTCGCGCGTGCACTGCTCGGGTTTGAACTTATAGGCGCCGTGGGAGGTGCCGATGGAGATGGCCAGCGAGTCGACGGTCGTGCGGCGGACGAAATCGACGACCTCGTCGGGATGCGTATAAGTCGATTTCTCGGCCTGGACCGCGTCCTCGATCCCGGCCAGGCGGCCGAGCTCGCCTTCGACCGAGACGTCGCGCGTCAAGGCGTAGTCGACGACCTGCCGCGTCAGCGCGATATTTTCCTCGTAAGGGAGATGGGAGCCGTCGATCATGACCGACGAGAATCCGTTGTCGATACAGGATTTAGCCAGCTCGAAGGTGTCGCCGTGGTCGAGGTGGAGGGTGATGGGGATCTCCCGGTCCGAGCCCAGGCCTTTCTCCATGTCCCGGGCCATCCGGACCGCGCCCTCGGCCATGTAGCGGAGGAGTGTCTGGTTGGCGTATTTCCGGGCCCCGCTCGAGATCTGGAGGATGACGGGCGAGCGCGTCTCGACGCAGGCCGTGATGATCGCCTGAAGCTGTTCCATGTTGTTGAAGTTGTAGGCCGGGACCGCGTACTGCCCGGCGAAGGCGCGCCGGAACATGTCGCGGGTGTTGGCCAGACCGAGGTCTTTGTAGGATACGGGCATCGTCACACCTCCTCGAAACGCGTTGGAACCCTTCTTCATCATAATAACCGATTGCCGGCCGCAATTCAAAAAACCGCCCGCCGCCTCCGGGGCCGGGGGTCGCCTTGTCTTTTTCCAGGGTGTCTGGTATAACCGCGGAAGATTGTGTGCCCGAGAGTTCCGAAGCGAGGGGAGCCCGAAATGAGGAGAAAAAGGCTGACGGCCGCACTCTGCCTTGTGCTGGCCATCTCAGCTGTCGCGGCCGCGGCTCGGCAGTCGCGGACGCCGCCGGGGAGTCCCGTTGTCCTCGAGTCCTCCGACACCAAGTTGACGGCGGCCTTCGCTTGGGCCAAGGCCCAGGCCCTGGACTACGTCTTCCCCGCTTCGACGCATGACGACCCTGTGGGCGACTGGTACGAGGCCGCCCTTCCGTCGCGCTTCGCCTTCTGCATGCGCGACGTGTCCCACCAGGCGAACGGGGCCCAGCTCCTCGGCCTGGGCGCGTTCAACCTGAACATGCTGCGGAAGTTCGCCCTGGGGATCAGCCCGGCCCGCGACTTCTGTTCGTATTGGGAGATCGACAAGTGGGACCGGCCGGCTCCCGTCGACTACAAGAACGACAAGGACTTCTGGTACAACCTGCCGGCCAACTTCGACGTCCTGGACGCCTGCTGGAGACAGTACCTATGGACGGGAAACCGGGCTTATATCGAAGATCCGGCGTTCCTCAACTTCTACGGTCTGACTGTCAAGGAGTATGTCCAGGCCTGGGACAAGGACGGCGACGGGGTTCCCGAGCATCGAAAGGAATACGGCAACCGGGGGCTCGGAGGCTACGACGAGGGCCCCAATTCGGATAGGACACTTTACGGGGCGGACCTTATCGCGGCGGAAGCGCGGGCCTTCGATTCTTACGCCGGGATCCTCGAGCTTCGCGGCGATTCGGGAGCGGCCGATTCTCTTCGCCAGCGGGCCGCCGGGCTGAGAGAGAGATACATGGCGGATTGGTGGAACGAAGCCCGGGGAAAGTTCGCCGATTTTGCCCTCGAGGATGGGAAGCTCGTTTTCGAGGAGATGTTCTGGGGCGGAGTCTTCCCGCTCTACTTTGGCCTTATCCCTGCCGGAGAACGCCGTGACGCGACCCTCGGCGGGATTCTCGGGAAAGAGCCGGGGGGGATCGAAGTCGAATCCTATCTTCCGGAGATCTTCTACAGCTACGGCGCGGACGACGCGGCTTATGCCGAGATCCTAAGGCTCTCCGACCCGGCCAAGAAGCGGCGCGAATACCCCGAGGTTTCATTCGCCGTGATCGGGGCGGTCGCGACGGGGCTCATGGGCGTCGAGCCGGACGCCCGCGCCCGGACGGTCACGACGCGGTCTCGGCTCACCGGGAAGACGGAATGGGCCGAGCTCCGGAATGTGCCGGTCTTCGACAGCGTCGTGGATATCCGCCATGAAGGAAGACGGGGGACGTCCTTCGCCGTCCGCGCCGGCGGGAATGTCGTCTGGAAGGCCGTCATCGAAGGCCGTTGGCAAGAGCTGTGGGTCAACGGCATCGCCCGGAAAGCCCTTCAGGGAGGAGACATGGCCGGACGGCCTATCTCCTGGGTCATGGTCAACCTGGCGGCGGGAGAGAAGGCCGTCGTCCATGCCCAGCAACAGGGAGCGAAAGATCCGCCCCGCCGCTGGAGCGAAATCAAAGCCCGGGCCTGGGCCGGGGCCGAGCCATGGACCCTTGGCTGCAACTACATCCCCCGGACGGCCGTCAACACCCTGGAGATGTGGCAGGCGGAGACCTTCGACCCGGCGACGATCGACGAGGAGCTCGGCTGGGCCGAAGACCTGGGCTTCGATTCGGTCCGGGTCTTCCTCCATTATCTCCTTTGGGAGCAGGACCCCGGCGGCTTCCTGAAACGGTTGGAGCGGTTTCTCGCGATCGCCGACAAGCACCACATCGGGACCATGTTCGTCCTCTTCGACGACTGCTGGAACGCAAAATTCCGGCTGGGTCCCCAGCCTAAGCCGCGGCCGGGCGTCCACAATTCGGGCTGGGTGCAGTGCCCCGGCCCGGACCTTGTCGAGAATCCGGCGCATTGGGGCATCCTCGAGGTTTACACCCGAGGCGTCGTCGGCTTTTTCCGGGAGGACCGCCGCGTCCTGGCCTGGGACCTCTACAACGAGCCGGGGAATTCGGGCTACGGCTCGAGGTCCCTGCCGCTCCTCGAGAAGGTCTTCGCCTGGGCCCGGACGGCCGCGCCGGTCCAACCGCTGACCGCGGGGATCTGGGACGAATCGAAAGAGCTCGCCGCGCTCAACCGGTTCCAGGTCGAAAATTCCGACATCATCTCCTTCCATGCCTACACGGACAGGGCCGGGACGAAGAGCAAGATCGACGCGCTCAAGGTCCACGGGCGCCCGCTCGTGTGCACGGAATACATGGCCCGGACGGCCGGCAGCCGGTTCGAAGACATCCTGCCTCTCTTCAAGTCCGAGGACGTCGGGGCCATGAACTGGGGCTTCGTGAACGGCAAGACCCAGACGATCTTTCCCTGGGGGTCGAAGGAAGGGAGCCCGGAGCCCGCGGTCTGGTTCCACGATATCTTCCGGGCGAACGGGAAGCCCTACATCGCGGCCGAAGTCGATCTCATCCGCAAGCTGGCCGGGAAAGTCCGTCCGGCCGATAACGAGAAAACACGCGCCGTCACGGAACCTTTCCATGCCTGGGCCCTCACTCCGCCCCTGGGCTGGAACAGCTGGGATTCGTTCGGCCAGGCCGTGACCGAGGACGAAGTCAAGGCCAACGCTGACTTCATGGCCGCGAAGCTGGCCCAGCTCGGCTGGCGCTACGTCGTCGTCGACATCGAGTGGTCCGATCCGCAGAGACTCGGGCCGGACTATCCCGTCCACTCGAAATCGGAGGTCGACGCGTTCGGACGCTTCGTCCCGGCCGAGGCGAGGTTCCCGTCGGCGGCCGGCGGGCGCGGCTTCAAGCCTCTTGCCGATTATGTCCATCGGAAGGGGCTGAAGTTCGGCGTCCACATCGTCCGCGGCATCCCGCGGCTGGCCGTCGAACGGAACACGCCCATCGAAGGCACTCCTTATCGGGCTGCCGATGTCGCCGACAAGGTCGATTTTTGCGACTGGAACGAGGACCAGTGGGGCGTCGACGTCAAGAAGCCCGGGGTGCAGGAATGGTACGATTCGCTCTTCCGTCAGCTCGCTTCCTGGGGCGTCGATTTCGTCAAGGCCGACGACCTTTGCTACCGGGGCGAGGAGATCGCCATGCTGCGCCGGGCCATCGACCGGACGGGCCGGCCCATCGTCCTCAGCTTATCCTATGGGCCGATGCCGCTCGACCGCGCCGACGAGCTCGTCAAGAACGCGAACATGTGGCGCCTGCTCGGGGACCTCTGGGATTATTGGGACCAAGTCCTGCCTGCTTTCCGTCAGCTCCACGAGTGGTCGCCGCAAGCCGGGCCTGGACATTGGCTCGACCCGGATATGCTGCCGCTCGGGCATCTGCGGTCCCTGCCGGCGGGCTGGTCCAAGAACCGGACCATGAATCAAGGCTATTTCGAGATGACCTCGCACGGCGGCCGCGAGGACGTGCCCAATTTCCTCAGCCGTGACGAACAGAGGACGGTCATGACGCTTTGGGCCGTCGCTAAATGCCCCCTGATGTTCGGCGGGCATCTCCCGGCGAGCGACGATTGGACGCTCGCGCTCATCACCAACGCCGAGGTCCTGGCCGTCAACCAGAAGAGCCGCAACAACCGCCAGCTTTTCCGCGCGAACGGCCTGGCCGCCTGGACGGCGGCCGCCGCGGAAGGCCGGGCCAAGTACGTCGCCGTTTTCAATACAAGCGATCGGGGAAAGCAAGGCCCCGAAGCTGGGACGGCCGTTCCGGTCCGGCTTTCCGACGTGGGCTTCGACGGACCCGTCGCCGTCAAGGATGTGTGGAGCGGAAAAGAGGTCGGCGTCTTCACCGGCGCCTTCGCCCCGGTCATTCCGTATCACGGAGCGGGGCTATACCGGCTGACGGCGAAGGCAAGATGAAATTCAATTTAGCCTACGGAAAAACGGGGCTCCCGATCGAGCTCGACGATTCGCTCAACGTCACCGTCGTCGAGCCGACCTTCGTCCCGGCCCTGGCCGACCCCGAGGCCGCTGTCCGGGCCGCCTTGCGCAAGCCCATCGGCTCGCCGCCCCTCGGCGACATCGTCCGCCCCGGCATGCGTGTCGGCGTCGTCTTCAGCGACATCACCCGGCCCGCGCCCAATCCGTTGCTCCTCACGGCCGTCCTCGAGGTCCTGGACGCGATTCCCGGCGTCGATGTCACCCTCTTCAACGCCTTGGGCACCCACCGGCCCAACACCGAGTCCGAACTCAGGGACATGCTCGGAAACGCCATCTTTGACCGCCGCCGCATCGTCCAGAACGACACCTTCGACCCGGCGACACAGGTCCGGGTCGGCGTCACGTCGAAAGGCCACGAGACCTGGCTCAACGCCAAGCTCATGGCCTGTGACCTGAAGGTCCTGACAGGCTTCATCGAGCCCCACCTTTTCGCCGGCTTTTCCGGGGGAGGCAAAGCGATCATGCCCGGAATGGCCGGCCAGCGAACCGTCCTCGGCAACCACGATGCCGGGATGGTCGGGCACCCGAAGTCCATATGGGGTGTCACCCATGGAAATCCCATCTGGGAAGAAGTACGCGAAGTCGCCGGACAGGCCGGCCGCCTCTTCCTCATCAATGTGACGCTCAACCGCGATAAGGCCGTGACCGGGGTTTTCGCCGGTGACCTGGACCAGGCCCACGCGGCCGGCTGCGCCTTCGTCAAACGCTCGGCCATGGTTGCCGTGCCGCGGCCGTTCGATATCGTCGTCACGACCAATTCAGGATACCCGCTCGACATCAATCTCTACCAGTCGGTGAAAGGGATGAGGGCGGCGGACCAGGTCGTCAGGCCGGGCGGGGCGATCATCATCGCCACGAGCTGCTGGGACGGCCTTCCCGATCACGGGCTCTACGGCAAGATCCTGCGGGAATCGCGAAGTCCGCGGGAACTCCTTGATAAGATCTGCGCGCCCGGCTTCCTCGAACAAGACCAGTGGCAGGCCCACATCCAAGCCCTCATCCAGCTCAAGGCGGACGTCTATGTCCGGTCTGATGGTTTAACAGACAACCAGATCCGGGCGGCCCTCCTTCTGCCGTGCCGCCGAATCGAAGACACGGTGGCCGAGCTACTCAGCAAATACGGCCGCGACGCATCCATCTGTGTCATGCCCGAAGGCCCGCAGACGATCCCGTTTTTGGCCTAACTATGTAGGCCGGTTCACCAGGTCCGGACGCGGCCGACGTCGATATGGACGAAATCAGATTCGGGATAGATCCCCACACCACCGCCGTGAAGGGCCACCGCCGCCCGATAGAGGTCCCGGAGCTTGAGGCCGGGGACGCGGATGTCGATAGCCTGCCCGAGAAGGTGAAGGCTATTCGCGGCGACGCCACCGCCGCCCGCCCGCAGGGCGGCGTTGGTCCGGGGCGACCGGTAGCCGGAGATGACATGGAAGGGCTCGTCCGTCGAGATCTTGCGGGAGAGGGCGTAAAGGAGGTCGAGGAGGCGGACGTCGATGTCCTTTGTTTCCCCGGTCAAGTAGTCCCTCAGGATGTGGTTGATCTTCTCGAGGGAAAGGGGGATGAGACGGCCCGAATGGCAATACTCGACGGTCGCGGATTCTCTGGTGTGGATATTGTAAAAGGACAGGCCGCGGTCGGGAGGAAGCGGCTCGGGAGCGGCAAAGGCGGAAAGCCGCGATAGGAACGGAAGGGACAGCGCGGCCGCGCCCAAGCCAAGGAACCGCCGCCGGCTCGCCAGCGTGGGAGCATCCGTCATCCGGTCTCTTTCTTCCAGCAACCTTTCCCTATTTCTTCAACAAATGCAGGAAGTCCTCCATGAACCAGAATTCGATGTCCATGCCGCTATCACCGGAGAAGGCGATCTTCCGGCCGTCCGGAGACCAGTCGAGTTTACCGGCATCGGCATCGACATCCGTCTTCACTTCCGCCGGTTCGCCGCCTTCTGCCGGGACTACCCAGATCTTCCCCGTGGAGACGAAAGCGATTTTCTTTCCATCGGGCGACCAGGACACATCGCTCTGAGCGCTGACGTTTTGGACCCGGCAAATCTCCCGCGGCTCGCCGCCGGCGATCGGGACGAGGTTCAAGGTGCCTGTCAGAGCGTCCGCTTTCTTGGAAAAATAGGCGATCGTTTTCCCGTCCGGAGACCAGTCGATGCCCGCCTGTGTGACATTGTCTGATGCGGTCGTGATCTTTTGGGCCTCTCCGCCTTCCGCCGGGACTTTGAATATCGCTGTTATATTTTTTTCATCAGCAATGACTTCTGAATTCAAATAGGCGATCCATCTTCCGTCCGGCGACCAGCAGGGATAGTTGGGCCTCCCTCCGCTCGCGATCTTTTTGGGCTCTCCTCTCTCGACAGAGATGGTGTATATGTCCGGTCCGGATTTAGCCGTTCCAGCCGAAAACACGACTGATTTCCCGTCGGGTGAGACAGAATTCCCGGCCCCCGGATATTGAATAAAGAAACCGGTCTTGCGGCCACCTCCCAGAGCGGGGTGAATGCTCAGCTCCCCTCCCTCGCTGGGGACGGAACCCAATTGGCCGTCCTCCCATCGGAAATAGATCCGCTTCCCGTCCGGCGACCAGCGGGGATGGCTGGCAAGGCGGTCGAGCGGGCTCACTTGGCTGGCCTTTCCGCCGGAGACGGGGACTGTGTAAACGTACTCATGGTAGGGAGTTTCGAGGAGGAGCCCGATCTTGTTGTCGGGCGTCCAGCCGGTCATGAAATTGGTAGTGAAAAGAGGAAGCTTAATTTGAACCGGAGAGGCAAGGGGCTTGCCTTTTTCCGAGACGGGGACGATGCAGACCTCTGACCCCAGGCTGGGCTCCCTGACGATCCGGCCGAAAGCGATCATCCTGCCATCGGGAGACCATATTGGACCCGTCTGGCTCAGGTTCTCACGCAGATCGCCACTGACTTTGACGGCATCTTCGCCGTCGGAAGAAATCACCCAGACCTCATGGAGGCGGGCGGGAGGACTATCCTGACTGACTGGAGGCGTCAAATAGGCGATCTTCGTCCCGTCCGGCGAAAAACACGGCGCCACTCCTCCGTCCTTGGTAACCTGCTTGATATCGCCCGTGTCGACCTGGGCAGCGTAGATTTGCCCGCCTGAATCAAACGCCACAGTTTTTCCGTCGGGTGACAAGCTCAGTCGGCGGAAGGTATCGCCTTTCGTGGCCACCCATTGAGGGACAGGTATCCTCTTTGGTTCTCCTCCGGATGAAGGGATGACGTCAATATGTGCACCTTCAGGCCTGAAATTGATACGCGTCCCTCCGACATGAATGTAGGCCCGGCTGAACGCGATCCAACGGCCGTCGCCGGACCACGACAGGCCGTCACCGAGAACATCAGCCGCTCCCGGCAATTCCTTCGGCTCACCGGCCAGGTCGGGATCGACCTTACCCGGTATCGGGACGGTCCAGATGAGGTTCTGAGAACCGAAGGCCAGTATTTTTCCGTCAGGAGAAAGACGGCTCCCGCTCCATTGAGGGATGCTGAACGGCGTCCGTATTTTTCGGAATATGGATTTCCGAGGGGCCGGCGCCGCGATATTTACGAGCCCTGCCAGTCTTTCCTTGGCCAGGGCCACCTCTTCTTTTTGGCCGGGATAGTCGGCGATGAGGCGCTGGTAGGCCTTCAGGGCTTCTTGGCTGCCCAGTTTTTCGTGGCACATGCCGATGTGGAGAAGGGCCTTCGCGGCGATTTCCCGGTTCTCTGGGAACCGCTTCACGATGTCCTGATAAAGGGCGATGGCCTTCTGCAGGTCCCCTTGGCCTTCTTCGACATAAAGGGCCTTCTCAAACAGCTCGCCGGCCGTCTGTTGGAGAACGGCTCCTCTCCCCGGCATGAGAATCCCTAGCGAGGCTACAAGAACCAGAATCAGGATTGGTTTCATCTTTTTCATGGCATCCCTCCGCATCGTATTTTCGCTCCCAATATAGCGCTCCGCGGAGACGGGTGTGTTAAGGAAGTATCAAGACATCGTGAAATTCCCACCGAGCGGCCTTTCATTCCACGAACTTATATCCGACGCCCCTGATGCTGAGGATATGCCGGGGCCTCGACGGGTCATCCTCGATCTTTTTGCGGATATTGGCGATATGGCTGTCGACCGTCCGGAACGACACGGCAACGTTATCTTCCCCCCAGATGCCATCCAGAAAATCGTCCCTGGTGAGGACCTGGCCACTTCTCTCGACGAAAAGCTTCAACATGTGGAACTCGAGGGGGGTCAACTCGAGCTTCTTCCCCTTTTTGGATGCTTCGAACTTCTTGAAGTCCAGGTCGATCCCGCCGAAGCTGATGACGTCCGGGCCGGAGGCCCTCACTTCCGTCCTCCGGAAGACGACCTTCACCCGGGCCACAAGCTCGCGCAGGCTGAAAGGTTTGGTCATGTAATCGTCGGCGCCCAGCTCGAGTCCCAAGACCTTGTCGATCTCCTTGTCTTTCACCGTGAGCATGATGATCGGCGTCCTGTCCCCCCGCATCCTCAGCTTTTTGCAGACCTCGGTCCCGTCGAGGATCGGGAGCATGAGGTCGAGGATGATGAGGTCGGGTTTCTCGCGGCCGGCGGCCGCGAGCGCCTTTTCGCCGTTCTCGGCGGTGAAAACCCGATACCCTGCGGATTCGAGCTCGTCCGAGAGGCTCAGACGGATTCCCGGTTCGTCCTCGACGATAAGGATCTTCTTTGGCATCGACGTCCCTCCGACTAGGATTTTATCGGGAAAACCATGGAGAACTTGCTGCCCAGGCCGAGCCGGCTCTCGACGAGGATCTTTCCCCCGTGGGCCTCGACGATGTGCTTGACCAGAGTCAGCCCCAACCCCGTCCCCTTGACGGACTGCTCGAGGGCATTTCTCCCCTGGAAAAACTTCTCGAAGACCTTTTTGACCTCATCGGGATGGATCCCTATTCCCTCGTCTTCCACCTCGAGGACGACGTTTTCCCCGGCGCTCCCGAGGCCCACGCGGATCGCCTTCCCGGGAGGCGTGAATTTCACGGCATTGCTCAGGAGATTGGCCAGGGCCCGGGACAGGGCGTCAGCGTCCGCCCGGAGAGTTGGGATTTCGCCCGTGATCTCGAAGCGCATATCCGGGCCCGCGAGCACTTCCTCCTTTTTGAAGCGTTCGACCTGTTCCGTGGCGAGCCGGACGATATCCGTATCGGAAAAAACATACTCCTTCTTTCCTTCTTCGATCTTGGAAAAGTCCAGCAGGTTGTTCACCAGACGGGTCAGTTTGTCCGTGTCCTGGGCGATGATCGAGAAGTACTGGTCCATCTTCCCCGGATCGCGGACCTTCCCGTCGACGAGCCTTTCCATCAGGGCCTTGATCGAAGTCAAGGGTGTCTTGAACTCGTGGGAAACGGACGAGACGAAATCCGACTTGATCTTGAGGACCTCCATCTCGTGAGCGATCGTCCGGACGATGAGGAAGGCCCCGAAGGCGAGGACGACGATGAGCGTCAGGATCGTCCAGAAGTAAAAATTCCTCCGGAGGTCGAGGATTTCCAGGCCCTTCGCGGGAGCCTGGAAGAGCTCGATCTTCCAGGGAGGGAAACTGTCCTCGAAGTATTCCGTGACCAGCGGGAGCGCCGTCGACGTGTTTTGTTTTCCAGAGAGAGGACGGCCGGCGAGGTCGGCGAGGACGATCTCCGCGCCGTCATTCAACTGAACGTTTGCGAGGGCTTCGGGCAGAACGCCCTCCAACAGTTGATCGCTGTTGAGCTGGACACCGAACATCCCTGCCGTCCCTTCTCTCGTCCGGTCCGGGATCCACGCGGCCAGAAGGAGGAGGTCCCTCCCCCCGATATTTCTCGAGAAGTGATAGGGATTCGGACTGTACGCTCCGGACTGGGACAGCCTGCTTGCGAGCTCCGGGATAACTTCGTTTCTGAGGAGCCCTGTGGCCGCCCATTCCCGCATTCGGTCCATTTGGAGTTTTTTTAGCTCCGCGTACTCTTTCCGATATTCCTCGGAGACCTGGGCTCCTTTTTCCCCCGCGAGCAGGGTGTCGATCGCCTCCCCGACGAGAGAGATATATGTCTTGAATTGGTCTTCGGTGAGAGCTGACGGCTTCTTGAGCAGTTCACGGTACGCGTCCAACGCGTGCTTTGCCGCTCCCTGGGAATCCCCGGACCGTTCGTAACATTCGACGGTCTGCAGCCTGGCCAGAATGCCCAGGGGCAGGCGGGACAGGGTGAGGCAATCGGGATATTCGCTTTCGATCCGGGCATACCCCCGGATCGCCTCGTCGTAAACCCCCGCCTTCTGGAGGCTGCGGGCCTGGCCGGTCAGCATCTCCGCCTGAAGATTTCTGCCTGCGGCCAGGGTGGAGAGCTCCCAGTAGAGAGCGGCGGCCACGCGGAAATTCCTGTCGATGAACTCGAGAACTTCAACCCTTCGTATCCTCGCGGCCAGCGAGGCGTCGCCGGCCTTCGGAGAGTCGTTCGGTTTTTTATCGGGCGGGATGAGCAAAAGCGGGAACGATGCCTCCTCGTTCCTGTACATGAGGACAGCCTGCCCGATGAGCGGATCGGCGGCGAACCGTTTTTCGGTTAGCTCGTGGATGGCGGCGTAGTCTTTTCCGAGAAAGGCCGGATCCCGGGCCATTTCGTCGAGGACGCGGACGATGTCCTCGAATTTCGACTGGACATGGGCCCTGATGAAGCGGGCGGCCCTCCGGCCGTCGTTTTCCTCCTGTTTGGCCAGCCTGAACCGCTCGTTGCGGATGGCCCGGACGCCGAAAACGCTGAGCGTCAACGCGGGCAGAAAAATGGTCAGCAAGAAGATAATGATTAACTTCTTCTGTTTCCTGAGGGCGATCCCGAGGTTCTCGAGCATTCGGCTCCCCGTCGAGCGACGGCCGGGGTTATCGTATCCCCTTGTTCTGCCCTAAACGTTAAGGGAGTGTGAAGAGTCTGTCAAGTGTTGGAACAGAGGCGCGGCCGGTGATAAGATAATTTACAACCCTGCCCCGGCTCGTGCGTTTAAGTGAGTGAGGGCACAGGAAAGGCCCCGATGACTACATGGCGGACGGACGAAGAACTCATGCTCAGGTACCGTGACGGAGACGCGGCAGCTTTCGAAACGCTTTACCGGCGCTACGAGAAGCCCCTTTTCGACTTCATCTATCGCCTGGTCCCGGATTCGACCGACACCGAAAGCCTGTTCCAGGAGACATTTTTCCGGGTCGTCCGAGCGAAGAGAAAATATCGGGTGACCGCACAATTCAAAACATGGCTCTTTCAGATCGCCGTGAATCTCTGCCGGGACAGGGCGAGGAGAATGAAGCACCGTTCTCACATCTCGCTCAATTCTCCTCTTACTTCTCAGGATGGTTGTCGCGCCGAGCTTCAGGATCTCGTTTCCGATCAGTCGCCGGCCGTCGACAAGTCCGCCGAGGCTTCTGAGCTCGAAACCGCCGTTAAGGGGGCCATCGGGGCTCTTCCTGAAGACGAACATCTCGTCGTGGTCTTGAAAGAATACCAGGGGCTGAAATACTCGGAGATTGCCGAGATCACGAACCGGCCGATTGGGACCCTGAAATCCATCAATCACCGGGCCCACGAGAGGCTCCGGAGCGCTCTCGCGCCTTATCTAGGAGAATAAACGATGGAATGCGAAGACATCCGGAAGCGGCTCAAAGCCTTCCTCGACAACGATGTCGAGGAGGCTGAAAGAACGACGATCCGGGGACATCTAGGGCATTGCCCAAATTGCGCCGGCGTCGCCCGGGAGCTTGAACGGCTAACCGGAGTGCTCCAGACTTGGAAGGCCGAAGAACCCCCCAGGGATTTATACGAACGCCTGCAAGCGAGATTGGAATCCCGGGAATCGTGGTGGAGAAAGGTTCTGACGCCCGCGTTCGCCGGGAGAGCCGCCCTTCGGTTTGCCGAAGTCGCCACGGTCGTCCTGATCACCCTCGCTGTCAGCCGTTATTTCCAGAAGCCCGCCCCGGTGCAGCCGGACGACGACCTCGCCACCATCAATTTTTATGTGACGGAACACCAAGAGGCCGTCCTGCAGACTGCGTCGTTGGAGCCCGCCGAGCGGCCGGCTGCCCGGGTGAGCTTGAGCCGCGACGACGTCATGTATTACGAATTCATCGACGATTATCGCCGGGTTTCACGCCCCGGCGTGATCTTGAGGGGACCCTCATCAAGCCGGGACGCCGAAGCGGCTGCGCCGGCCTCCGATATCTCGAGTGCCAGAACACTTTCGCTGCCTCAGGCCCAAAAGGCTGTGAGTTTCGACCCCGTGGCGCCCTCCCGGATCCATCCCGGCTATATCCTCGACACGGTCACCAAGGTCGCCGGCCGCGAGAGCCTTCATCTTTTGTACACGAACGGGATCGACACCTTTTCTGTATTCGAGCAGCCCCTCGATGGAGATCAAGGCTTAGCCGCGAGGGACTTCAGGGAGTACGCCGTTTACAGGAGCTCTGCACCGGCTGAAAGCGCGGGGGATCAAGCGGGGACGACGATCCTGGCCTGGAAAAACACCCATGTTTCCTTTGTCTTGATCGGCCGGGCGGATATGTCCCGCTTGATGGAGATCGCCCAGGCGTTTACGGACGCAAGAAAGGGCGTAAACGAATTCGGCAAGTGACCCCGAAAGGGCGCCCCTCGCCGGAATTTGGATGAAACCCGACTTCGGGGGAGGAGAGAACTATGAAAAAGAAGGGATTGGTCTTTCTCGCCGCGGGCGTGTGCCTGCTCTTCATCGGAAGTTTCGGCCGGATAAACACTCGGCCGGCGTTCCCATCCCCGGACGTGCAATCCGCGGAGGCGAGCAGTTTGGCGGAGAGGCAATTTGCCGATGCGATCGCACTTCTCAAGCAGGAGAACTTCTCTGATGCGATCGCCGCCTACGAAAAGGTCATTCGGTTGCTCCCCGAAAGCCCGATCGCCCAGGACGCCCGCTACTGGATCGGGCAGACCTACCTCCGGATGGGTAAGTACGATGAGGCGTTGTCCGTCTTCAAAAAGCTCCTCAAAGACTATCCGGGAAGTCCGATCGTACCCGTCACGCAGCTGATGGTCTCTCGGGCTGAGCAGGAGAAGGAAGCGCAGAAGACAAGCGCGAAGAGAACAGCGGCGTTGGACCAGAAGGTCATCGTTGACCCGGAAACCGGCGCGGAATTCAGAAAAATCCACGTTCTTTCCGGCAAGAATGATGTGATCTTCGGGGCAGGCGTGTTTTTATCGCCGAACGAAAAATTTCTCCTCAGCGAAATGACCGTTATCCCCTTGGATGGCCAGGAACCGTTTGCTCTTGAGGCGAAAAAGGGGCTTCGCGGGACCTGGTCGCCTGACGGGAAAATGGCCGCCTATTACTCGGAGAACGCCATTTGGATCGTTCCCGTTTCTCCGGAGAGCGGACGCCCGACGGGACCTTCAAAAAAGGTGTTGGACGGAAAATACGCTTATCAATATCCCGTGAGCTGGTCCCCCGATTCGGCGAAAATCGCTCTTTCGAGAAGAGACGAAAAGACTGAAGGAGATATCTGGATACTCTCCATCAAAGACGGTACGCTGGCTCAACTCACGGATGATCCGGGATATGAGACGAACGCCTATTGGTTTCCCGACGGCAAGAGCCTTGTGTATTTGACGAGAGGAACAACATTTGAGATCCGTTTAGTGCCCGTCGCGGGAGGAAATTCAAAGAAGATCATCGGGATGGAGGTCGGCGAGCTTCATTCCTTATCGCCCGACGGGAAGTGGCTTGCCTACAAAGATCGACAAGTCCTCGATCTTTACAGAGTGGCTGATGAACGCACCTTTCCCATAGCTCCACCTGAAGACGTCGGAAAATTTTTCTCCTGGTCCAAAGATGGGGAAAAAATGCTCTTTTACCGTTCGTCTTATGAATGGAGGTCCCCTCTCAGGATTGCTTCGACCTCCGGGGGACCATCCTTCCATTTAGCCAGGAACTTCGAGCTATGGCCCTATAGACAATTCTGGACTGCCGACAGCGACAAGATCATCACCTTGAGAGCGGGCGATTCTCAGTTCGTGATGATCCCCCTTTCGGGAGGAGAGCCCATTCCCCTTGAGTTGAACGTCACATCTAAAGAAAAACCTAAGCCTCTCTTATTGTCCCCTGACCAGAAATACCTTCTCTTCTCCATCGAATTGGAAAACGGGAACGAGAACCTCTACACGGTTCCCGTCTCGCTGGAGGAACCAGGCACAACGGGTCCCCCGATGATGGTCTTCAAGGATTGGGACAGGCGTCAAGTCTTTGTTCAATCGTCTTGGTCGCCCGACGGCCGAAAGATCGCCTTGATCCACAAAGGCGATCTTTGGGTGACATCTTCCAAAGAGGAAAAGCCGGTCCGGCTCACCATGGATTCTACAATAACCGGGAATCCTCGCTGGTCGCCAAGAGGAGACAAAATCGGATTCAATTCAGAGATCAAAGAAGGAGATATCAGGCTCAAGGTCATAGCGGCCTCCGGTGGCGAGCCGACGACACTCTTGAACCGCTTTCAGGCCTGGGATTGGTCTCCGGATGGGAACGCCCTAACCGTCATCGTCGACAACAAAATGTCGAACATATCGCTTGACGGGGGCAAGCCGAAAGAGTTGCTCAATCTTGAAGGTAAGGGATTCACGGAACGGTTTTGGGAGCTCACGTGGCTCCCGGACGGGAAACATGTTGCTTTTTTGGGAGAGCAAGTCAAGGACAAAGGAAATTCTTCGCAGATCTATATCGCCTCCGCCAAGACGGGAGAGATCACCGAACTTGCCGCCGATGATAAAAGTTGGAAAGATGGACTTTATCTGTCTCCGGATGGGAAATGGGTTTCCTACTACACGGATGAATTCATAAAGACGCGTCCCACTTCGAGCATCTGGGAGGTCAAGGTGGAGGACCTCATCAAAGGGAAGAAATAGGCCCTTCTTTTTTTCCGGCGCCGGCGCCTACTTTTTCGCCTTGTCCGCGGGCAGGAAGTTCTCCATGACCCAGAGGTCGCGCCGGCCGCTGCCGTTGTAGTACACGATCTGGCGGCCGTCGGGATGGAGCCGGACGCCGCCGCCGCGGACGTCCAGTTCCAGCTGCTGGGAGTCGCCGCCGTTGGGCGAGATCCTCCAGCTCTCGAACTTGGAGCCGGCCTTGGGATCGTCCGAGGGCGTCACTTTCCGAAACCAGAGGTAACGGCCGTCAGAGGTCCAATTGAGGTCCAGGATGAGCCCTCTGTCCGCCGACTGGACGAGCTCGCGGACCTCGCCGCCGGCCGACGGGACGATCTTGAGCCTGACCTTATTTTCGCCTTCGGGTTTCGTAGTGAAGGCCAACCATTTCCCGTCGGGAGACAAGGAGACCGCAGGCATTCCGGCGGGTCCGGGTATGTTAACAAGCTCCGCGTCCTTCCCCGTGTCGAGGTCGCGGCGGAGGATGCGCGTGGGATTTCCTTGAGGATAAAAGATGCTCTTTCCGTCAGCCGACCAGGCGGCGTGCATGCTGTATTCGAACTTGGGGATGATCACCAGCGGATCCGATGCCCCGGTCATGACATCTATCTTATAGATCGCCGTTTCCTCTCCGGTCCTTCCGATGACCAAGATCGAGCGGCCGTCCGGCGCCCAGTCGAGTCCATGGCTCGGGATGATGGATCCGATCTTCGCCTTGACCTGGCGTTCCCCGCCCGTCCGGGTGTCCAGGATCGAGATCACGGCGGGCCAAGTGGGGCCGGAAAATCCGCCCGGGCTGGTCAGATAGGCGAGATGCGTGCCGTCG
Organism: Candidatus Aminicenantia bacterium; assembly: GCA_041479905.1. Classification (GTDB taxonomy): domain Bacteria; phylum Acidobacteriota; class Aminicenantia; order Aminicenantales; family Saccharicenantaceae; genus RBG-16-66-30. Next base: position 41,906 of record JBGOYY010000014.1, read on the forward strand.
GGAGACCACTCTGCCATGGCGTTGGCTCCCGTGTATCGCGTCTGCACCGCTTTCGGCGGGCCCTGGACCTTGCCGGTGACGGGATCGACCCTCGCCGTGAAGATATCCATGATCGACTCGGTCAGGACATAATAAAGAGATCCATCAGGAGCGAGGCGCACGGGTTCGGCATAGTTGAAGACCGGCTTGATTGCAAAGGGAGGATCCTGGGCCTGTCCGTCGGACACTTTGATACCCCAGAGCCCGTAAGCCCCCGTGCGGTTGCTGGCGAAGAGGAGCGTCCGGCCATCCGGAGCCCAGCCGAGCAGGTAATCGTCAGCGGCGTGAGCGACGAGCGGGCTTATTTCACCATCCGCCGTCCTGACGATGAAGACGTCTCGCTCCGGCGAGGACGGGTCGGGCGCCATCGAACAAGCCACGAAGCGGCCGTCCGGGGACATGTCCAGTTCCGGGTCATGCTCAGGAACTTCCCTTAGGACGCGGAGCGTCCCGTCGGCCGCAGAGACGAGGACGATCTGCGACGGCCCTTCCTTCATCATGGTGATCGCCAGGATCTGTCTGCCGTCCGGCGACCATTCGTGGGGCCGGATCCAGACGGACTTCTCGTCGCGCCAGAGCAGGCGCGCATCGGAGCCATCGAAGTCGATGACCCAGAGCTCGGGCACTTTGTCCTTGTTGTACCAGCCGTAGGCGATCTTCTTGTTGTCAGGGGAGAAGGCGCTGGTTTCTCCCATCTCGCCGGTCTTTGTGGACAACCCGCCCTTGTTCGTGAGAGGGCGGCTCTTTTTCGTCACCAGGTCCATCACGGCCAGGTCGCCGCTGCCCCAGTCCGTGTAGACGAGGTATCGGCCGTCCGATGACAGGGCGTTACCCCACTCGAGCCCTGCCCCATCGTACACCCGGCGCATGCTGAATTCCTTTCCCGTTTTCATGAGGGTCCGGGACCCTAGGAGAAGAGAGAGCTTTTCTTTGGCCTCCCGGACCGCTTCCGACTGCTCCGGGTAATTGTCGACCACTTTCTGGAAGGCCTTTTCCGCTTCTTTCGTGCCCAGTTTTTCGTGACACAAGCCGATATGGAGCTGGGCCATGGCGGCGTAATCCCGCTCGTTTGGATACTTCCTGATGATCTCCTCGAAGAGCTGGAGGGCTCCCTTGAGGTCACCCTTCGTCTCCATGGTGAACTTGGCCTTCTCGAAGAGGACCTTGTGCTGGGAGGAATTCTGGAGGGCGAAGGCCGCGCAGACCGCGGCTGCCAGCCCTATGGCCAAGGCTATCGGAACCAAAGATTCTTTAAGTTTCATGATGCTACCTCCCCGGGGTGGATTTTCTATTCACCCACAATGTAGCCTTAGCCGTGTTCCCTGGTGTCAAATGAAAGTAAAAGAATGTCAAAGATTGTCATCAGTCCATGAAGCGGTATCCTTCTCCGTAGATGGAGAAGATATGGCGGGGACGGGACGGATCTTCCTCGATCTTCTTCCTCAGTTTCAGGATGTGGTTGTCGATGGTCCTGGTTGTGGGGAATTTTTTGTATCCCCAGATCTTGTCGAGAAGCGCCTCCCGGGAGACCACTTCGCCTTTGTGGGCGATGAGATATTTCAGGATATCGACTTCGAGGGACGTCAGGTCGGATTCCCTCCCCGCGCGCCTGACCTTGAAATGGACGAAATCGACCTCGACCTCCCCGAAAACGCAGGTCTTGGGAACGTTTCGCGGCTCCCTTTTTTCGCGCCGCAGATGGGCCTTGATCCTGGCCAGGAGCTCCCGGACGCTGAACGGCTTGGTCATGTAGTCGTCGGCCCCGATCTCGAGCCCCACAACCTTATCCACTTCTTCGCCCTTGGCCGTAAGCATGATGACGGGGATGTTCGCCTTTTTCTGGCGGAGCTCCCGGCAGACCTCCAGCCCGTTCATCCCGGGCAGCATGATGTCGAGGATGACGAGGTCGGGCGCCTCCTCCAGGGCCCTGCGCAGGCCTTCCCGCCCGTCGGACGCCCAGTCCACCTCGTATCCCTCGTCGACGAGGTTGAGTTTCAGCCCCTTGACGAGGTCGGCCTCGTCCTCGATGATCAATATTTTTTCTCTCGTTTTTTCGATCATTTCGTTTCACCCGTTTCAGGGCCTGAGATCGGCAAAATGACGGAGAAAACGCTGCCCTTTCCCGGTTCGCTCTCGACTTCGACGCTCCCGCCGTGGGCCTCGGCCGTGTGTTTGACCAGGGTCAAACCGAGGCCGCTCCCTCCGGTTTCGGAGACAACGTTATTTTTCGCCCGGTAAAATCTCTTGAAGATCCCCGCGAGATCCTGGGGGGAGATGCCGATCCCTTGATCCTCAACCTGGATAACCGCCAGGCCGTTCCTCCGGAACAGCCTCACCGTGACGTCTTTCCGATCGGGGGAAAATTTCATAGCATTGGTCAAGAGGTTGATGAGGGCGCTGGCCACAGCCTCTTTATCAAAGTCCATCTCTGGCACGTCCGGCGCGATGTCCTCGTGGACCGTGAAGCCCTTTTTCTCGAGGTGATACCGGTAGGAATCGAGAGTCTCCTGAACGACCTGCGACAAGGAACCTTTCGTGAAGATGAATTCCTTCCGCCCCATGTCGATCTTGGAGAAATCGAGAACGTTGTTGATGAGGTGCGACAAGCGCTCGCTCTCCTTGGTGATGATCTCATAACTCTCTCGCCGCTGCTCCTCCGTGAGGTTCTCCTTGCGCTGAAGAGTTTCCCCGTAGAGGCGGATGAGGGTCAAAGGCGTCTTCAACTCGTGGGAGATATTATGAACGAATTCGGTCTTGAGGCGTGTCGTTTCCGACTCGCGGGAGATATCGCGGCCCAGCAGGAACATCCCGAGCAGCATGAGGACCACGATGAACGCTAGGAGCGCCCCATAGAGGAAATTCTCCCGGCGCGCCGTCCGCTCGAGCTCATCCCAATCGGGCTGGGTCACGAGGAGCTTCCAGGGAAGGGGGAACTGGCGGTAGGGAACGAGCAGCGAATCCCTCGCCGTCGGCTCACCACCTTCGGCCGGCGATCCCGGGCGGTTCTCCTCGATGTTTTTAAGCGCGATCCCGGTCTCTTTCGAGATCCCGGCGAGGATCTCCGGAAGGATCTCCTTTTTCAGCGATCCGAGGTCCCAGCAAAATCCGCCGTAATACGTACGGCGCTCGTTGAAGTCCGGGAAGGGAGAGTACGAGACGAGACAGTAACCCTCGCTCCGATTTGCCAGCAGGCGGTCGGGTTGAAGCTGGGGAGTGCCGCGGAGCGACGAAACGCCCATTCTCTCCTTGATTTTCGGCACGACGTCTCTTTTGAGAAATTCCGTGAAAAGCAACGCCTCAAGATAGGGGGAAGGGCGGTCCTTGAGGGCTTGATAAGCCTTATCGATCTCGGGGGCACCTCCCGCCTGGACGCCGATCTCGATCAGGGATTGGATTTCCGAGGTGAAAAAGTCATATTCGGGGAGACTGACCGGCCAGTTCCCGTCTTTGAGGCTTTGATAGAGGTCGAGCAGGGCCCTCAAACTGGCTTCTCCCCGTTTTCGGCGCTTCTCGATCTCATGGATTTGAAAGGCTGCCGTGAGGCCGAGAAAATGCCCGGCCTTGTCCTGGATCCGGCCGTACTTTTCGCCCAGTTCACTATAGATTTTGTAGGCCTCATTCAGGTTGCCGGCGGAGATCAGGCAGCGGCCCAGCGCCTCCAAGGCCATCGCCTTCTCCCGGTCTGATAGAGCACGGGCAGAGGACTCCCGGTATGCCTGGGCCGCCCGGGCGAAGTCCTTCTGGGAAAACTCATAGGTTTCCGCTCCTCGGAAGGCCTTGGAAAATTCGCTTTCCGGGGCGATCTCCTCGGCAGATGAAAGGGACAGTCTATCGCTTCCTGTCATGGGAAAGACGATCCGGTATTCGCCATCGAGCAGGAAAGGCGTGCCGGGAAAATGGGCAGAGTAAACTGCGCCGCCGGCGGCCGGCTGTTCACCCGGCAGACTCTGGCTTTCCGGTCCGCTCAGACGGGCGAAATTTTCCGCCTGCAGCGCTTCTTTTTCATGCTCGAGGAGCGCGGCCTCGACAGACCGCAAGGCGGATTCCCCGGAAATCCAGAGATTCGACTCAAGGATTCTTCGGATGGCCTCCCGCCGCTTGGAAAAAGCGCTGAGGCTCATATATCCGACGACAAGCGCCGGAAGCAGGATCGCCAGGGAAAAAATGAGAACGATCTTTTTCCTGACCAGAATTCCATCGGCAAAAAGTTTCATTGCTGACCCCGCGATCGAGACTCGATCCGGGTGATCTCATTTTCATTGTAACAAATCGCATCGTCGAATTGTCAAAGAAATGTAAAATCGCCTATTTCTTGACCTTATCCACGGGCAAGAAATTCTCCATGACCCAGACCTGGGATTGTTCAGGATTCGTGCCCATGGACGAAAAAGCGATGCGCTGTCCATCGGGATGGACGCTGAAATGGCGGAATCGAGCCATCGACAAATCGATCTTTTGTGCTTCTTCTCCATCTACGGAGACACGATAAAGATCCCACATATTGCCAAGAAGGTCCTGCTTTTTGAAGATATAGATATAGTGTCCATCAGCGCTCCATGCCGGCGTTATAACAAAATTTCCACCTTGCTCGTAGCTATAGATTTCTCGAGGGTCTCCGCCCGACGTCGGCATGATCCTTAACACTCTTTTTTGCTCCCTGTTGAGAAGCGCCAGCCATTTCCCGTCAGGGGTTATATCGATCCAATTCGCATCAGAAGGGGAACCGGAAATCCGCTCATCCTGCCCGCTTTCAAAATTGTGGACGAAAATAGAGCCCGTTTTTCCGGCCCGATCGCCGGTCGAATAGAACATGGTCTTCCCGTCTTTGGACCACCGGTGCGAGTATATCTCCGTTCCTTTATCGATCTGGACAATAGGGACAACGACACTTGTTTGAATATCGACCCGGAAGATGCCCGGACGACCGTCCTTGCCGGTTCCTTCAACAGAAACTGCGCTGCCGTCGGGCGCCCACTGAGGATAGCCGAATGTCGCCAGATCGGGATGCAGCTCACGAACTCGGCCTGTTTCCAGGGTAAGAATGCCAAGGACCTGCCGGGCTTGAATTGTCGGCATGCTCACGGTGAAGATATACGCTAAGTGCTTCCCGTCTGGAGAATAATCAGGGTAGGCGTTGTGCCCTTCGTTAAGCAAAACCGCCTTTTTTGCCGGACTCGAGATCTTTCCCGTTCGGGGATCTACGCTAACCTCGTACACATCGGAGCCCCCGCCCTGGAGCCCATAAAATAAGGCCCCCCGGGAGGTGATTCCCATCGGCCATATCGAGCCCACCCCAGCCTTGACTAACAGAGGGTTTCCAAGAGGTTTCCCCTCGGCGATGCGAATGAACCACACATCCTGAGTTCCCGTCCGGTCGCTATTGAACAGAAGGCCCTCGCCGTCGGGCGTCCAAGCGATGACCGAGTCGGCGGCTGGATGCTCGATCAATCGAGTTTCTATGCTTCCGTCGGTCGATAGCAAGAAAATGTCTCGCTTTTCATACGCTTGGTCTTCCTGCGAAATGTCGTAGGCGATATATTTTCCGTCCGGCGAGAATACAAATCCCCAGGGCCTGGGAGTTGCCGAATGAATTTCGAATTGAGTTTTGATAATTCTCACCGAACCTTCGACAACGGAAATCAAGCCCAGTTGGGTTATCTCTTCGGCGGTCGAGTTCTCCACCCTGAAGAAACCTGCCAAAACGGATTTTCCATCGGGAGACCAGTCAAACGGATGGACATACTCCATTTTTTCGAGAGTTCGATAAAGGACACGCGGGGTTGTGTCTTTAATATCAATGACGCGCAACTCATAAATTTCTTCCTTGTTGTACCATTGATAGACGATTCTCCGGCTGTCGGGGGACCATTTCGAAAACAGGGCAAATTCCGGGGACTGCGTCCATGAGCCCTTGTTCGTCAGGCGGCGATTCGTCCCCGAAGCCAGATCCCGGATAGCCAGGTCTCCCGTCTCCCAATCCACAAATGACAGATACCGGCCGTCGGGGGAGACCGCTCCCAGGGTATCCACTCCCGACCCTGCCCATACCTGGCGAAGTTTGAATTCAGCATCACCCGTTTTCATGAGGGTCCGGGACCCTAGGAGAAGAGAGAGCTTTTCTTTGGCCTCCCGGACCGCTTCCGACTGCTCCGGGTAATTGTCGACCACTTTCTGGAAGGCCTTTTCCGCTTCTTTCGTGCCCAGTTTTTCGTGGCACAGGCCGATATGGAGTTGGGCCATGGCGGCGATACCGCGGCTATCCGGGAACCGCTTCAGGAGGTCCTGATAGATCCCGATGGCTTTCTGCAGGTCTCCGCCCACCTCTTCTTCATAAAGGCCCGATTTGTAGAGCTGCTCGGCGTTCTGCTGGCCGGCGCCCGAAAGCGCCAAGGCCAAAATCGCGGCGATAGCCGCGAATACGATCGATCTTGTTTTCATGGTTCTTGCCTCCTCATGGTTTATCTCCATGGGGGATGATAGACTGGCGCCGTATCGCGCGCTTGATGCTTTGGCGACCCTTCTATGAAGATTCCATGAATATCGGTCATCCCGTGAACCTATATCCGATCCCCCTCACGCCCAGAATGTATTTTGGCTCCTGGGGGTCGTCCTCGAATTTTTTTCTGAGGAGGGAGATGTGTTTGTCGACTGTCCGGGCGTCGACATAGACGTCCTTGCCCCAGACGCTGTCCAGGACTTCATTCCGATGGACCACGCGCCCCTTGTTCTGGACGAGAAAATGGAGCAGGGCGAACTCGAGCGCTGTCAGGGGGATTGGCTGGCCTTTTTTTTTCGCTTCGTACTTGACGAAATCGAGCTCGATCGCGTCGAACCGGAAGAAATCGATCCCCCGATGCGGTTCCTTGGCCCTCCGGAGAATGGACTTGATCCGGGCCAGAAGCTCGCGGGAGCTGAACGGCTTGGTGACATAATCATCGGCCCCGAGCTCCAGGCCGAGCACCTTATCGATCTCCTGGCTTTTCGCGGTCAACATCAAGATCGGCGTCATCACCCGGTCCTGACGAAGCCGCTTGCAGACCTCGAACCCGTCCATCTTCGGCAGCATGATGTCGAGGACGATGAGATCAAAGGGACGCTCAGCGGCCATGGACACGCCTTCGAGGCCGTCCCTCGCGCACGAGACCTCATATCCTTCAAGCTTGAGATTGTCCTCGAGCGGCATGAGGATGCTTTCCTCGTCTTCGATGATCAGGATTTTGTTCATTTCATCCCCCCTTTTCTCTGCGGAAGCGGCAGGCGGATCGAAAACACGCTGCCCTTCCCGGGCTCGCTTTCGACATGGACTTTTCCCCGGTGGGCTGCAACGATCTCTCTGACCAGCGTTAATCCCAGGCCGCTGCCCTTGACCGTCCGCGTCAATTCGTCGCCGCCCCTGTAAAAGCGCTCGAACAGCCTCGGGATATCTTCTTTTTTGATGCCGACGCCAAAGTCCCGCACAGCGATCGCAACGGCCTGTTCCTCGAGGGAGGCGCTGACCGAGATACTCCGCGAATCTCCGGAATACTTGATGGCGTTGTCGATCAAGTTGGTCACGGCTTGTGACAGGGCCGTTCGGTCCACCGCGAGGAGAGGGATCGGCCCTTCGACGTCGAGGCCGATGTCGAAACCCTCATGGCGCACCCGCTCTTGGATGGAAGTGACGACCTCGGTCAACAATGCGGAGATGTCCACGCTCTCGAACGTGAATTCCGCCCGGCCCTCCTCGATCTTGGCCAGGCTGAGGATGTTGTCCGTGAGCAGGGCCAGCCGCTCACTCTGCTCGAGCAGGACGTCGTAATACTTCTGCCGGCGCTCCTCGGAGGGCACCCGGCCCGATTGGAGCATCTCGGCGAGCTGCCGGATCGAGGTCAGGGGGCTCTTGAACTCATGGGAGACCGTCGAGACGAAATCCGATTTCATCCGGGCCAGTTCCAGCTCATGAGAGACGGAGCGGATGGTCAGGACCAACCCGAATATGAGGATGCCGGCAATGAGGAGGAATACGAGAGAGTAGAAACCCCGCCGCGACAGAAGAAAAGCCTTGAGCAAGCGGGGCGGCGCCTGATGGAATTCCAATGTCCAGTCCGGAGTGTTCGAGACGAAATTCGTCCTGAATGTCACCGGGCCCACCGACGCATTTTCCGACGCGAACATGACCGAGCCGTCCTTTCCCTTGACGGTCCATAACGTCCCTCCGGGTGGGAAATGATCGCGCAGGGCCGGCCGGAGGACATCTTCCGTGAGCCGTTCGGTGTCGATGATGATCCCCCAGGCCGTATCCGACGCGTTGCCCGCTCGCGCCGCCGGCCTCTCGATCGAGACGAGATAGGGGAGATTCCCGATATCCAGGGCCAGCCTGGCGAAGCGAGGATTCGACGGTTCCGGGCCGCCGGCGATCTTCGCTTCCAGGGCCGGGGCCGCGCCCTGCTCGAAGACGATCATTCTCTCCGTCCTTTTTCTTTGCTCCGCCTCTTCCGCTCCAAGATCCTGGAACTCGCTGCGAAAGGGCTGGAGATCGAGGCCGGGCGGCCGACTCGAAAGGAATGCCTCGATATGGCTCCTGGCGCGCTGGACGAAAAATTCGAACTCGGCCCTCTCCAGATTCCAGTCTCGCCGGAGAAGGGATCTGTACAGTCCGACGGACGTCCGGAGGGATTTCGCGAATTCCTCGAGCTCTCGGGATAGCACGCAGATTTCCAGGGCGGCTGACGGGCCCAGCGGCATCCCTCCCGGAATAACGACTGCGCCGTGCTCTAGAACGATATTTTCATAGGTCGAGACGGCCTCCTTGAGAAGTCCGGATTTCCTTTGGACCCTGGCCACGGCGTTCAGGATCATCCCCACGAGGCGAGGATCGTTCGCGCGTTTCAGAGCCTGCCGGTAGGCGGACAGCGCCCTCGGATAGTCTTTCTGCCGGAACTCCAGCCGCTGAGCGGCCTGGAATTCGGCGGAATCGCTTGGATTGCCAGGAGGGGAGGAGCCGGTTTCTCGACGGCCGTCCGGAACATACAACAACCTGGCGATAGGGAAATGAATAGCCTTGAAGTCCAGGAGGTAAAAGACCTGCTCGACCAGCGGGCTCGCGGCCGCCAGCTTTTCCAGGGCGGCCGCCAATCCGGGCGGCGGCGTCCCGGAATGATCTGCCACTATCTTCGAAAAAGCTATCTCGACAGCCGTTATCTCATCATCGACCGCGCGGAGAACCAAGTTGGCGGTCCGCCGGGTTTCCTCGAGCCTTTCCTTTTCAAGCAGCGCCCTGTCATTCTGAATGCCCCGGAAGGCGAGGTATCCCAGGAGCAGGCTGGGCAGGACGATCCCGGCCACGAAAAGCAGGACGATTCTCCGGCGCTGATGCATCGGGCCTTTCATTCCACGCCCAAGCGGTCTGTTGCTCCGGCCTGACGATTTGTTACTATTCTAGAATATGGCCCCCGCCAATTCAAGGAGCATTCCGCTTCGTCTTCGTCGGCCTTGTTCAGCCGGAAGCATAGCGAGGTTCGCGTCTCCGGGCCTTGATGATTCGTGGATTCTTTGGTGAAGATTGCGTGAATCCCCCCGGGGACGCTTGTCCACAGGAGACGCGCGCTCTGCCTTCATAAGAAGAAGAGCGCGGCGAGAGAGAGACCGACGACGACGAGCGAGAGCTTGTAGAGCGTGCGCCATGCGGCGTTGGCCTCCCGGAGGATCTCGAATTCCGTGACGTAGACGACCTCGCAGGCGCCGTTGCCCCGGTCATCGCGGACCGTGCTCGAGCCGCGGGAGTAGGGCGTGCCTTTCTGGCCGTAGGAGACGAGCCAGCCCTTGAAGCGGATCTGGTCGCCCTTGCGCGCCTTCAGAACGGCCTCGGCGACGAGCGGGTCGGCAGGGAGCATGTGGTTGTTGGATAGGCAGTCCTCGGTAAAGAGCTCGCCCGTCTCCCGGTCGGGATAGCGGTAGAAGCAGGTGAAATCGCGGTTCCGGAACGTCATCCGCTTGTAGACGCCGGTCTCGACGTTCTTCCCCCAGATGACGCAGATATCCTTGGTATTGATGTAATCGTTCCACAGTTTGTGGGAGAGGTCGACGAAGGACCCGGAGTGATGATAGGAGACGACCATCCCCCAGAGCTCGTAGCTGAAAAGGGGCGTGACCGTGTAGGTGACGTTCTTGCGGGTGACTTCGAACGGCTCGGGAACATCGTCTTTCGTTTGGATGGGGTTCTGGAGGAGCGATTCGTGGATCAGGCTTTTGTCGGGGAGCCGATTGCGCATGAAGAAGGAGACGGCGAAGGCGAGGGCCGCGATCGGGAGGATGACCTTCGCCAGCTGTCGAAGTTTCAGCGTTTTCTCTATCTGCAAGACGACCTCACTTGACGAGGAAGATGTCCTTCTGCGGCCGGCCCATCCAATCGGTGCCGTCCTTGGTGACAACGACCATTTCTTCGATGGTGACGACGCCCCTGCCGGGAACGGTCAGGCGCGGCTCGATGGTGAAAACCATGCCCTCCTCGAGCTTCTGGAAGGGCTTCTGGGCGTATTTTTCCCATTTGGGCCCGAGCAGGGCCGTTCCGTCATGCGCGTAACGGCCGACTTGGTGGCCGAGCGCATGCGGGAATTCGGCATAGCCCGCCCCGACGATGATCGACCGGGCGACGGCATCGATCTCAAACCCCGCGATGCCCGGCTTCATGGCCTTCTTCGACTCCTCGACGGCCCGGACGATCGTCCGGAAACCCTTCATGACGTCCTCGGGGGCCGCCGTTTCGCCGGGCTTGAGAACGTAATACGTCCTCTGCATGTCCGAACAGTAGCCCTCGACCTTGACCCCGAAGTCCATGTTGAGGACGTGGCCGGGCTCGACGACGCGGCCCGTCGGCGAGTAGTGGGCCTGGGCCGTGTCCGGCCCGGTGAAGACGGCCGGGCAGGTCGCCGGACCCCAGGCCGTGGGCAGCTTCTGCCGCTCGGCCTCGCCCAGGATGAAGGCGGCGATCTCGTTTTCCGTCTTTCCCGGCGCAACGAACCGGCCGACCAGGTCGAAGATCTCCTCGGTTGCCCGCACGGCCTGCTTCATCCAGCCGACCTCGGCTGCCGACTTCCTCTCCCGGAGCGCCGAGACGATCTTCTCGGCAGAGAGGAGACGGTCGGCAATCCCGGCCTCGGAAAGGAACTCGTGGAGCGTCAGGTACATGCCGTGGGTCAGGCCGTCGCAGATTTCGCTCGTCTTGGAGTAGTTAATGGCGATCGTCCGCGGATTTATCTCCTTCAAGTACTCGAGGAGCGGCTCCTTGATCCCGGTGACGTAGCCGACGACCGTGTCGTAGGCGCCTGTTTCCTCGACGCCCTTCTTGTCGTAGAGGCCGACGATGGCTCGTGTCCGGCCGTCGGCACCGACGATGAAGGCCGAGTGCCAGGTGACGTGTCCCGGGGCGAGGAAGACGAGCGTCGGGTCGCCGCATATCTCGCTCTCCCGGGTGAAGGTGATCCAGCAGTCAACGCCGAACTCCTGAAGGAGTTCAGTGGCCTGTTCGACTTTTTCCTGGATGAACGTCATGCGTGTCCTCCGGTGATCAAGTTGAGAAGCGCTCGGTGAAGAAGATGAAGGCCAGGGCGCGGGGGTGTTTCTTCAGCATGGGTCCGCCTTTCGCGCGTTGGACTTGAGCCTGGGTGTATCCTAATAAAAAAATGGGAGGGGGTCAAACACTCCGGTGATTGACTTCGCCCGAGGCCGGAGATATATTCCGGGACTCATGGAGGCGCGATGAATCCCAATCCTTTTCTTGGAGTTTTCCTTCATGCCCTGGGTGGTTTCGCCGCGGGGAGCTTCTACATTCCCTATAAGAAGGTCCGCGGCTGGGCCTGGGAGACCTACTGGCTCGTGGGAGGGTTCTTCAGCTGGATCATCGCGCCCTGGGTCGTGGGCTTCCTGACCTGCCCCGACCTTCTCAAGGTCCTGACGTCCGCGTCTTCCAAAACACTCCTTTGGACCTATCTCTTCGGCGTGATGTGGGGCATCGGCGGCCTGACTTTCGGCCTGAGCATGCGCTATCTCGGCCTCTCCCTGGGCATGGCCCTCTCCCTCGGCTTCTGCGCCGTCTTCGGCACCCTCGTCCCCCCTGTCTTCGAGGGCCGCATCGCCGGGCTCGTCGCGACCACGTCCGGCCGGATCGTCGTCCTCGGCATCCTCGTCTGCCTCACCGGTATCGCCATGTGCGGCCGGGCCGGGATGAGGAAGGAACGGGAGCTCTCCGATACCGAGAAGAAGGCCTCCATCGCCGAGTTCAACTTCGTCAAGGGCGCCTGGGTCGCCGTTTTCGCCGGGATCATGAGCTCCTGCATGGCCTTCGCCTTCGCTGCCGGCAAGCCCATCGCCGAGGCCGCCATTCGCAGCGGGGCCAAACCGCTCTTCCAGAATTTTCCGGTCATGATCGTCGCCCTGCTCGGCGGGTTCACGACCAATTTCATCTGGTGCACGGCCCTGAGCGTTCGCAACAAGTCGGGGCGGGACTATCACCGCGTCAGGCCGGCCGATCTGGCCCCGGCCCCGGCCAGCCCGGCTTCGCCGATGCCGTCTCTTCTCTCCAACTACCTCTTCTCGGCCCTGGCCGGGACGACCTGGTATTTCCAGTTCTTCTTCTACGGCATGGGCACGACGAAGATGGGGAAGTACGACTTCTCGAGCTGGACGATCCACATGGCCTTCATCATCACCTTCAGCAGCCTGTGGGGGATCTATTTCCACGAATGGAAGGCCACAGGGAAGCCGACGCGCCGCCTCGTCGTGGCCGGGATCGTCGTCCTCATCCTGTCGACGATCGTCGTCGGCATCGGGAACTACGTCGCGACTATCCCCGGGAGCTCTTCGCATCAGGGTCAGTCCGGGGCCTCGGTTCCCGGTGTATCCGAAGTCTGCGTTATGGAAACCAACATGGGGACGATGGTGTTCGACTTCTTCGAGGCCGACGCGCCCAAGACCGTCGCCCAATTCAAGAGCCTCGTCCGGAAGGGATTCTATGACGGCAAGGACTTCTACCGGGTCGTCCGCGGGCACGTCATCCAGGCCGGAGGCGGCGACGCGCCGGCGCTGCCGCCCGAATTCAACACCCGGCCGCATATCGTCGGCACCCTAGGCCTCGGCCGGACGGGGGACGAATGGAGCGGCGACTCGGAAATCTATGTCTGTGTCGCGCCGCGGCCCCATCTCGACGGCCGGTACACGGTGTTCGGCCGGCTCGTCGAGGGGGCCGACGTCCTCGAGAAGATCGCCGCCGTCCCGGTCGAGGAGAGGTGGGAGGGGCCGGACAACAAGATGGCCATGCACAAGCCGCTCCAGCCCGTCGTCATCCGGAGCGCCCGGATCGAGTCGCGTTAGCCCCTTCTTAGCGGCTGGACTTGAGGCGGTCCCAGACTTTTATGTAAAGAGCGTTGGCCGCCCCGATATCGGCGATCATCTCGCTCCGGGCCCGGATCTCCGGCTTTAAGAAAATTCCCGGGTTGTTGCGGATCTCCGCGGGGAGCAAGGGGTAGGAATCCTTGTTCGGGCAAAGGTAGTAGATGAACTCCGTGTTCTCGGCGGCGACCGCCGGGTCGTGGAGGAAGTTGATGAACGCGTGGGCCAGGGCGACTTTCCGGGCGTCGGCCGGGATGGCCAGGTCGTCGCAAGAGATGATCGTCCCTTCCTCGGGGACGAAGAAGCGGACGTCCGGGTTTTCCTTGCGAACCTGGAAAATGTCCCCGTTATAGGCGTGGACGAGGAGGAACTCGCCCGAAGCCAGGCCGATCTTGTACTGCTCATTCTCGAACTTGGCCAGGTTCTTCTTCCACTCGAGGAGGAGCGTCTCCGCCTCGGCCAGCTCGGCTTCGCTCGTCGTGTTGATGCTGTGGCCCAAGCACTTGAGCGCCGCGCCGATCGTCTCGCGCATGTCGTTGAACATCGTCATCCGGCCGCGGAGGTCGGTCCGGCCGAACATCCGCCACGAGGGGATGACGTCCTTAACCCGCCCTTCGAGATAAGCGATGCCGGTATTGGTGATCATATAGGGGACGGAATGGTCCATCTCCGCGTCCGCGGCGATCTTGAGGTAGTCCGGGTCGACGTGGACGAGGTTGGGGAGAAGGCTCCGGTCGAGGCGGCGCAGCAGGCCCTGGCTCTGCATGAGGCTGACCATGTAGCTCGAGGGCGTCAGCAGGTCGTAGCCCGACGCGCCGGCCTTGAGCTTGGCGTACATGGCCTCGTTAGATTCGAACGTGTCCAGGACGACCCGGCAGGCGTGTTCGCGCTCGAAGCGCCGGACGAGCTCGGGCTTGATGTAATCAGACCAGGTGTAGACGCTGAGGACGGGCTTGGCCTTGCCGCAGCCGGCCGGCGCGAGGAGGATGGGGACGAGCAGAATGGCACCCACCGCTGCGCGCAAGACTCCGCCTTTCTTTCTCATCCGTTTTTCCCACTTTTCAACCGGACGAGCCGCTGGCTCAGGAGGACGGCCGTCAGCGTGACGGCGAGGAGGAGGGTCGACAGGGCGTTGATCATCGGCGGCGCGCCGTACTTGATCATGCTGTAGATGCGGAGGGGCAGGGTGGTCGAGCCGGGCCCGGCGACGAAGAAGGTGATGACGAAGTCGTCGACCGACAGGGTGAAGGCGAGCAGGGCGCCGGCGACGATCCCCGGCATGAGCATGGGGATGAGGACCTTCCGGGCGCTCTGCCATGGGCTCGCGCCGAGGTCCTGGGCCGCCTCGATCACCGAGAAGTCGAAATCCTGGAGCCGGCCGAGGACGGTCATGGCCACGTAGCTGACGCAGAACGTGACGTGGGCCAGGAAGATCGTGAACAACCCCAGCGGGATGCCGGCCGCGACGAAAAACATCAGGAGGCTGATGCCCATCAGGATCTCGGGAACGACGAGGGGCGTGTAGATCAGGGTGTAGTGGACCCGCTGAAGCCGGCTCGCGGCGTAGCGATGGAGGGCGAAGGCCGCGGCCGTCCCCAGGACAACAGACACGGTCGTGACCGAAACGGCGATGATGAGCGTGTTCCTCAGCGCCTGCCAGACCTCGGGGGACTCGAAGAGCCGGGCGTACCAGACGAGCGAGAAACCCTGCCAGCGGCTGGAAAAGCGGGCCGGGTTGAAGGAGTTGACGACGAGGATGAGGATGGGCAAATAGAAAAAGGCCAGGACGAGGGCGGTGACGACGAGCGGAAAACGGCTCCTCCTCACGGCGCTTCCCCCATGATGATGTCGGACTTCTTGTTCTTGCGCTGGAGGGCGAGGACGGCGATGAGGGGCGCGAGCACGGCCAGGACGAGGACGGCCGACAAGGCGCTCGCGTGGGGCAGGTTGCGGTCGGTGAAGACCCGCTGGGCGATCTTGTTTCCCAGCATCTCTCCGGACGGGCCGCCGACGAGGTCGGGGATGATGTAGGACCCCAGGGCGGGGATGAAAACGACGAGGAACGCGGTCAGGAGTCCCATGCGGATCCCCGGGAGGAAGACCTTCCGGAAAGCCTGGAAGGGCCGGGCGCCGAGGTCGCGGGCCGCTTCGACCAGCCGGAAATCGAACTTTTCCGCGGCGGCGTAGATGGGCAGGATGGTGAACGGCAGGAACGTGTAGACCATGACCAGGACGACGGCCGTCGGGTTATAGAGGAGCGTCGACGTCGTCCCGACGAGCCCCAGTGCTTCCAGGGCTTTCTTGATCAACCCTTCGGGATGGAGGAGGGACTTCCAGGCGAAAACGCGGACGAGAAAGCTCGTCCAGAAGGGGATGATGACCAGCATGAGCAGCCGGTTCCGCCACTTGGCGGAGGCCCGGGCGATGGAGTATCCGGTGGGCACGGCCAGGACGAGGCAGATGGCGGTCGTCAGGAGGCTTATCCAAAGCGTCCGCCAGGCGATCGCCAGATAGCTCGGCGTCCACAGGGAGCGGACGGTGTCCAGGGTCCAGCCGCCGCCGATCCCGCCGTAGGGATTGGCCGGCCGGAAGGCGATGACGAAGACGAGGACGGTCGGGACGACGATGAACAGACCGAGCCAGGCCAGGGTGGGCAGGGAGACCAGCCACTCGGCGCGGCGGCGATGTTTGCTATCCATCTATTTAATTGGCTCGCCGACGCTCTGCGGCGGCACGGCGAGCAAGCCCTCGTCCGATTTCCGGAAGTGGTCGAGCATGAAGCCGTCGTCGGCGTGCCACCAGATCCAGGCTTCGTCCTTCCAGCGGAGGGGCTGCTCGTCGAGGAAATAGCGGGCATGCTGGCGGAAAACCTGGATCCTGTAGCCGCCGGCCCGGACCCAGTATTTCGTGTTAGAGCCGAGGTAGATGACGTCCTCGACGACGGCCGGGAGGTAATTCCGCTGGGGCTTCTCCTCGGGCCGATCCCGGGAGATGTGGATCTTCTCCGGCCGGATGCTGAGATAGATGGGCTGTCCGGGCTGGAGGGACTTGTCGTTGAAGCAGAGGATCCCCGGGAGCCCGGCGATGGTCAGGCGGCAGTACTCGCGGTCCGGGCAGGCCTCAACCCGGCCTTCGAGGAAGTTGGTGTCGCCGATGAAGGCCGCGACGAAGCTCGTCCGCGGCGACTCGTAGATCTCCGCCGGCGCGCCGACCTGCTCGATGCGGCCGCCGTCCATGACCGCGATCCGGTCGCTCAGGCTCATGGCCTCGGCCTGGTCGTGGGTGACGTAGAGAAAGGTGATGCCGACCTCGTCGTGGATGAGGTCGAGCTCGATGAGCATCTTCTGCCGGAGCTTGAGGTCGAGCGCGGCCAGGGGCTCGTCGAGGAGGAGGACGTCGGGCTTGTTGAC
>JBGOYY010000015.1:0-58383 GCA_041479905.1 Candidatus Aminicenantia bacterium
CATGGTCACGCACGAGAAAAAGCTCCTCAAGCAGGAGGAGGTCCTCGGCGGCTTCGACGCGAAGAACTATCAGGCCGAGCGGCACTATGCCGTGGCCCGCGACGGCGTCAAGGTGCCCATCTCGCTCGTCTATAGAAAGGGCTTGGTCAAGAACGGCGCCAATCCCTGCCTTCTCTATGGCTACGGTTCGTACGGATCGAGCACGGACGCCGGCTTCAGCTCGGCGCGCCTGAGCCTGCTCGACAGGGGCTTCGTTTACGCCATCGCCCATATCCGGGGCGGGCAGGAGATGGGCAGGGCCTGGTACGAGGACGGCAAGCTCCTCAAGAAGAAGAACACGTTCACGGATTTCGTCGACTGCGGCGACTACCTCGTCGCCCAGAAGTTCACGAATCCCGGCGTGCTCTTCGCCAACGGCGGCAGCGCGGGCGGGCTTCTCATGGGCGCCGTGGTCAATCTGCGGCCCGACCTCTTCAAGGGCGTCGTCGCCGGCGTGCCTTTCGTCGACGTCGTCACGACCATGCTCGACAAGAGCATTCCGCTGACGACGGGCGAGTTCGACGAGTGGGGCAACCCCGAGGTCAAGGAGTATTACGACTACATGCTGTCCTATTCCCCGTATGACCAGGTCGAGGCCAAGAAATACCCGGCCATGCTCGTGACCACAGGTTGGCAGGACTCCCAGGTCCAGTATTTCGAACCGGCCAAGTGGGTGGCCAAGCTGCGGGCCATGAAGAAGGACAAGAACCCGCTTCTGCTTTGGACGAACATGGAGGGCGGGCACGGCGGCGTCTCCGGCCGCTTCCGCCGGCTGAAACAGACGGCCATGGAGTACGCTTTCATGCTCAACCTGGCCGGGATCAAGGAGTAGAGAAGGGGTTCGGACAGGGGCGAGGGCGGCCTTCGGCGTGGTTTGACAAGGTGGCCCGACTCATCTAAACTAGAGGGGATTTTTGGCCCGTTAGCTCAATTGGTAGAGCAACAGACTCTTAATCTGTGGGTTGTAGGTTCGAGTCCTACACGGGTCATTCCGTTTTCTCTATGCGCAGCGCAATCCTCGTCATCGTTTTTCTCATCCTGACTCTTCTCGCCATTCCCGTTCTTCTCGTCAGCGCGCTCTTCGGGCTGCGGGACGTGTTCCTCGCCTACGGCCGCTGGATGATGCGGGTCGGGCGGTTCATCCTCGGCATCGACGTCGAGGCCGCGGGGCTCGACCGGATCGACCGGGGAACTCCCTACGTTTTCATGTGCAACCACCTGAGCTTCCTGGACGCCCCGCTTCTGATGACCGTCCTCGACCGGCCGGCGCGGGTGATCGTCAAGCGGTTCGTCTTCCGTATCCCGGTCCTGGGACTGGGCATGCGGTTCTCCGGCTACGTGCCCCTGGACAAAGAGGGCGCCGGTGCGGGCAGGAAAAGCATCGCCCGCGCCGCGCGACTGATCAAAGAGAAGCGTTACTCGTTCCTCGTCTATCCCGAAGGGGAACGGAGCTGGGACGGAAAAACTCTGCCGTTCCGTCGCGGCGGCTTCTTCCTGGCCCTCGAGACCGGCGCGCCCATCGTTCCTGTGTCGATCAAGGGAACCTACCAGCTGATGCCGCGCGGGCAGTGGCTCGTCCGGAAAGGGCGCGTCAGGATCGCCTTCCATGAGCCCGTCCCCGTGACGGGCTACACGCAGGACACCATGGTAGAGCTCATGGAAAAGGTGAGAGCGGCGGTTTTGTCCGGCCTGTCTTGAAGCCCACCTCTGTCGAAGGAGTTGATTATTGCCCATGATCCATTTAGAATCGGGATGCCTGAAAAAGCCGATGTCGATGGATTTTGAAAGAGGAGAGCCATGAGCCGAACGCGCATCCACCGCCGGGAATTCCTCAAAACGCTGATCGCAGCCGCAGCGGCCGGCACATCCGTCGCCTCCAAGGCTCTCGCCGGCCCTGGCCCGGCCTTCGACGCCAAGGGCCTGCCGACCGCGATCCTCGGGAAAACGGGCGTCGCCGTGCCCCGGATCGGCATCGGGCTCGGCAGCCGCTTCTGCGCCGTCGAGAGCGAGGACACGGCCCACGAGATCCTCCAGGCGGCCCTCGACCACGGGTTCTATTACTGGGATACGGCCTACAACTACACCAACAAGTCGATCGTCAGCGAGGAACGGTTGGGCCGGGTCCTCGAAAGCCGCCGGAAAGAGGTCTTCCTGGCCACCAAGTTCGAGGAACGGACCTACGACGGGGTCATGCGACAGCTCGAGGAGAGCCTGAAACGCCTCCGGACCGACCACCTCGACCTCTACCAGGTCCACCTCGTCGAGTCGATGGCCGACCTGGATACCCTCGGTCAGCGGGGCGGGGCGCTCGACGCCCTGCGGAAGATCAAGGACCAGAGGATCGCCCGGTTCATCGGTTTTTCCGGTCATGTCGACGCCGAGGCCATGGCCGAGGCCGCCCGCCGTCACGATTTCGACACCATGCTCATCGCCCTCAACCACTACCAGGAACGACGGGGCGATCTCGAGGGCGGGGCCATCCCCGCGGCCGCGGTCCGAAAAATGGGCGTCATGATCATCAAGGCCATCCGGCCGCGCGAGACCGTCGAAGGCCTCGCCGCCGTGGACCTCATCCGCTACGCCCTGACGCTTCCGCTCGTCCATGCCGCCGTCGTCGGCACGGATAGCGTCGACGTTGTCCGGAAAAACGCCGCGCTCCTCCGCGACTTCCAGCCGCTCTCTCCCGAGGAAATGGCTAAGCTAACGGTCAAGCTCGAGCCCTTCTTTGCCGGCAGCTACCTGCCCTGGATGCGGCCGGGATACCGGGACGGGGAGGGGTGTTGAAAATCCTGTTTGGCTTATGGTTGTCTGCCGCGGCGAGTCTGCTCTTTGCCTATTGTAAGCAGGGCCCCTCCGGCCTGGCGCTTCTCGCCGAATGCGATTTCGAAAACGGCGCCGCAGAGAGCTGGCAGCCGAACGACCCGGCCCACTGGCGCGTGGTCGATGACGGCGGCTCGATGGTCTATGAGCTGAACGCCCCGGGCGAACAAGGCAAGGTCCGGGCGCCCACCTCCTGGTCGCTCTGGACAGGCCACGACGTCGCGTCCTTCGAGTTCACCGGCCGGGTACGCTGCCATACCGACCCGGCTACCAACGTGCGGGACATGTGCGTCTTTTTCCATTTCCAGGATCCTGAGCATTTTTATTATGTTCATTTCGCGGGGTTGAGCGACGAGGTCCACAACATCATCGGTCTGGTCGACGGCGCCGACCGGGTCAAGATCAACGCCGAGCCGGTGGGGACGTCCGTTTTCCGTCTGACGGACCGGGAATGGCATGCCTTCAAAGTGGTCTGTGACGCAGAGACGGGGGAGATCCGGGCCTACCTCGACGATATGACCAAGCCCATCCTCACCGCGCGCGACCGGACGCTCGGCCATGGCCTCGTCGGCGTCGGCTCGTTCGACGACACCGGCGCCTTCGACGACCTTAAACTGCGCGGCATTGAAAAATAGTCCCGCCCTCGGTATGATGCTCAGTTGGTCATGGCAAAACTTCGGAATATGATGAAAGCCCTGCTGAATAGACCGGAAGACGCGCCCGAAGCAGACCCCTGCATTCTCGCCCGGAGCCCCGAGGAGCTCGAGGCGGCCATCAAATCGCGGGACCGTCTCATGGTCCTCTTTTACGCTTCCTGGTGCCCGTTCTCGCAGTCCTTCCTTCCGACCTACCGCAAGCATGCGGCCTCCGGCGAGCCCTGCTACATGCGGATCCTGGTCGACGACGGGGACCCTGTCGCCACGAAATACTCCATCGATGTCTTCCCCACGGTCCTCTATTTCGAGAAGGGGAAGGTGGTCAAGCGACTGGACGGCGTTCATCTCCGCGGGCTGAGCAAGGACCAGCTCGAGGATTTCGCCCGCCGCTGCGCCGTTCCCGGGGATCGATGAAGAAGGCCGGCCCTTTGGATGAATGCAACGCGTCACGCGCAACAAAGATGAGGATAAGCCCATGAGAATGAGATCGGTCCTTACCGTTCTTCTCGCCGGGATCGCCTGTCTCCTCCTGGCCGGCTGCCAGGCGAAGGATGAGGTCATGCCCGAGACGACGTTCCGTTCGCTTTTGAAACTCGTCGCCAGCGATACAGCCGACAATACCAGCTTCGGCATGTCCGCCGCCGTCGCTGGCAATCTGGCCATCGTCGGGGCCCCCGGCGATGACGTCAATGGGAACAACAGCGGTGCGGCCTACATCTTCTCCCGCGACCTGGGCGGGCTCGACGGCTGGGGTCAGGTCAAGAAGCTCGTCGCGAGCGACGCGGCCGCCGACGACATCTTCGGCGTCTCCGTGGACATCTCCGGTGATTACGCCGTGGTCGGCGCGGCCGCGGAGGACGGGGCCGGGACGGGCCGGGGCGCGGCCTATATCTTCTACAGGAATCAGGGCGGGGCCGACACCTGGGGCCAGGTCAAGAAGCTCACCGCGAGCGCCGCGGCGGACAATGACGGATTCGGGTTCGCCGTCGCGCTCGAGGGGGACACGTTGATCGTCGGTGCGGACGGCGTGGACGGCGGCGGCACCGACGAGGGCGCGGCCTACGTCTTTTACAGGGACCAGGGCGGAGCCGACAACTGGGGCCCGGTCGTCAGGCTCGTGGCCGGAGACCCGGACGACGTCGACCAATTCGGATACTCCATTGGCCTCAGCGGCGATGTCGCCGTCATCGGTTCCCCCGGCGAGAACGGGGCTGGGTCGAACCGCGGTGCGGCCTACATCTTCTCCCGCGACATGGGCGGCGCCGACGGCTGGGGTCAGCTGAAGAAGCTCACCGCTGACGACGCTGCCGACGACGTCTGGCTCGGGACCTCGGTAGCGCTCGACGGAGCGCTCGCCGTCATCGGTGCGGGCTGGGACAACGGCGGCGGAACCGACAGGGGCGCGGCCTACCTCTTCGGCAGGGACCAGGGCGGGGCGGACAACTGGGGCCAGTTCAAGAAGCTCACTGCGAGCGATGCCCACGATTCCGACTTTTTCGGCTACGACGTCGCCGTCGATGGAGACTACGTCGTCATCGGCGCGGGCTGGAGCAAGGGAGGCGGCACGGAGAGAGGCCAGGTCTACGTCTTCGTCCGGAGTGAGGGCGGGACGGATAACTGGGGCGAAGCCCAGATCCTGCGGGCGAGCGACGGCGCGAACGAGGATTGGTTCGGGTTCAGCGTGGCTATCGACGGGCTTTATCTCCTTTCCGGGGCGTCGGGAGAGGACGGCGCCGGGTCGAGCCGGGGCGCGGCCTACATGTTCCGGAAGATCTAGGGGGCTGAGGACGGCCTAGCATGGAGCCCGAATCCCGATACGACCTGGCCCTGACGTTCGATTGGGAGTACGACCGGGCTTTCATCCGCGTCATCGAGGCGGCCGCGCTGGGCCGCGGCCTCAAGACGGCCGTCGTTCCTCCGGCCGACGCCGGCCGGTTCCTCGAAGCCTTCCGCTCGGGCCAGCTCGACTTCCGCGTCCTTCTCGACCGGGCCTCGGGAGCTTCGCCCGAATTCGTCGGCCTGCAGGCCCTGGCCGCTGAAAGGGGCCGGGACGTCATCGAAGGCCTGGATAAGCTCCGCTGGGCCTCGGACAAGGCGACCATGCACCTGGAGTTCCTGACCGCGGGCATCCGCACCCCGCACACCGTGATCCTGCCATCCCACGCGACGAAGCCGGACATCTCCTTGAGGCCCGAGGACCTGGCTCCTTTAGGCGTCCCCTTCGTCGTCAAGCCGGCCAACACGACCGGCGGCAGCGTCGGCGTCGTCGCCGACGCGGCCGGCCCGGCGGACGTCCTCGCCGCGCGCCGGACCTATCCGGCCGACAAGTATCTTCTCCAGGAGAGAATCGTCCCCGAGGTGAGGGATGGGAAAAGGTTCTGGTTCAGGGGGTTCTATGTCCTCGGCGAGGTCCATCTCACGTGGTGGGACGACCGCACGCATCTCTATGCCGAGCTTGGCTACGACGAGGCCGCCGCGTGTTCTCTCGGCCCGATCTACGCGATCGTGCGGACGATCGCCCGTGTCTCCCGGCTCAGGTTCTTCTCGACGGAGATCGCCAGGGACGCCCGGGGCCGCTTGCTCGTCGTCGATTACGTCAACGAGATCTGCGATATGAGGCTCCAGTCCTCGCATCCGGACGGCGTCCCCGACGCCGTGGTCGCGAGGATCGCCAACCGCATCGCCGCCCACGCCGGCGGGCCGGCGGGCCGGAAGCAATCCGTTTAGGAGACCGCGATGAAAATCAAAGGCATGCTGATCGTTGTCATCATGGCCATGGTCGTCGTCTATTTCATCTTTTTCGGCAAGGTGGCCGACAACAAGGGGGGCCTCCGGATCGAGGTCGACAAATACCTCCAGACGAAGATCAAGCTGACCGCGGTCAACCTGGAATCGCTCTCGCGCGAGGTCCTCTCGTACGCGGCCGAAGGCGAGGGCCTTCCCGAAAGCCTCGAGGCGCTCCGGAAATTCCATCCCACGGCGGCCGTCCTTCCGGACGCGTGGGGGAGGAGGATCCGCTACGAGAGACTTTCCGATTCTTCGTTCCGTCTCCGATCCGCCGGTCCCGACGGCGTCTTCGAGACGGAAGACGACCTCGTCAAGGATTTCTAGAGAAGATCCGCCTGAGCCGGGCCCACAGGGTTTTCTTGGGCGGGATGTCCTCGATCTCGACCTTGCCGACCGACTTGCGGAAGGGGGCCTTCGGCGGGAAATAGGCGGCGTGCCGGAGGAGGGCCAGGTCGTAATCTTTCCGTTTCTTGGCGTCCCGGAGCGTCTGGAAGGCCTCCTGGATGCGCTCGAGGATGAGCCCGCGCTCGGCCTCCGTGACCAGGCCGTAGACGGCGAGCGAGCCGTCGCGGTAAGTGGTCAACGCGGCTTGATAGGCTGCCCAGATCTCGTCCTGGGAGGCGATCCTTTCGACGCTCAGCAGCTCGTAGTAGTTCCAGTCCTCGATCCTCTTGAGCATCAGACGTCCGGAAGCCGGATCTCAGGGGGAGTCCGCAGGGTGAATTCGATCGAGTAGGCCAGCTCTTCGGACATCTGGCGGATGGCCCGGGCTGCGGCCGAGTCCTGGTGTTCCAGGTAGAACGGCTTGAGGCCGCGGAGCGACTCGTGGACGTCGTCGTCATAGGGCACGGCGCCGAGGTACTTCATGTCGATGAGGAGGTATTTCCGGGCCACGTCGGCCACGGACCGCCCGAGGAGGACGTCCCGCTCGTCGCGCGCCTTGTTCATGACCAGGCAGGGCCGGAAGGCCCGCAGGGCCCGGTAGAGGATAGTGCCGTAAGACCGGTCGTTCTCCATGAGCGACTTGAAGAAGCCGTAGAGCGACTGCGAGTTCTTCTCGATCTGGTCGAGCATCTTCTGGTGGAGGTCCTGGATCTTGTAGTGGTCCATATAGAGCTTGAGGACCCGCATGATGCAGGACTTCAGGAACAGATAGGTGTTTTCGATGGCCGTGGGCTCGGGCGTGGCGACGACGACCCCGGGGTTGGCGCTCAAGAAGAAATCGAGCGTGTTGAAACTGCTCCCCGTGCCCAGGTCGAGAATGACGTTCTGGGTCTTGAGCTGGCGGAGCTGGCGGAGGAGGCGAAGCTTTTTGTAATGATTGAGGTTGGCGATGAAGAGGATGTTCTCCGAGCCCTTGACGATCCGCAGGCCGCGGTAGGGCGTTTCGACGGCCGCCTCCTCGAGCGAGGGGACGTTGTTGGTCAGGAAATCACCGAGGTCCGGGTGGGAGGCCTTGACGCCCAGCAGGGTGTGGAGGTTGGGGGCGCCGAGGTCGGCGTCGACGAGGACGACCTCGCGGTCGAGAGAGGCCAGGTGGAGGCCGAGGCTCGCGGCGACGAAGCTCTTGCCCGTCCCGCCCTTGCCTCCGCCGATAGCCCAGATCCTCTTATCCATTTTTTCCTTGGCGCCGATAGACAAATTTACCACAGAAACCGCATGAATTCAATCGACAGGGAACTCCCTTCCAAGGTCGTCTGCGAAGCGATCGAACCGTGACCCGCCGCGCCGTCTAGGCTTCCCGGGCTTCCGCCTCGTGCCCCTTCTTCTTTTTCCAAGCCTTGCGGATGAGGAGGAGCATGACGAGGACCAGAACGAAAATCATGACCCGGGCGCCCCAAAGGTAGGGCCGGTGGGCCGGGTCTTTCCCCGTCATCAGGAACTCCTTGACGGCGTCCTGATAGGTCCAGACGCCGAGCATGATGAGGAGGTAGACCGGGGTGACGTAGGTGATGATGAACTTGAAAATGCGGGGGACCTTGAGGTCGGCGCCCTTGTGCATCTCCTCCCAGCCCTTTTTCATCTTGAAGACCCAAGAGAAGAGGATGACCTCCATGGCCGCGAAAACGACCAGGCCGAAGGTGCCGGCCCAGAAGTCGAGCTCGTCGAGGAAGCCGAACTTGAAAAAGGCGATGACGAAGGCGGTCAGGGTGACCAGTACGGAGAAGACGACGATGACGGCCTTTTCGCGCTTCCATTTGAATTCGTCCTCGAGGAAGGCGATGGCCGGCTGGGTCATGGCCACCGACGAAGTGATGCCGGCGATGAAGAGGAGAAAGAACCACATGCCGCCGAAGATCTGGCCGAGCGGGATCTTCTGGAAGATGACCGGCAGGGCCTGGAAGCCGAGGTTGAAGGCCCCGCCCTCGGCGATGATCTTAGTTTCGGCCACGCCGAAGAAGGCCACAGCCACGGGGATGGCGATCGTGCCGCCGAGGATGACCTCGGCGAACTCGTTGGTCGACGAGGTCGTCAGGCCGTTCAGGGTAATGTCCTGCTTTTCCCTGACGTAAGAGGCATAGGTGTTGATGATGCCCTGGCCGAGGCTCAGGGTGAAGAAGATCTGCCCGGCGGCGATCAGCCAGACGCTGGCCGACCCCAGGCGGCTGAAGTCCGGGTTCCAGATAAAGCCCATGCCGTTGGCGACGTTCATTTCCGGCTGGGACGGGTCGGGCGTGCCCAGGGTCAGGACCCGGACGACGAGGATGATGCCGAAGATGAAGAGAAGCGGCATGCCGTATTTGGCCAGGATCTCGATGCCCTTGGAGATGCCCTTGTAGAGGAAGTAGAAGTTGAGGCCGATCGTGATGGCCCAGAAGATCAGGACGGGGGCCAGCGAGCTGAAGAACTCGTTGGACTCGATCCCTTGGAAGCCGCGCAGGAACTTGCCCATGGCGTCGCGGTTGGCGTGACCGAAGTACTTACCCGTCACCGAGAACCAGGAATAGCCCAGGCACCACGACTCGATGAAGTTGTAGTAGATGACGATGACGAACGGGATGACGATGCCCAGGGCGCCGAGGTACTTCGACGGCGCCTTTTTCCACATGAGGTGGAACATGCCGGGGGTCGTGCCGTGGCCCTTGACCCCGCCCATGCGGCCGATCGTCCACTCGACCCACATCATCGGAATGCCGAGCAGGATGAAAGCGACGAAGTAGGGGATCATGAAGGCGCCGCCGCCGTTGGCCGCCGCCTTGGCCGGGAAGCGGAGAAAGTTGCCCAGGCCGATGGCGTTTCCGGCCACGGCCAGGATGAGGCCGATTCGCGAGCCCCACTGTTCGCGGCCGCCGGCCTCGACGACGACTTCGGGCTTCTTGCCGAAAAGAACGCGGGAGAAGCAGTAGATGGTCAGGGTCAGGATGAATCCCCAGCCGAAGACGAGGAAAAACCAGCCGTTGGTGGTCAGGCCTTGAGTCATGAGACCTCCTCGAGATAGGAAGAAAAACTAAATACCATAGGACGCGGCCTCTGTCAAAGAAAATCCGCCGGCTTGATAATTCCCCGGTTTTTTGGTATGGTAAGGAGCCCATCCAAGGCAATTCTCTGCGAGGAGCCGATAGACGGTGGATAAATTCGGAAACATCGACAGCAAATACCGGTTCATCATCCTGGCCTCGAAGCGGGCCAAACAGCTGCTCAAGGGCGCCAAGCCCAAGATCAAGGGCAAATCCAAGAGCCTGATCCGGATCGCCGAGGCCGAGGTCAGAGCCGGGCTCATCGAGTACGAGATCATCCCCGTCCGGATGGACGACGTTCCCGAACGGGACGATCGCGTCTTCGTGGGAGCCGCGATCCCCGACGAGCATGGGGATGCCGAAGGGGTCGCCGTCAAGGACCTCCCCGAGGGAGAACCCACCGTCGAGCTCGAAGAAGGGCCTGAAGTCGACGAAGAGGGCGACGAGGACGACGAGGGCGAGGAAGACGGCGCCAAGGAAGACAAGGACGAATAATCCGGACCCGGCGGCGTCTCAGACAGGTCCGCCCTTTTCCCCCGCCTGCACGATCATCTCGATGTAACTGCTGGTGATGAAATCCGTCCGGCCGAAGCCCAGGGACCGGGCGAACTTGGTGATCTCATGCCTTTCCCCCTCGAGCTCGAGGAAATTCCCGATCGATGTCTCGTCGAGGCAGATGGTCAGCCGGCTCTTGCGGAAGACGGTCCGGTGCTTCATGTAGGCGAATGTCTCCTTGAGCCCGAGGGCCTTGAGGATCTTTCGCAGCTCCTTAGGGTCGCGGACCTGGGTCTCGAATTCTTCGCGGACCTTGAAAGACCTGGATTTTCGGGGCTCGCCCTTGAACGTCAGCGTCGCCCGCTTTCCCGCCGCCCGCAGCCGGAGGGCCCGACGGCCGGCGCGGAGGTCGCCCGCCGCGTTATCGTAGAGGGCGTTCGTTTCGCGGTGCCTCTCCCGGGACACGGCGGCGCCCAGGCCGAGGAGCTTCTCCCTCACGGCCTTGGGGTCCTGGATCCGGATCTTGACTTCGATCTCTATCATCGCTCCCTTTCCTCCGGTTTCACCGCTTCCGGGTCAGGACGAAGACGGCCAGGCGGAGGAGCGTCTCGCGGGGCGTCGAGTCGGGGAACCGGTTGACGAACTCGAGCGACCTCTCCGCGAATTCGCTGGCCTTGAGGCCGGCGTACTCGAAGGCCCCGCCGTCGGCCAGGGTTCCGAGCAATTTCCGCCGCTCTTCGGCGGAGATGTCTTTCCGGCCGACGAGGCCCTTGATGCGTTCCCGCCCGGAGCGCCCGTCGGTCTTGAGAGCCCGGATCAGCGGCAACGTGATCCGCCCCTCGGCGAGGTCCGACAGGACGGGCTTGCCGAGGACATCGGGGTCGCCCGTGAAGTCGAGAAGGTCGTCGATGATCTGGAACGTCAGGCCCAAGTTCAGGCCGAAGGCGGCGACGGCTTCTTCCTCTTCCGGGGACGCCAGCCCGAGGATGGCCCCGATCCGGCAGCACGCGGCGAACAAGACCGCCGTCTTGTTCTCGATGATATTCAGGTACTGCCCTTCGGTGATGCGGGCGTCGCCGGCGAGGGCGTACTCGTCGAGCTCCCCCTCGATCATCCGGGCCGTGACGTCGGCGAGGAGACGAGTGACCCGGTCGTGACGGGACTGGAGGGAGAGGCCGATGGACTTGATGTAGAGGTAATCGCCGAGAAGGACGGTGATGTTGGGACCCCACTTGGCGTGAACCGACTCCTTGCCGCGCCGGACGCCGGCGTTGTCGACGATGTCGTCGTGGATGAGGCTGGCCGTGTGGATGAGCTCGACGAGCGAGGCCAGAAAGACGGATTCTTCGCTCCCCGGGCTGAAAAGACGGGCGGTCAGCAGAACGAGCGCCGGACGGAGCCGCTTCCCCTTCTTGCGGAGGACGTAGCGGCTGACCTCGGAAGTCAGGGGATTGGCCGAATGCGACCAGGATTCGAGCCGGTCCTCGACCCGGTCGAGGTCGGACCGGATCTCCTTGGTGAGGGAGGACAAGTCCCTGCCCTTAGGCAGGGACGACCAGCGGTCGAGGAGGGGTGTCGGCGACGTCATCGGTAGTTCAAGAACTGCATGTGAATGCCGAGGTCCTGGCCTTTGAGGAAAGTTATGACCTCCTGGAGGACGTCGATCTTGGCCGAGGAGACCCGGACCTCGTCGCCCTGGATGGCCACCTGGGCCTTGAACTTTTCTTTCTTGACGAGCTTGACGATCTCCCGGGCTTTTTCGATGGGGATGCCGACCTGGAAGACGACCTCTTGTTTGACCGTCCGGTTGGGCCCGTCTTCGATCCTCCGGTAATCCAGTGCCCGCAGGGGGACCTTGCGCTTGACGAGCTTCTCTTCGAGGGCCGTCCGCAGGGCCTTGATCTTGAAGTCGTTCTCGGCGACGAGAGTCAGCTTGTCCTTCTCGAGGACGATGTCGACGCGGCTGTTCTTGAAATCAAAACGGTTCCGGATCTCCTTCAGGGCGACGTTGACGGCGTTGGTCACTTCCTGGAAGTCGATGCGGGAGACGATGTCGAAGGAATGGTCCTGTCCCATGGCGGGATTATCTTAGCACTCGCCCCCCGTTATTTCAAATGGGAAGAGGCCGGCGAAATTCCGCGTCGTCGCTCCGGCCAAGTCCTCCAGGGAAAGGCCCCGGATCCCGGCCAGGACGCGGGCCGTCTCAACGACGAAGGCGGGCTCGTTCCGCCGTCCCGAGCCGCGGTAGGGGACGGGGGCGAGATAAGGGGAATCGGTTTCGACGAGGAGGCGGTCGAGAGGGACTTTCCCGGCCACTTCCCGGAGCTCCCCGGCCTTGGGGAAGGTCAGGATCCCGGAGAAAGAGATGAAGAAGCCCCGCTCGAGCATGGCCCGGGCCGTCGCCCAGTCCTCCGTATAGCAGTGGAGGATACCGCCGCGCCGGAATCCCACCCCGTCGACGGCGGCGATGATGTCGGACCCGGATAAGCGGCTGTGGAGGATCGCCGGCAAGCCGGCGCCCTCGGCGAAGGCGAGCTGGGAGCGCAGGGCCTCCTGCTGGAGGCAGGCGGGCGAAAAATCGTAATGGTAGTCGAGCCCGATCTCGCCGACCGCCCGGATGTCGCCCCGGGCGGCGAGCCCGCCGAGTTCGCGAAGGTGGCCCGGATCGAAGTCCTTGGCCTGGTGCGGGTGGACGCCGGCGGCGACCAGCACGGTCGGAAACTCGACGGCCAGGCCGGCGATGGCCGGCAGGCTCGCGGCGCGGGTCAGGTCGGCCGGGCAAAGTATGGCGACGACGCCCGCGGCGAGGGCCCTGCGGACGACGTCGGCCCGGTCGGGGTCGAACTCGGCCATGTCGAGGTGGGCGTGCGAGTCCACCAGCCTCGGCTTTCCTCCCATCGCTGCTAAAACGGGCGGCGTCTTACTGCACCATCTTCACCTTCAGCGTCCGGAGCGGGATGGCGCCGTAGCTGAGGAGTTTCTGCAGGAAGTCCTTGGCGTTGAAGGCCTCTCCCTTGAGCTTTTGATAGTCTTTCTCCAGGTCGAGGATCTCTTGGTAGCCGATGTAAGATTGGGCCCCCTCGCCCGGGTTGAGGACAATCTGGTTCCAGCGGCGGTTGGCCTCGGCCTTGGTCATGAATCCCCGAACCGTCATGTACTCGACGACTTTTTCCTTCGTCCAGGTGCCCTCGTGGATATTGATGTCCATCTGGAAGTCGATGACGTTCTTGAGCATGAGCTTGAGCTGGTTGAGGCGCATCCGCAGGTCGTAATTGCCGTAGCCGCTTTCCATGAACATGTCTTCGAGGAAGATCGGCCAGCCTTTGAGAAGTCCTTGATTGGGGGCCATCCTCTTGATGATGGAGGGATCTTTCCGGGTGAAATAGGCGGGCACGAAATTGCCGGGGAAGATCTTCTGGACGGCCATGAAGTCGATGTAGTAGTTGCTGTGCTCCTCGAGGAAGGACGTGGCGTCTTCCGCAGACCAGGCCTCGGGAATGGGGTGGACGTAAAGCGTGTAGGCACCGCCCGTTTCAAAGGCGCCGGGCGTCACCAGCCGGGTCCAGAGGCCGTCGGCGAAATAGGCCGGCATGGGCTCGATGGCCAGGGGCTCCTCGGGCAGGTTGATGAGACCCTGTTTTTGGATGAAGCCTTGGATGCTTGCCGCGGCGGTGTTGAGCCGGCCGATGTACTCGTCCCGGCCGACGTGGTCGGTCTTGATCTTGTCGAGCACGCCCTGGATGACGATATTCTTGGTTTGCTCGTCGCCCTTCGTCCGGCCGAGCTGCTCGATGTCGACGTTGGGATACATGATCTTGTAGAAGGGGATGCAGACGAGGAACATGTCGCGGCGGATGTTGTTGAAATCCGCCAGGGAGCGCTGGACGATCTCCTCGATGATGGGCAGGTGGCCCTGGGTCGTCATCCGCAGGGTCCGCAGGTGCGATTCGCCGGTCCGGAAATTCCCCGTCGACTTGGCCAGGAGCTCGCCCTTCAGGAACCGCTGATAATCTTCCAAGGCCGCGACGGCCTTGACGACCTCGGCCTGGAGGGCGGGGGCGCCTCCCGAGAGCTTCGGGAGCTCCGTCCTGTAGAAATCGATGATGGCCGGCATCTGGGCGATGGCCGCCTGGGTGTAATCCTGGGGCGGGGTCTTCAGGTTGTCCTTGGCCCGCTTGACCAGACCCGGGATGAGCTTGGCCCGGGAGGTGGCGGCGGCGGCGGAGCCGCCGTTCTTGAGGAGGAGGCTCCGGAGGCTGTTGATGAAGAGATCGTTATAGAGGAGGGGGCTGTACTCCCAAGGGATGAGGTTCTGGAGCTTGAGGAACTCAAGGTCCAGAAAGTCCAGGAGCATTTCATGCTCGAGCTGGTTGTCCGCGGAAAGCTTGGCTTTGTCGATCTTGGACACGAGCTCCTGGTTGAACACGTCGAGGGTTTCGTTGAACTTGTCGAGATTGCCCTCGCTCGGGTCCTCGAGCTTGTCGTTGTATTTCGTGTAGCCTTGCAGGGTTCCGGCCGTCGGGTAGAACTTGAAGTAGGCGTCCCAGAACGTGTCCTGGAATTTCTTGAACTTGGCGTCCTCGGGCGACTGGGCCAGAAGAGCGCCGGTGCCGCAGGCGAGGATGGCCAGCACGGCGAGAACAATGGCTGTTTTCTTCATTCGTTCCTCCTCAAAACCGTTTCGAAAATCCTAACATACTTGTCCATACCCTGACAAACCCTTTTTATAACCCTCGATGTATGTGAACGAAAGACTCGTTTTACCACCGAATGAAGGCCGACGCCCAGGTGTAGCCCGACCCGAAGGCGGTCAGGGCGACCAGGCTCCCCCGCTTGATCCGGCCCTCTTTCAGGGCCTCGTCGAGCGCGATGGGGATGGACGCGGCCGTGGTGTTGCCGAAGCGCTGGATGTTCCGGACGACCTTCTCCATCGGGATCTTGAGGCCCTTGGCGACCATGAGCGAGATCCGGTCGTTGGCCTGATGGGGGATGAGGGTGTCGATGTCGTCGACGGTAAGGCCGTTCGCCTCGAGGCCCGCCCGGACGGCTTCGGGCATGCGCTGGCAGGCGTTGACGAACACGTTCCGGCCGTCCATTTTCGGGTAGAACCGGCCCTCGTCGAAAAACCCGCGCTGAAAGGTCGGGTTGTCCATGGGGCAGGGCTTTTCCATCCAGAGATGAGCGGCGAAACGGCCGTCGGAGTAAAGGTGCGTCGACAGAATGCCGCGCCCGTCATCCTCCCCATTCGGCTCGAGGATGACGGCCCCGGCGCCGTCGCCGAAGAGCACGGACATGTCCCGGCCCTGGTCGGAGAAGTCGAGGTTCGTCGATTGCACTTCGGCGGCAACGAGGAGGATCCTCTTGTAGGTCCCCGCGCGGATGTACTGGTCGGCTGCGGACAGGGCGTAGATGAAGCCGCTACACTGGTTGCGGACGTCCAGGGCGCCGATCGTGCCCAGGCCCAGCTTGGCCTGGACGAGGACCCCGATGCCGGGGAAATAGTGATCGGGGGAGAGGGTCGCAGCGACGACGAAGTCGATGGAGGAAGGCTCGATCTTCGCGTCGGCGATGGCCCGCCGGGCGGCCTCGACGGCCAGGTCGGACGTACCGACGCGCCCGTCGATGTGGTGGCGTTCGACGATGCCGCTCCGCTCGCGGATCCATTGGTCTGACGTGTCCATGAGCTTTTCGAGGTCCTGGTTGGTGACGACCCGGGGCGGGACGTAGTGGCCGGTTCCGGTGATGATCGTTCGCGTATTCATGGGCATTTTCATTATAGA
The DNA here is from genome assembly GCA_041479905.1 of Candidatus Aminicenantia bacterium. GTDB lineage: Bacteria > Acidobacteriota > Aminicenantia > Aminicenantales > Saccharicenantaceae > RBG-16-66-30. The sequence continues at coordinate 16,036 of JBGOYY010000015.1, forward strand.
GGAAGCCTCCGAAAAAATAAACAACGGGACTCGCCGTCCGGCGTCAAAGCAGACCTTTCCAGAGATACCAGGCGATCGTCTCTCCCAGGCCTTCTTCAAGGGAAAAGCGGCTTTCGAAGCCGAGTCCTTGGCGGGCCTTGCGGACGTCAGCCACCCAGCAGTCCGGCTTCATCTGCTTGTACTTGCTCACGCTGAGGGCGCTCGCCCCGCCGCCGAGACGGCCGATGCCCTCCGAGGCGGCCGAAGCCAGGTAAGCCGTCCAGAGGGGGAAGCGAACCCGGATGAGTTTTTTTCCCAGCAGGCCGGCCACGGTCCGGCCGATGTCCTCCCACGTGTAAATCCTGGGGTCGGCGATGTTGAAGACCTCTCCGCTCGGGATCCCGGGCTTCGCCGCCAGCAGAATAGCGCGGACGGCGTCCCGGACATAGAGGAGGCTCAAGGATTTGCGGCGCTGGCCGACGAGGGGCAGGATACCGCGCTTCATCCAGCGGAAGTACTCGAGGAAATCCTCATCGCGGGGGCCGTAGACGGCGGCCGCCCTGAGGATGACGACGGGGAAGCGGTCCTTGTACTTGAGGATCTCCGCCTCGGCCATGAGCTTGCTCTCCCCGTAGGGGGAGACCGGGTGCGGCGGGTCCCCCTCGCAGACCGACCGCCGCGGCGTGGAGGGCCCCCCGGCGGCGATGCTGCCCAGGTGGACGAAGCGCGGGGCGCAGGACTGGCCCTCGAGGGCCCGGAGGAGATTTGCCGTCCCCTCCCGGTTTACGGTATAATACGCGCTTGCTTTGAGAGTTTTGGTTAATCCGGCCAGGTGGAAGACGCAATCCAGCCCGGCGGGCAAGGCCGGCAAGTTCTGCAGGTCGCCTGTGAGAAGACGGATGCGTTCGATTCCCTCGAGCCAGCGCAGTTTCGACGGGTTGCGGGCGAGGGCGTAGACCTCCACCCCGGGTTCCTCGAGGAGCCGCTCGACGAGGTGGCTCCCCAGGAAGCCCGTTCCACCGGTGACCAGGACCCGCATGACCCGGATTGTATGAGATTCGGCCGCGGGGGTCAATGAGGCCGCCGGGCATCTCTCGGAGTCAAAGGAGACAATCGTGGATCTTTTCGACAAGTGCCTGGCCTTTACCCGGGCGGACGAGCTTAAGGCGGCGGACCTCTATCCCTATTTCATCCCTATCCAAGAGGCCGTCGGGAACCGGATCACGGTCAACGGCCAGCCCATGATCATGGTCGGGTCGAACAACTACCTCGGCCTGGCCGACCATCCGAAAGCCAAGGCGGCCGCCCGGGAGGCGGTTGACCGCTACGGCGTCGGGACCTGCGGCTCCCGGTTCCTGACCGGCACGATCGACCTGCATGAAAAGCTCGAGGAGCGGCTGGCGAAATTCATGAACCGCGAGGCCGCCCTGACCTTCAGCACGGGCTACCAGACGAACCTGGGCATCATTTCCGCGATCGCGGGCAAGGGCGACCACATCATCATCGACCGCATGGTCCATGCCAGCATCATCGACGCCTGCCGGCTGTCTTTCGCCACGGTCCACAAGTACAGGCACAACAACATGAAGGATCTTGACCGGATCCTGGCTTCCCTCGACCCCGGCGCGGGCAAGCTTATCGTCGTCGACGGCGTCTTCAGCATGGAGGGCGACATCGCCGACCTGCCTGGCATCGTCCCCCTGGCCCGAAAATACGGCGTCCGCATCCTCGTCGACGACGCCCACGGCATCGGCGTCCTCGGCGCGAACGGCCGCGGCACGGCCGAGCATTTCGGCCTCGAAAAGGACATCGACCTGGTCATGGGCACGTTCAGCAAGACCTTCGCCTCGATCGGCGGGGTCGTCGTCGGCGACGCGAAGATCATCTCTTTCATCAAGCATCACGCTCGGTCGCTGATCTTCAGCGCCGCGGCCACGCCCGGCTCCATCTCCTCCGTCCTGGCCATCCTGGACATGCTCGAGACACAACCCGAGCTGCGGACCCGCCTCTGGGCCATCACGGCGAGGATGCGGACGGGCTACCAGGCCATGGGCTACGACACCGGCCGGTCCCAGACGCCGATCATCCCGATCCTCGTCCACGACGACGAGAAGTGCTTCATGCTCTGGCGGCTCTTGAGGGAGGAAGGGATCTTCACGACGCCCGTCATCTATCCCGCCGTCCCGCACGGCCATGCCCTCATCCGGACGAGCTACGGGGCCGGCCACACCGACGAAGAGCTGGACACGATCCTAGCGGCCTTCGAGAAATGCGGCAAAGCCCTGGAGATCATTTGATCCGCCGTTTCTGCGTCGTCACCCTGGCCCTGCTTGCCTTCGGCCTGGCCGCCGACGCCGCCACACTGACCCTTCCTCTCTCCCAGGTCAAACCGGGCATGAAGGGCCGGGGGAAGAGCGTCTTCCAGGGCACGGCGATCGAGGAGTTCGACGTCGAGATCCTCGGCGTCCTCGAAAACGTCCAGCCCAAGCGGAACGTCATTCTGGCCCGCCTCCGCGGCCGCGGACTCGAAACGACCGGCATCGTCGCCGGCATGAGCGGCAGCCCGGTCTACATCGACGGTAAGCTCATCGGCGCCGTGGCCTACGGGTTCAGCTTTTCCAAGGAGGCCATCGCCGGGATCACGCCGATCGACGAGATGCTGGCCATCGACAGGGCTTCCCTCGATCTCAAGACGGGCGGCGCCGTAACCGTCCCCATCCGCGACGATATCAGCCAGGAAGAGCTTTCGGGGACGTTCCTAAAGTCGCTCGAGGCCAGGCCTCAGGCCCGGCCGGCCGGCCTGACCATCGCCCCTCTCGAGCTTCCGCTCATGTTCAGCGGATTCTCCACCGGGGCCTTCGAGAGGGCGAGGTCGTTTTTCGCCCCCCTCGGGTTTAGGGCTGTCAGGGCCGGGACGGGCGGTCAATCGCGGCTGGCCCTGCCGCCGGGCGGCCCCTCCCTCCGGGAAGGGGACGCGGTTGGCGTCCAGCTCTTGGGCGGCGACCTCGACATTTCCGCCATCGGGACGGCGACGTACGTGGACGGCGCCAAGGTCCTGGCCTTCGGCCATCCTCTCTACAACCTGGGGGCCGTGGATTACGCCATGACCAGAGCCGACGTCATCACCGTCATGCCCAGCCTGGAGAGTTCTTTCAAGCTGGCGTCGACGGGCCCGGTCATCGGCCGTTTCTCCCAGGACAGGACGCCGGGGGCCGCCGGCGATATCGGCGTCATGCCGCACCTCATCCCCCTCAACATCAGCCTCCAGTCCGGCCCCGCGGTCCGGAAGGACTACAAGCTCAAGCTCGTCAACGACAAGTTCCTAACCCCGGCCCTGGTCAACATGGCGGTGTCGACCTTGGTCACGAGCGAGGAGCGGAGCCTCGGCGACCTCGCCCTCGATTTCAACGCCGACATTTTCCTCGACAAGGGCGGGATGAGCATCCACCTGGAAGACCTCTTTTCCGGCAGTTACGACAATGCCCCGGTGAGCCTGTCCGGGCTCATGGCCGCCGTCGTGCATTACCTGATGAACAACGAGTTCAAGGATGTCGGGATTTTCCGTATCGACCTCAACGTCCGGGTCCTCGAGGAAAGCCGCTCCTGCGCGCTCGAGAAGGTCCTCCTCGACAAGTACGAGGTGTCTCCCGGTGAGCCGATCCAGATCAAGGTCTTCTACAGGACACAGAAGGAAGAGAGCCTGATGGAGGAGGTCACGGTCCAGACCCCGGCTCTTCCCGCGGGGACCGAGTTCCAGATCATCGTCGGCGACGCCGCGTTGATGCAGCAGGTCGAACGGGCCCAGTACAGGATCCAGGATTTCGTGCCGCGGAGCCTCAGCCAGCTCGTCCGGCTCCTGGGCAGCCTCCGCAAGAACAACCGCATCTATTTCAAGATCATCGCCTCCAAGCCGGGTTTGTTCCTGAAAGGCGAGGAGATGCCGAACCTGCCGCCCACCATGAAGTCGATGTTCGCCTCGCCGCGGGCCGCGGCATCCCCCCCGACGGAGATCACCCGCTCGACCTTGAGCGAATACCAGATGCCCGTCCCCTATGTCTTCAAGGGCGGGGCGACGATCCCCGTCAAAATCCGAAAGTAGGAGTCCGGAACCATGCGCAAAACGCCCCTCGTTGGAATCCTGGGACTGGCCGTCCTGGCGACCTCCCTCCAGGCCGTCGTCCCCCAGAAATGGGAGCTTCGGACGCGGGAGGATTACCTGAGAGGCAAGTTCGACGGCATATCGGTCTCCTATGACGGGATGCTGGCCCTGGCGCCCAAGGAAGAGAAGATCGCCGCCCCCCAGGAGGAGTTCTACTTGTCCGTTTTGGCGATGCCGGACGGGACAACTTTCCTTGGGACGGGGCACGGCGGCAAGGTCTACCGGATCGGGAAAGACGGGAAGTCCGAGGTTTGGTTCCAGGCGCCGGAGATGGACGTGACTTGTCTCGCCCTGGACAGGAAAGGGGTCCTCTACGCTTCGACCTCGCCGAACGGCCGGATCTACAGGATCACGGGGAGCGGCAAGGGCGAGGAGTTCTTCAATCCGGCTGAAAAATACATCTGGGACCTCCTGTTCCTGGACTCGGGTGAACTCTGGGCGGCCGTCGGAGAGAGCGGCGGGATCTACCGGATCTCGCCGCTCGGCGAAGGCCGGATGTTCTTCAAGGCCGCCGAAAACCACATCCTGTGCCTTGAAAAAACGGCGCGGGAAGACGTCCTCGCGGGAAGCGGAGGCAAGGGCCTGGTCTACAAGATCACGCCGGAAGGCCGGGCCTCCGTCCTGTTCGAGACGCCGTATGAAGAGGTCCGCAGCCTGGCCATGGACCGGGAAGGCCTGATCTACGCGGCCGCGTCGGGCACGCCGACGAGGTCGCGGCAGGACGCCGGCCCCGCCGCGCCCGTCCGGCTCGACGCCGAGGTTTCGATCACGGTTAGCGCTTCGGGCGGCGACGGCCGACCGGCCTCCGCCGCGGCGCCCGGAGCGAAGGACGGCGGAGCCCTCTACCGGCTGACCGGAGACGGGGTGGCCAAGCGCCTGTGGAGCTCCGATGACGAAATGATCTACACGCTCCTCTGGAGAGAGGACGAGAAAAAAGTCCTTTTCGGCACCGGGGGCAAGGGCCGGATCTACTCTGTCGACAAAGAGGAGAGGGTCGCCCTCCTTCTCCAGCAGAGCTCCGAGCAGGTCTATCAGCTCGCGCCTCTCGATTCCAAGATCTGCGTCCTCTCGAACAATCCCTGTTATTTCGGGCTCCTGCTCACGGAGCAGAGGTTCGCGGGGGAGTACACGGGTCCGGTCTTCGACGCGCGGACGCTGGCCTCGTGGGGGCGCATCGTTTGGGACGCCGCCGTCGCCGCGGGCGCGTCCGTCCAGTTCCAGAGCCGCAGCGGCAACACGAGCGAGCCGAACGCGATGTGGAGCGACTGGTCGCCTCCCTACGGTAAGACCGAAGAGCAGATCCTCAGCCCCAGAGCCCGTTTCCTCCAGGTCAAGGCGCTTCTCCGGGTCCAGGTCGGGAAAGCTTCGCCCGTCCTCGACCGGGTGACCGTGTTCTACCTGCAGTCGAACATCGCCCCGTCGGTCGCCCGACCGGAATTTCTCCGGCCCAACGAGGTTTACCTCAAGCTCCCCGACCCGGATGACGTCATCCTCGGCGTCGAGAGGAACCTCCCTGGAACCTCGGCGAAAAAAGACGAGCTGCGGATCGGCATGCCGACGCGGAAAGCCGAGCGCAAGGGCTTCCAGACGGTCGTCTGGGACGCGGCCGACGAGAACGGGGATACCCTCCGCTTCGGGCTGGCCATACAGAAGGACGGCGAGTCCGAATGGCGCGTCCTCGAGGAAGGCTTGACGGAGACGATCTACGCCTTCGACACTCTGTCCTTCCCCGACGGGACCTACGTTCTCAAGATCACGGCCTCCGACGCGCCGTCCAACCCCCTGGGGCTCGAGCTCAAGTCCGAGAGGACGAGCCCGCCCTTCGTCATCGACAACTCCCTCCCCGCGGTCAAGAACTTCACGGCGGCGCGCAACGGCGCTCTGCTCGACATCTCTTTCCAGGCGGAGGACGCCTACTCCTACATCGAAGAGGCCAAGGTGCTCGTCCGGCCCGGCGAATGGCGCGTCGTCTTCCCCGTCGACGGGATCGCCGATTCGCGGAGCGAGTCGTTCAAGTTCTCGGTGAAGCTCCCGCCCGGGGCGGAGAACCAGGTCACGGTGCGGGTCCGGGACAGCTACGGGAACGTCGGGGTTTTCCGGCAGAATTTCTGAGGCCGGGCTATTTCGCCTTCGCCCGCTCGAGGTACGTGTCGTCCCGCGTGTCGACGCGGATGATGTCCCCTTCCTTGATGAACTCCGGGACCTGGACGACCGCGCCCGTCTCGAGGATGGCGGGCTTGTAGAGGGCCGTCTTGGTCGCTCCCTGGAGCCGGGGCTCGGTGCTGACGACTTTGAGGTCCATGGAGTTGGGCAGGTTGACGCCCACCGGCTTGCCCTCGAACGTCTCGACCTCGATAACCGTGTTCGGCTTGAGGTACTTGACGGAGTCGCCGATGGTCTCGGCGGTCAGCGTGACCTGCTCGTAGTTATCGAGGTTCATGAAGAAATAATCGTCGCCCTGCTGGTAGAGGAACTCCATCTCGACCTCGTCGAGGTGGGCCTGTTCGAGCCGTTCCTCGGAGCGGAAGCGGTGCTCGATCTGGGAGCCGATCCGCATATTGCGGAGCTTCGTCTGGACCATGGCCTTCCACCGGCCCGGCGTGATGAGCTGCATCTCCATCACTCGGTAGAGGGTCCCATCCATAATGATGATCATGCCTTTGCGGATCTGAGTCGCGTCGATCATGCAGTCCTCCAAGGGATGGGGCGCCGAAGCGTCCGTCAAGCGGCTTATTTTACCACAGACGCGCAAGCGATGCATGCCGCCTTCGTCGGCCGCGGAAGGGCCTCGGGGATCATCTTCGTTCGCTGCGGTGATTCTTCACGTCTTCCCGGGCCGGATTCGATGGGAGGAGGCCGCGCATCCGGCCCAGGAAGTCTAAATCACCGCTTTATGCTACCTCCGACGATCCCCCTCAGCCCTTTTTCCGCGGCCTCCTCCGGGAACACTTCTGCGCCAATGCCCTCATTGGTTGAGCCTGGTTGATTTATCGGACGATTTCTTTTATAAACAAGACTCTGAGGAGCGAGAATGGCCGAAATAATATTCCTCGGTACGTCGGGGTACGTCCCCACGCCGGAACGGGACAATGCGGCGTTTCTCCTGAAAACGGGGGAGACATCGATCCTCATCGATTGTCCGGGCAGTCCGCTCCGCAAGCTCGCGGCCGCGGGGATCAAGCCGTTCGACGTCGGGAGCGTCTTCATCACCCACGTCCACGCCGACCACGTCTACGGCCTGCCGTCCCTCGTCCACGGGCTCATGCTCCGGGACCACGTTTTCCGGCTCTTCGGCTCCGCCGAGTCCGTCGATTTCTGCCGGCGGCTCCTCGACCTCTTCGGGCTGCGCGAGCCGAAATACAAGACGCGCGTCGAATTCGTGGCGCTCGCGCCGGGAGAGAAGACGGCCGTCGCCGGCGGAGTCGACGTGACCGCCTGGAGCGTTCCCCACCAGACCTCCTCGCTGGCCTACGAGTTCCGCGTCGGTCCTGGAGCGAAGAAGGCCGTTTTTTCGGGCGACACGCCCATCCACCCCGCGCTTTTTGAATGGGCCCGCGGCGCGGACGCGCTCGTCCACGACTGCGGGGCGCCGGCGCGGTTTTTCGAAAAGTACCCCGTCCTCAAGTCCGTGCACACGAGCGCCCGGGACCTGGGAGAGTGGAGCGAAAGGGCGGGGGTCCGGCTTCTGGCCCCGGTCCATTTTCTTACCGAGCTCGATTTCGAGGTCGGTGAGATGGAGAAGGAAATCCGGACCCGTTTTACGGGCCGTCTCTTCATGCCGTCCGACGGTGAAAGGGTGGCGGTCGAATGACGCGAAAATCAGCCGGCCTCGCTCTGATTCTTTTTCTGGCCCTGGGATTCGTCCATGGCTGCAAGCGTTCTCCGGAGGGAAACATGGTCGACCTCGCTTTATTGAACGGAAAAGTCTGGACGGGCGACCCCGGCCGGCCCTGGGCCGAAGCCGTGGCCGTCCGCGGCGATAAGATCTTCGCGGTCGGGACGACGGCGGAAGTCCGGAAGCTCGCCTCGGGCGCGGCGAACCTCATCGACCTCGGCGGGGCCCTCGTCCTGCCCGGCTTCATCGACAGCCATACCCATTTCCTGGCCGGCGGCTTTGCCCTGAAGAGCATCCAACTCCGGGCGGCCCGGAGCCGCGAGGAGTTCGTCGCCCTTATAGCGGCCAAAGCGCGCGAGCTCGGCAAGGGCCGCTGGGTCGTCAACGGCGACTGGGACCACCAGGAGTTCAGCCCGCCGGAGCTGCCGCGCAAGGACTGGATCGACGCCGTGACCCCCGACAACCCGGTCTGCGTCAACCGGCTCGACGGGCATATGATCCTGGCCAACAGCGCGGCTCTGAAGCTGGCCGGCGTCACCAAGGACACGCCCGTCCCGCCCGGCGGAGAGATCGTCAAGGACCCGGCGACCGGAGAGCTCACCGGGATCCTCAAAGACACGGCCATGGACTTCGTCTACGCGAAGATCCCCGAGCCGTCCTTCGCTGAGAAGCTCGAAGCGGCCGAAGCCTCCCTGCGCCACGCCGCCGAGAACGGCGTCACTTCGGTCCACGAGATGGCCGACGCGGCGAGCTTCGAGGTCTTCGAAGAACTGGCCAGGCGGAGCCGGCTGACGGCCCGCGTTCATGTCTATATCCCCATTACCGAAGTCGACACGCTCGCCCGGCTAAAGCTCAAATCGCCATTCGGAAGCCCGTATCTCAAGCTCGCCGGTCTGAAGGGGTTCGTCGACGGTTCCCTCGGTTCGGCAACGGCCTATTTCTTCGAGCCCTACACGGACGAACCGGGGACCTCCGGCCTTCTCCACGGGCAGATGTTTCCCGAGGGCATCATGGAAAAGAGGATCATGGCGGCGGACCGGGCCGGCCTCCAGCTCGCGATCCATGCCATCGGCGACAGGGCCAACAGCCTGCTCCTCGACATGTATGAAAAGGCCGTCGCCGCGAACGGCCCCCGGGACAGGCGCTGGCGGGTCGAGCATGCCCAGCACTTGAGGCCGGCCGACATCGTACGCTTCGGGCAGCTGGGCCTCGTCGCCGCCGTCCAGCCTTACCATTTGGTCGACGACGGCCGCTGGGCCGAAGGGAAGATCGGCCCGGAGCGGGCCCGGACGACATATGCCTTCCGTTCCCTGCGCGAGGCCGGGGCGACCCTCGCCTTCGGCTCCGATTGGACCGTCGCGCCCCTGAGCCCGGTCCTGGGGATTTACGCCGCCGTGACCCGCCGGACGCTCGACGGGAAAAAGCCCGGCGGCTGGATCCCCGAGGAAAAGATCTCCGTCGAGGAGGCCGTCCGGGCCTACACGGTCAACGGCGCTTACACGGAGTTCGCCGAAGCGGCCAAGGGCACGATCCAATCGGGGAAGCTCGCCGACATGGTCGTCCTCGACCGCGACATTTTCACCATACCGCCCGAAGAGATCGCCGGCGTCAAAGTCGCCATGACCGTTTTCGACGGGAAGATCATTCACAGGAAGGATTGACGGAGAACCTCATGGCGGAACCGAAGCTTTTCGCCCCCGAGCCCGGGCATATCGGGACGGACGAGTCGGGCAAGGGGGATTTCTTCGGCCCCCTCGTCATTGCCGCCTTCTTCATGCCCGCGGGCCAGGAGGGGGTCCTGCGCGAGCTCGGGGTCAAGGATTCGAAAAGGACCTCGGACGCCCGCTGCCGCGAGATCGCCGAAACCCTCAAGAAGAGCTACCCCTATCATTCCGTGATCGCCATCGGCCCGGAGAAATACAACGAACTCTACGGCAAGCTCCGCAACCTCAACCGCCTGCTCGCCTGGGGGCACGCCCGGGCGATCGAGAACATCCTCGAGCGGATTTCGGCCGGCAAGGCGGTCACGGACAAGTTCGGCGACGAGAAGTTCGTCCGCAGCGCCCTGCTCAAGAAGGGCCGCGAGATCGAGCTCGTCCAGATGCCCCGGGCCGAGGAGGACGCCGCGGTCGCGGCCGCATCCATCCTGGCCAGGGCCGAGTTTCTGACGCGGCTCCACTTTCTTTCGAAAGATGTCGGGATCGAACTGCCCAAGGGCGCTTCGGACCTGGTCGAAGCGGCCGCGGTCAAGCTCGTCCGCCGGAAAGGGGCGGACGTGCTCGACAAGGTGGCCAAGACCCATTTCAAGACGACCGTCCGCGTCCTGGCCGCTGCCGGAGTCGCCAGGCTCGTCTGAAATGATCGTCCTGGCCAAGATCGGGCTCGTCGTCGCCCTGCTCCTCGTCCTCATCCGGCTGAAGTGGGACCTGGGCCTGGTCCTTTTCCTCAACACCTGCTTCGCGGCCGTCCTCTTCGGCATGAAACCGGCGGCTTTCGGCCGCGCGGTCCTCGCCGGCGCGACGGCCTGGGAGACGCTCGAGCTCGCCGGGATCATCGTCCTCGTCCTTTACCTGGGCGAGTTCCTCCAGACGAGCGGTGCCTTCCGGACCATGGTCGACGCCTTGAAAAACATCGTCCGCGACGACCGCCTGATCCTGGCCATCCCCTCGGCGTTCATCGGCCTTCTGCCGATGATGGCCGGGGCCATGATGGGCGCGCCCATCGTCGAAGAGGCGGGCCGCCGCTGGAACCTCGAGCCGGCCTGGAAGACGTTCTTCAACTACTGGTTCCGCCACATCTGGGAATACTGGTGGCCCCTCTACCTCAACATCATCCTGGCGGCGGCCATCTTCCGCGTTCCCGTCTGGAAAATCAGCCTTTACCAGGCGCCCTTCACCCTGGTCGCCTTCGGGGCGGGGCTCGTCGCTCTCTACAGGAAACTGCCGCGCCTGCCGCGGGAAAAAGAGAACCGCGGCTCGTGGAAAGACGCGTGGCTCGTCGTCTTCAGCATCTGGCCGATCGTCCTGACCATCGTCCTCATCTTCGCGGCCCGGATGAACATGCTCTTGGCCCTGGCCGTCGCCTCCGTCCTGACCCAGGTCACGGCCCGGATGGACCTGGCCAAACGGTGGGGCATCGTCGTCCGCGGCTTCTCGCCGAAGATCGTCTGGCTCATCGTCGCCCTGATGGTCTTCAAGAAGGTCCTCGAGGTCTCCGGCGCTCTCGACGCAGTCGTCCGGGTCGTCCCGCCCCACGGCCTGTCCGCCTACGTCCTCCTCTTCGCCGCGCCGTTCGTCGTCGGCCTGCTGACGGGCGTCAACCAGGCGTTCGTGGCCATCTCGTTTCCACTCCTCCTCTCGGTCATCGGGACGGGGAAACCCGACATGGTCCTCATGACCTTCGCCTATGTCAGCGGGTTCGTCGGGATCCTTCTTTCGCCGGCCCATCTCTGCCTGGCCCTGACGGCCGATTATTTCAAGGCGGAGATGCGGGATGTCTACCGCATCCTCGTCTGGCCTGTGGCCGCTGTCTTCGGTGCGGCCCTCCTCGAACTCGTCGTTTTCCGGGTCTTTTAGGAATATAATCCTCGCGGCAGGAGGAACGCGATGCCTGAAACGCGCCGCTTGTATTACGAAGATGCCTATCTCATGGAATTCGACGCGGAGGTCGTGGCCCGGACCGAGTACGAAGGGCTCCCCGCGTACATCCTCGACCGGACAGCTTTCTACCCCGAGTCCGGCGGCCAGCCGTGGGACAGGGGCACGCTCGGCGGCGTCGAAGTCCTCAAGGTTCTCGACCTCGACGGAGCCATCCTCCATGTCCTGAATAGCGAGATCGCGGGCGGAAAGGTCCACGGCCGGGTCGACGGACCGACCCGCTTCGACCACATGCAGCAGCATACCGGACAGCACGTCCTCTCGCAGGCTTTCTACGAGACGCTCAAGGGCGAAACCCTTTCCTTCCATCTCGGTCCGGATGTCTCCACGCTCGAGATCGGCCTGCGGGCCATCTCGGACGCGGAGTGGGACAGGGTCGAGGACAGGGCCAACGAAATCGTCGGTGAGGACCGCGAGGTCAAGACTTATTTCGTGCCCGAAGAGAAGATCGGGGAGGTGCCCTTGCGAAGACCGCCCAAGAAGCAGGGACTTCTGCGGGTCGTCGAGGTCGACGGATTCGACTACTCGGCCTGCGGCGGGACGCATTGCCGCCGCGCCGGCGAGATAGGGATGATCAAGCTCACCGGGGTCGAGAAAATAAGGGGGAACCTGCGTTTCGAGTTCCTCTGCGGGGGTCGGGCCCTTCGGGATTACCGGGGGAAAGACCGGACGGTCCGGAAGCTGGCCGGGATGTTTTCCTGTTCGGACGGAGACGTGGCCGCTCAGGCGGAAAAACTCGCGGCCGATAACAAGACCCTGAAGAAGCGGGCCCGGCGGCTCGAGGAGCGGTTGGCTGCTTTCGAGGCCGGGGAGGTCATCAGGGCGGCCTCCGGGCCCCTCATTGCCGGCGTCCTCGAGGACAAGACCCCCGATGAGGCGCGTTTCCTGGCCTTGAACATCGTCAAGAGCGGCGAGTTCGCCGTGGTCTATGGCGTCCGGGGCGAGAGCCAGGGGCACCTCATCGTCGCCCGGTCCGATTCCCTGCCGGCGGACTTACGGAAGCTCGTCCCCGCCGTCGGGGCCGTCGTCCCGTGCAAGGGAGGGGGAGGGCCGTCCCTGGTCGAGCTGGTCACGCCCGAGAAAGATCGGCTTCAGGAGGCCGTCGAAACGGCCGTGGATTGGCTCCGGACGAACGAAGAAAAGCTGAAAACCTAGCCCCGGGACGAGCGGGCCGAAATGAACATCATCACCGACGTGTAAAGGACGACGCCCAGCACGACCCATTTCATCACGGTCAAGGGGAGTGACTTCACGACAAAGGCGGCCAGGAGCACGCCGAAGATCCCGGACAGCGTCAGGGCGACGGCGGCTTTCGGGTCGTAGGCTTTTTCCTTGACGAACCGGGCGCTCCCCGCGGCCATCAGCATGGCCGTGGCCGTCATCATGATCGGGAAGGCCGTCTTGGGATGCATGCCCAGAGCGTAGACGGTGGCCATGCAGGGAGCGTAGAAACCGACGCCGATCGTCTGGAGGGCGCCGAAGGCGAAGCTCACGACCACGGCCACGACGAGCTTCCAGCCCTCGAGGCCGATCGCTTCCCCTCCTACCGGAAACCATTTGAGCAGGCCGGCGAGGATGATCAGGGCGACGGCCAGGAGCCCGAAGCCCATGCCGAGCTGGATCTTCCGGCGGGACATTCGGGATACCACTCCGGCGCCGAGGACCGCTCCGGCCGGGGCCGCGATGGACATGGAGGCCAGGGTCAGGGGCTTGACGGCGACAGCGGACATGAAGATGAAGGCCTGGGTGGCCGTGCAGATGGTGTTGCCGACGTTCATCGTGCCCGGAATGACCCGGTCGTCCACCAGCTTGAAGAACTTGAAGATGGCCGTCTGCTGGGCGAAGCTCCCGATGCCCAGGGTATCGAGCATGTTGGTGATGAAGCCCGTCCCGAGGAGTCCGGGCCAGGGAGTCGAGGAGAATTCCCTCCTGCTCCTGTAGGCGTCGGTCAGGTAGTAGAAACCGAAGAGCGAGGTCAGGAGGCCGAGGACGGTTTTCAGTATGATGACCATGGCCGCCCATGGTAAACGAAGCCGGTCCCGGCGTCAAGGACTTCGGCAACCGCCGGTCCGCTACTCGTATCTGAGCGAGACGATGGGGTCCATGTGGGCGGCCTTCTGGGCCGGGACGATCCCGAAGAAGAGGCCGATGGTGGCCGAGACCGATAGCCCCAAGACGACGGACCAGGGCGAGACCGCCGCGGGCAGCGGGGTCGCCGCCCGAACGATAAGGGCGACGCCGAAACCGGCCAGGACGCCGATGAGCCCGCCGCTGCCGGTCAGGAAGACGGCCTCGATCAGGAACTGCTTGAGGATGTCGCCCGACCGGGCGCCGATGGCCTTGCGGATGCCGATCTCCCGCGTCCGCTCCTTGACCGAGACGAGCATGATGTTCATGACCCCGATGCCGCCGACGAGGAGGCCGATCGAGGAGATGACGATCATGACCAGGTAGGCCGCCCCGGTCAGCTGGTTGTAGAGATCGACGAGCGAGTCCTGGGTCATGACGGCGAAGTCGTTGGGCTTGCCGAAGGGGACCTTGCGCCTCTGGCGGAGGACGCCCGTGATCTGCTCGATCGTCTCGCCGAGCATCTCCGACTGCCGAGGCGAGGCCATGATCTCCAGGCCGTCCTTTTCGTAGCTGAAGTACTTCATCAGGGTGGTGATGGGCAGGCCGACGAAGTTGTCGCGGCTCTGCCCGAACATCTGGCCCCTCTTGCTCAGGACGCCGACGACCGTGAAGGCCTCGGGGCCGACGCGGATCTCCTTGCCGATCGGGTTCGTGGTCGGGAAAAGAGTGTCGGCGAGCTCGGAACCGAGGACGCAGATCCGGGCGTTGCGTGTCACTTCCGACTCCGTGATGAACCGGCCCAGCCGGGGGAGATAGAGGGACATGACGACGGGCCACTTCTCGTTCATGCCGATGACCATGGCGTTGTCGCTCTTGGCGTTCTGGTACTTGACCTCGACGGGATCGAAGACGCTGACGTAGACGCTGACGGCCACGGCCTTGACGAGCGGGGCGCCCGTTTCGATAGCCTTGACGTCGTCGAAGGTCAAGTCCTTGCGGGTCCGCTCCTCCTCCGACTGGTGCCCCATCTGGATGCCCTCGTTCTTCCGGATGATGATCATATCGGAGCCGGCCGCCTGGAGCTCCGAGAGGAAGCTCTTGTTGAGGCCCTGGATGATCGAGACCATGCCGATGACGGTCATGACGCCGATGACGATGCCCAGGATGGTCAGGAACGAGCGGAGCTTGTGGGCCCGGAGCGAATCGATGGCCATGCGGAACACTTCGCCGAGGATATGGAGTCTCATTGTTCCGACCTCAGGGCCTCGACCGGGTCGAGCTTGGCCGCGCGGTTGGCCGGGTAGATGCCGAAGAACAGCCCGATCGACCAGGACATGACCATGGCCAGGACGATCGAGACGGGTTCGACGCTCGAGGGCATGGACGTGGCCGCGGAGATGATCCGGGCGACCAGGAAGCCGAGGACGATGCCGATGAACCCGCCGAGCGCGGAGATGACCGAGGACTCGATGAGGAACTGGTAGAGGATGTCCTTCCGCCGGGCCCCGACGGCCATGCGGATGCCGATCTCCTTGGTCCTTTCCGACACGGAGACGAACATGATGTTCATGATGACGATGCCGCCGACGATGAGGGCGATCGAGGACACGGCGATCATGGCGAAGTAGATGCCCGACGTGGCCGTCTTGTAGAACTGGATGAAGGTCTCGGACGTAGCGAACGAGAAATCGTCGGCGTCGTTGTAGGACCTTTTCCGCCACGACCGGAGGACCGTCCGGACCTCGTCCTGGGCCTTGACCATCTCCTCCTGGGAGTTGGTGTGGATGTTGATGCTGATCGAACGCCGCGAGCCGTAGACCTTCATGAAGGTCGTGATGGGGACGCGGACGTAGTTATCCTGGCTGAAGCCGAGGATCTTGCCCTTTTTCTTGCCGACCCCGATGATTTGGAAATCCCGGCCGCCGACCTTCAGCCACCGGCCGATGGGGTCGAGGGACCCGAAGACCTTTTCGGCGATGTCGGAGCCGATGACGCAGACCGTACGGGAGTTCGTCTCGTCCTGGCTCTGGAGGTGGCGGCCGCTCTCGAGCTCGAGGACCGAGCCGATCTCGTGGTCGAGATGGGTCACGCCGCGGATCTCCGTCTCCTTGAGCGATTGACTGCCGTATTTCACGGTCTGGCTCGTCGACACGCTGGCCCCGATGAGCTCGCAGGAGGGGCAGTGGGCCCGGATGAGGTCGCGCTCGACCAGGGTCAGGTCCTTGCGTTTCATCTGTTCGCGGAAGTCCTTGAGGGAGGTCCCGATCATCGAGAATTTCTGGACCGAGAAATCGTTGGCCCCGAAGAAGGACATTTTCGTATAGACGTAGTTGTTCAAGCCCTGGATGACCGAGACCACGGCGATGATGGTCAGGACGCCGATGATGATGCCGAGGAGGGTCAGGAAGGTCCGCAGCTTGCTCGACCGCAGAGAAACTACGGCCATGGTGAAGGATTCTTTGATCTGCAGCTTAGCCATGACTTTCGGGCTCTATTGTACCCTATATATACGAATCGCCGAAGCTTTGGTTTATAATGGGTTGGCAATGGCAACGATGCGCTTGAACAAGTTTCTGGCCCACGCCGGGGTCTGCTCGCGGCGCGAGGCGGACCGCATCATCGCGGAGGGCCGGGTCAGCGTCAACGGCAAGGTCGTCCAGGAGATGGGCCAGAAGATCGACGCTTCGCGCGACAAGGTCGTCGCCGGCAGCCATCTCGTCAAGAGCGAAGAGGAACGGCCCGTCTTCATCCTCCTCAACAAGCCGGCCGGCCGCGTCGTCAGCGTCAAGGACCCGTTCGGCCGGCCGACGGTCATGGACCTCCTGCCCCGTCTCCCGGTCCGGGTCTATCCCGTCGGGCGCCTCGACGTCGACACGGAAGGGGCGCTTCTCCTGTCGAATGACGGGGACATGGCTCTCCGGCTGACCCATCCCCGTTACGGCGTGGGGAAAGTCTACCACGTCCGGGTCGAAGGCGAGCCCACGGAAGACGACCTCAACAAGGTCCGTCATGGCATTTTTCTCGAGGGGCGCAAGACGGCGCCCGCCCGGATCCAGGTCTTGCGGCGGGGGCACCGTCATTCGATCCTCGCGGTCGAGATCCACGAAGGCCGGAAGAGGGAGATCCGGAAGCTTTTCGAGGCCGTCGGCTACCCCGTCTCCGATCTCGTCCGCGTCGAGTTCGCCGGCCTGACCCTCGAGGGCCTCAAGCCGGGCCACTGGCGCTATCTCAAGACTGCGGAGATCTCGCGACTGAGGAAGCTCGTGGAAGGCAGCGGCGCGGCGGCCCCGCCTCGCCGCGAGAACGCGGCCCGGCCTAAAGCAAGATCCGGCCGCTGATCACTGCGGCCCGCCGGCCTGGCCTTCGCCCCTGTCGTTCCCGCCCGAGAAGGACTTCCAGCCGCTGGCCAGCCGCTGGAGCTCGCGGTCGACGAGGCCGTGGACCGTCCCTTCCTCGTAGCTCCCGTCCTCCCGCACCAAACCCGCTTCGATACCCGTCAGGATCTCGATACCCTCATCGATCGTCCGGACGGGATAGACGTGGAATTTTCCTTCCCGGACCGCGGCGACGACGTCGGCGCGGAGCATGAGGTTCTGGGCGTTCTGGTGGGGGATGAGGACGCCCTGCGTCCCGGTCAGGCCCTTGGCCCGGCAGACGCCGAAGAAGCCCTCGATCTTTTCGTTGACCCCGCCGATCGGCTGGACCTCGCCCTTCTGGTTCAAGGACCCCGTGACGGCGAGGTCCTGGCGGAGGGCGAGGCCCGACAGGCTCGACAGGATGGCGTAGACCTCGGCCGACGAGGCGCTGTCGCCGTCGACGCCGCCGTAGGACTGCTCGAAGGCGAGGGAGGCGGCCAGGGAGAACGGCTTCTTCGACGCGTACTTCCCGCGCAGGTAGCCGCCGAGGATGAGGACGCCCTTGTTATGGGTCGGGCCGCTCATGTCGGCCTCCCGCTCGATGTTGATGACCCCGGCCCGGCCCATGGCCGTCCGGGCGGTGATGCGGGCCGGCTTGCCGAACATGAACTGACCCATGTCATAGACCGACAGGCCGTTGACCTGGCCGACCACGGCGCCTTCCGTGTCGATGAGGATCGTCCCCTCCTCGATCATCTCCTGGATCTTGTCCTCGATCAGGCTGACCCGTTCGAAGCGCTCGCGGATGGCCTTCTCGACGTCGTCGCGGCCGACGGCCGACTTCTTGTCCTTGCCGGCCCAGTAGCTGGATTCGCGGATGACGTCGGCGATGACGTGGAAGCGCGTCGAGAGCTTCCGCTGGCGCCCGGCGATGCGCGTCGCGTATTCGATGAGCGCCGCGATGCCATCCTTGTCGAGGGGCATCAGCCCGTCCTCGTCGCAGATCTTCTTGATGAACCGGACGTATTCGCCGACGGCTTTTTCGCCCTTGTCCATCTCCGAGTCGAACTCCGCCTTGATCTTGAAGATCTTCTTGAAGTCCTCGTCCATGAAGTAGAGCAGGTTGTAGATCGAGGCGTCGCCGATCATGACGACCTTGACGTCGGACTTGATGAACTCCGGCTTGAGCCGGGTGCTCGAGAACAGGTACATCTGGAGGTAGTTCTGGATCTCGAAGATCTGGTTTCGCAGGGTCCTTTTGAGAGTTGCCCAGACCCCCGGCTCGACGAGCGCGTCCATGGCGTTGATGACGAGATAGCCGCCATTGGCCTTGAGGAACGAGCCGGCCTTGATCATGGTGAAGTCCGTCTGGCCCATGCCGGCGCGGGAGTAGGAGACCTCGATCGACCCGAAGAGGTTGACGTAGCTCGGGTTGGTCTCCATGACGACGGGCGCGCCGCGCTGGTCTGAATTGTCGACGAGCAGGTTGACCCGGTACTCCAGGAGATGCTCGACCTGTTCCTTGTCCTCTTTTTTATGATTCTTGAACAGGTCGATCGTCTTGACAAGGGCCTTCTCGACGTCCTCGAGGTAGGCGCCGATCTTGGGGAAGGCGAAGCGGGCCCGGACCTCGTCGATGCCGCCCTTGATGACGGGCGTGATGGCTTCCTCGTCCCAGCCCCGGAGGAGCGTCCGTGTCTCTTCGTCGATCTCCTTGAGCTTCTCGAAAATATCCTCCAGCTTGGCCGACAGCTCCTCGTATTTCGCCCGGAGCGTCTCCATGGTCTCCTTGGGGATCTTCTTTTCCTTGACCAGTCCCTCGATCTTGGCGAAGGGGAGGGGCTGGCCCTCGATGACGGGAATGAGGTCGGGCCTGGTGAACATGCCCATCTGGACCTGGATGACCGAGAAGCCCTGCTCGGCCGCCTCTTCCTCGAATCGCTGGAGGATGTCCCGCTGCTTTTTCTGCTGGCTCTCGATGATGGCGTCCCGCTTTTCCGCGTAGTACGGGCTCTTGAGCAGATTGGGGATGTTCGTCCGGAGCAGGTCGATCATCCTGGCCATGGCCTCGCCGAAGAGCTTTCCCTGGCCGGAGGGGAGCATGATGAGGACGGGTTCGTCGGGATACTTGAAGTTGTTGACGTAGAGGATGTCGTCGGGCGTCCGGTCGCCTTTCTCCAGCCGCTCGAGGAACTGTTTCACCGTCGTCGTCCGGCCCGTGCCGACCATGCCGGTGATGAAGACGTTGTATCCGAGGCTCTTGATGTCCAGGCCCGTCTGGATGGCCCGCAGGGCGCGCTCCTGGCCGATGATCTCTTCGCTAGCCCGGACCTCGTTCGTCGAGGCGACGGGGATGATGTCCGGACAGCAGGTCCAGCGCAGTTTGTCGGGGGTGAGCTCGGCGAATCCTGTCCTCGTTTTCATGGCCGCGTCTCCTCGCCTCAACCTACCACAATCGCCGGCTTTCCTCAAGGCGGGGGCCGCCCTCTCGTTTTTTTAATGAAAATCCCCCGGACATCTGCTAAAATAGGTCTCCTTCGGACCCGGGATAGGAGAAAAACGTCCATGAAAATCCATCAAGGCAAGCTCCAGGCCAAAGGGTTCAGGGTCGCGATCGTGGTCAGCCGCTTCAACAGCTTCATCTCGGAGCGGCTCCTCGAAGGCGCCCTCGAAGCCCTCCAGAAGATGGGGGCCCAGGAGGCCGACCTGACGGTCTACAAGGTGCCGGGCTCTTTCGAAGTGCCGCTCGTCGCCAAGAAGATCGCCAAGGCCAAGGCGGCCGACGGCATCCTCTGCATCGGCGCCCTCATCCGCGGGGACACGCCCCATTTCGATTTCCTCGGTGCCGAGGTCATCAAGGGGCTGGCCCAGATCGCCATGGAGGACGGCGTTCCCGTCTCATTCGGCATCCTGACCGTCGACACCGTCGAGCAGGGCATCGAGCGGGCCGGGACCAAGTCGGGCAACAAGGGTTACGACGCCGCCTTCTCGCTCATCGAGACGCTGAGCATGATCAAGGAAGCGGGCCTCCGCTGAGCGGGTGACCGGGTCGAGCCATGGGACAACGCCGTAAGGCGCGGGAGTGCGCCCTCCAGATCCTGTTCCAGTTCGAGTTCAACACCGGCGATCCCAAGGCCCTCGTCAAGGTCTACTGGGAACACCAGAAAGCGTCGTCCGAGGTCCGGAAATACGGGACTTGGATCGTCGAGGAGATCATCGCCCACGGGGAGGACATCGACCGGGCCATCCAGGCGGCTTCGAAGAACTGGCGCCTCTCCCGCATGGCCGTCATCGACCGGAATATCCTGAGGATCGCCGTTGCGGAGCTCCTCTACGAAAAGACGCTTGCCCCGGCCATCATCATGAACGAGGCGATCGAGGTCGCCAAGCGCTACAGCGGCGAAGAGTCCGCCGTGTTCGTCAACGGGGTCCTCGACGCCGTGGGGCGGCTGCTCAAGGAGAAAGCGGGCAAGCCGGGACCGGCGGCCGGGCCGGGCAAAGAAGGTGAACATGAATAAAAAAGAGGACGGCGCGGAACTCGACCAGGACGTCGCCCGTCGGGAGAAATACCGCAAGCTCCGGGAGGCGGGCGTCGAGCTGTTCCCCTACACCGCCGCCAAGACCCACGAGATCAAGGATATCGTCGAGACCTTCGGCGCCCTGACCGCGGAGGAGCTCGAGGCCAAAAAGGCCGCCGTCGCCGTCCCCGGCCGGATCATGTCCGTCCGGAAAATGGGGCGGGCGACCTTCTTCCACGTCTCGGACGGCCGGACGCGGCTCCAGGCCTATATCCGGGAGGACAAGGCCGGGTCCGCGTCCTACGAGCTCTTCGGCCAGCTCGACCTCGGCGACGTCGTGTCGGTCGCCGGAACCCTGTTCAAGACGCGGACGGGAGAGCTCACCGTCCTCTGCAATTCCGTTACCTTCCTGGCCAAAGCCCTCCACCCGCTCCCCGAGAAGTGGCACGGCCTCCAGGACGTCGAGCTCCGTTACCGCCAGAGGTACCTCGACCTCATCATGAACCCCGAGGCCGGCGAGGTCTTCCGCCTGCGGAGCGCCATCGTCGCCCACATCCGCAGGTTTTTCGACGGCCGCGGCTACATCGAAGTCGAGACGCCGATGATGCACGCCGTCCCGGGCGGCGCCCTGGCCCGGCCCTTCAAGACCTTCCACAACGCGCTCGGCCTCGACCTCTACCTGCGCATCGCCCCCGAGCTCTTCCTGAAGCGGCTGGTCGTCGGCGGCCTGGACAAGGTCTACGAGATCAACCGCAGTTTCCGCAACGAGGGCATCGACGCCCAGCACAACCCCGAGTTCACCATGCTCGAGTTCTATGAGGCCTACAAGGATTACTACGACATGATGGACCTGACCGAGGAGCTGCTGACGGGCTTGGCCGAGGCCCTGCTGGGCAAGACCGAGGTCCCCTTCGGCGAGCACACGATCTCTTTCAAGAGGCCCTACAAGCGGCTGAAGTTCATGGACGCCGTCGCCTCCTGCAGCGGCCTCGCCCCGAGCCGCTTCTCCGACCGCAAGGAGCTCATCGAGTTCGCCGAAGGCCTGGCCCCCGAGAAGAAACCCTTGACCTACGGCAAGGCCCTGGACGTTCTCTTCGACAGGTTCGTCAAGGACAAGATCGTCCAGCCGACGTTCATCACGAACCCGCCCAAGGAGATCTCGCCGCTGGCCAAGACCTCCCGCGATAACCCCGAGGAGGCCGAGCGGTTCGAGCTCCTCGTCGCCGGAATGGAGGTGGCCAACGCCTTCTCCGAGCTGACCGACCCCGCCGAACAGCTGGCCCGCTTCGAGGACCAGGCCGAGGAGAAGCGGAAGGGCGACGAGGAATCCCACCCCGTCGATATGGACTACGTCGAGGCCCTCGAGTACGGCCTGCCGCCGACGGGCGGGGAGGGGATAGGCATCGACCGGCTGACGATGATCATGGCCAACAGGAAATCGATCCGGGAGGTCATCCTCTTCCCCCTGCTGAGGCCGAAATAGACCCATGAAGTTCGAGCTCTTCGTCGCCCGGCGCTACCTCACGGCCAGGAGGAAGCAGGCCTTCATCTCCGTTATCACCTCGATTTCCGTCCTCGGCATCGCCATCGGCGTCGCCGCCCTGGTCATCGCCATCGCCCTCATCACCGGCTTCCAGGGGGACGTTCAGGACAAGATCCTGGGCGCGACCTCCCACGTCATGGTCTCGGACCTCGGCGGCCAGGGGCTCTCCGGCTACGAAGGTCTGGCCGAGAAGATCCGGGCCATCCCGGGCGTCGAGTCCGTGACCCCCGTCGTCTACAACACGGTGCTCATCACCGGGCTCGGCGAAAGCTCCGGGGCCCTGGTCAAAGGCCTCGACTTCGACCGCGAGCGGCAGGGCGCCGCCTGGCTCCAGAAGCTCGAGGCCGGGCGGATCCCGGATGGGGGCGGGGCCCGGGAAGGCCTCCTCCTCGGCCGGGAGCTCGCCCTGCGGATCGGCGCCCAGGTCGGCGACGTCGTGGACGTGGTGACGGCCTCCTCGACCCTGTCCCCTCTCGGCCTCCTGCCGAAGAGGAAGAGATTCCAGGTGACGGGGATCTTCAACACCGGGCTCTACGAGTTCGACAGCTCGACGGCCCTCGTTGCGATCGGCGTCGCCCAGAGGCTCTTCGGCCTCGAAGGCCGGGCCAGCTACATCCAGGTCAAGCTGCGGGACATCTTCGCCGCGCCCGCCGTGGGCGAGACGATCAAGGCGGCCTTGCCGCCCGTCGTCTACATCACGACGTGGATGGAGCTCAACAAGTCCCTCTTCTCCGCGTTGAAGCTCGAGAAGAACATCATGTTCCTGACCATCACCCTGATCGTCATCGTGGCCGCCCTGAACATCATCGCCACACTCATCCTCATGGTCATGGAGAAGACCCGCGATATCGGCATCCTCATGGCCATGGGCGCTACGCCCCGGTCGATCAACCGGATCTTTTTCTACCAGGGGGCGCTGATCGGCGTCATCGGGACGGCCCTCGGCGTCCTCCTCGGCCTCGGCTGGTGCGCCCTGGCCAACACCTTCGAGCTCATCAAGATCCCCGTGGACATCTACCAGATCTCCCACGTCCCGTTCCGGCTGAGGCCCCTCGACCTGGCCCTCATCGTCGGGGTGACTCTGGCGATCAGCTTCGTGTCGACCCTTTTCCCGGCCCGCCGCGCGGCCAAGGTGGATCCGGTGGTGGCGTTGAAATATGAGTGATCGCGTCCTCGTCGCCGAAAACCTGGGGAAAACCTACCCCCTTCCGAAGGGCGAACTGCGCGTCTTCGAAGGCCTCGGTTTCGAGCTCGAGCGGGGCGAGCTCGCGGCCATCATGGGGGCCTCGGGGGTGGGCAAGACGACGTTTCTCAACCTCCTCGGCGCCCTCGACCGGCCTTCGGAAGGACGCGTCCTTCTCGACGGGGAAGACCTCTTCGCGGGAACGGACCGGGAGGTCGCCGGGGTCCGCAACCGCAAGATCGGCTTCGTCTTTCAGGTCTTCCACCTCCTCCCCGAGTTCACCGCCCTCGAGAACGTCAGCTTGCCTCTGATGATCCGGGGCGTCCCGAAAAAGGAGGCTTTCCTCAAGGCCCGCGACATCCTCGAGGAAGTCTCCCTCGAGGACAAGGCCCATTCGCGGCCGAGCCAGCTCTCCGGCGGCGAGCAGCAGCGCGTGGCCATCGCCCGGGCGCTCGTCAATGAGCCTCGGCTCCTGCTGGCCGACGAGCCGACGGGCAACCTCGACTGGAAGACCGGGGAAAAAGTGCTCCGGCTCGTCCTCGACCTTCACGAGCGCAGGGGGTTGTCCTCCATCCTCGTCACCCATAACGAGAAGATCGCCCGTTACTGCCACAAGGTCTACATGATGGAGGCGGGGGAGCTGAAACTTTTGTCCTCCCTCCTGAGTTAATCCGGGTATGAGGTCCCCGGCCGCCCGAGGGCCGGCATTTTGACCAATCCGGTCCAATATGGTATATGGTAGAAGGATATCCGAAATGAAAAAGTTCGTCCTGGCCCTCCTGCTCATCGTCCTCCCCGGTCTCCTGGCCGCCCAGGAGATCCTGGAGAAGATCGAGATCGTCGGTAACGACCGGGTGACGCCGGAGACGATCCTCTACTATCTCACGGTCCGGGAAGGCGATTACTACGTCACCGACCAATTCCGCCGGGACTTCCGCGTCCTTTGGTCGACGGGGTTTTTCTCGAACATCAAGTTCGAGGAGGCCCCGGGGACGAGGGGCCGGATCGTCCGGATCACGGTCGAGGAGAACCCCGTCGTCAAGGCCATCACCTACAAGACGGGCAAGAAGGTCAAGGAAAAAGACATCGTCAGCAAGCTGAAGGAAAAAGACCAGTCCATCCTGCCCTATTCCTATTACAGCCCCTACAAGCTCCAGCGGATCAAGGATACCATCACCGACCTCCTTTTCGAGAAGGGGCTCCTGGCCTCGAAGATCGACTCGGAGATCGTCAAGCAGGGCAAGAACGAGGTGGACGTCCTGATCAGGATCGACGAGGGCCCCAAGGTTCGGGTCGGAGATGTCGTCTTTGAGGGCGACACCAAGCTCCTGCCGAGTTCGCTCAAGTGGTCGATGAAGGACAACCGGCCCCACAGCCTGGTCAACTGGGTCCTGGGCAAGGACGTTTACAAGCAGAACAAGCTCACCGACGACGTCGACCTGATCAAGAAAAAATACCAGGAGAACGGCTACATGGAGGCCGCCGTCGGCCAGCCGCGGATCGAGGAGATCGAGAGGCGCACGGTCACGTTCAAGAAGCAGAAGATGATGCGGCTGACCATCCCCATCACCGCCGGTTATCTCTACCGCGTCGGTGAGATCAAGGTCGAGGGGAACAAAGCCGTCAACATCAAGTACCTCCGGGCCATGGTCAAGCTCCAGCCCGCGGAGGTCTACAGCACCAAGGACCGGGAAAAGAGCGTCGACAACATCTCGGAGGTCTACCGGGACGGCGGCTACGTCTATGTCCAGGTCATTCCCGTCGAGAACCTCGATCCCAAGAGGAAGATCGTCAACGTCACCTTCAACATCGTCGAAGGGGAGGTCGCCTTCCTCAACCGTCTCGACTTCCGCGGCAACGTCTACACCAAGGACAAGGTCATCCGGCGGGAGATGATAATCCGGGAGGGCGACCGCTTCAGCCTGAGCATGTTCAAGAACAGCATCCTGCGGATCAAGCAGCTCGGGCTCGTCGACCTCGAAAAGGACCCCGAAATCAAGCCCAACCCAAACGACCCGACCAAGATGGACGTCCAGGTCAACGTCAAGGAGCTCCAGCGGAACAACATCCAGTTCACCGCCGGCTACAGCGGCTACGAGGGGACGTTCGTGGCCTTCAGCTACTCCACGGTCAACTTCCTCGGGGCGGGCGAAACCCTGGAGCTCACCGCCCAACAGGGCAAGCTCGTCAAGAATTACTCCTTCGGCTTTTCCGAGCCGTACCTCTTTGACAAGCCCATCACGGCGGGCTTCAACATCTACGACCGGAAGACCGACTACAGCTCGTTCGGCCTCTACAAGCAGTTAACGAAGGGCATTGACCTCTCCGTCGGGACGAGGCTTTTCGGGATGTGGCGGGCGAATATGACGTACACCATCCAAAAGCTCAACGTCTCCTATCCCCAAGGGGCGGCGATCTCGTCGATCTACGGTTCCGGCTCGTTCTTTGAGAGCTCGGTCACCCCGATGCTCTTCCGGTCGACGATCGATAGCCCCCTGACGCCGACGCACGGCACGCAGTACTCGCTGAGCATGAAGTACGCCGGCACTTTCCTCGGCGGCGCGATCGACCTGATCAAGCCCCAGGTCGAGTTCACCTACTACCACCCGATCTTCGGCCGCGGCCCCAAGGCCCACGTCATCGGCTTCCACGCCCAGTACCAGTTGGTCAAGGCGATAAACGGCTCCGTGATCCCGTATTGGGAGAAGTTCTTCCTCGGCGGAGAGCGCTCGATCCGCGGCTACGAGGTCTACTCGATCGGACCCAGAAACGCGAACGGCTACAACCTGGGCGGCGAAAAGACCGCGGTCTTCAACGCGGAGTACATCATCCCCGTCGGCGGCCCGCTCTATATGATCGCCTTCTACGACGTGGGAAATTCCGTCGCCTACAGCGACAAGCTCAGGTTCAAGGACATGTACTCGTCGATGGGCCTCGAGGCCCGGCTCTTCATCCCCGCCCTGCGCGTGCCCTTCCGCCTGATCTTCGCTTACAACAACAAGAAGATCTATCCGACCGACCCGGATTTCGCCTTCCGTTTCGCCGTCGGCACGACGTTTTAGGGCCACCCCAACTCCCCGACAGGAGGTTCCGATATGAGAAGTCACCTTCGGCTCATCGCGCTGGTCGCGGCGGCCGCGGCCGGGTTCGCCGGGCTCGTCCCCGCTCAGGAGGCGAGCAAGCTGGGGATAGTCAATTCCCAGGAGATCCTCGACAAGTCCGTGGAAGGTCAACGGGTGCTGGCCCAGCTCCAGGCGGCGGACAAGAAGTACGCCGAGAGCATCACCCGGCTGGAGGATCAGATCAAGCAGCTCCAGAACCGGCTGAGCGCGCAACGGCTGACCCTGACTGCCGAGGCGGCCGCGAGGATCCAGGCCGACATTAAGAAAGCGCAGACGGAACGGCAGCGGACGGCCGAGGACGCCAGCCGGGCCATGCAGGAGCTCCAAGCGAGGACCCTGGGCCAGCTCCAGAACGAGATCTTGCCCATCATCGAACAGCTCCGGAAAGACAAGGGGCTTGACGTCATTTTCGACCTTGGCAAGAGCGGCACAGTGTTCGTGAGCCCGTCACTCGACCTGACCGCCGAGGTCATCCGGAGGTACGACGCCCTGAAGGCGGCCCCCCCGGCCAAGAAGTAGACCCGAGCGAGGCAGCCCATGATATCGGTAGAACAGATCTCGAAATTCCTGCCCCACCGTTTCCCCTTCCTGCTCGTCGACCGCGTCGTCGAAATCGTCCCGGCGAAGACCATCGTCGCCCTGAAGAACGTGACCTGTAACGAACAGTTCTTCCAGGGCCATTTCCCGGAATGGAAGATCATGCCCGGGGTCCTCATCATCGAGGCTATGGCCCAGGCCGGCGCCATCCTCCTCTTCAGCTCCATCCCCGAACCGGAGAGCAAGTTCATCGTCATGAGCAAGATCGACAAAGCCAAGTTCAAACGGATGGTCGTTCCCGGCGACCAGCTCCGGCTGGACGTCGAGTGGACCCGGGGGAAAGGGCGGATCTGCCAGATGAAAGGCAAGGCCTTCGTGGACGGGGATCTCGCGGCCGAAGCGGAAATCTACGCCAGCATCCTCGATATCGAGGACCTCAAAGAAAAAAAGAGCCCGGGACAGATCTAACCCGACACTCCGCTCACCTCTTCCCCCGCGTTACCGGACGGGAGATCATTTCATCAGAAAAAGGGCGTCGTTGAGGTTGGAATTGTAGGTGACGCCGGCGAGGGTCACTTTCTGGGCTTCGGTCCCGTTGTGGAGGACGCGGATCGAGAAAGCGACCGTCGTGCCGCCGACCTTCTGGTAGTTGCTCAAGAACGTCTCCGCGTCAACTTCGCCGCCGGTCTGGTCGATGGATTTGCCTTGCTGCTTGTAGGGAAGGTACGTGGCCGGGTCGAGGAAGAAGGTGTTCTTGTGGCCGTCCGAGAGGGTCTGCTCGAGGACGATATAGTCCTTGTCCTCGATCTTCGCCTTGGGCTTCAGGGCGTAGGTGATGCCGAGCTTCAGGGGATTGAGGAAAGCCTGATTGCCCAGGGCCTGGCGGGCGAATTCCTTGGTCATGAAATCGGGCATCTCTTCCGTCGTCCCGGTCTGGGGATTCGTGGACCAGGCCTTCTGTCCGTCGAATGCCTGCGTGATGGTTACCCCCAGTTCGGCGATATCGATGTCCATGCGGACCTTGTCGGGCTCCTTCTGGTACATCGTGATGGGCGCCGTGATGGGGTAGGGGCTGATGACCTCAAGGGTACCCGTGATGGTCGTGTCCTTGATGGCCTCGAGGGCCTTGCGTCCGCCCATGGCGTCGATCATCTTGTTCAGGACGTCCTGGGCTGTCTGCCCGTAGCCGGGCAGGGCGGCGAGCGTCATCAGCACGGCAGCGCCAAGGATCCACGCGGTTGCTTTTTTCATAGGTTCCTCCAATTTCTTCTGAATGGCGATCATTCGATATTACGGATATTGTAAACGAAAGTTCGGCTTTTGCCAACCTTCCGGACCTGTGCGAGCTTTCTTGGCATTCGTT
Organism: Candidatus Aminicenantia bacterium; assembly: GCA_041479905.1. Taxonomy (GTDB): domain Bacteria; phylum Acidobacteriota; class Aminicenantia; order Aminicenantales; family Saccharicenantaceae; genus RBG-16-66-30. The sequence continues at coordinate 44,357 of JBGOYY010000015.1, forward strand.
TATCGGCAACTCGACAAGCTCGGACTAGTCTTTTCTTTTTGATTTAGGCTGATAAAAGATGCTATAATCAATATGTCCAATATTAGGACATATTTTCGCGATAGTGATAGTGCGGAACATGGCCCATAATTTCTCTTTGATCGCCTGCGCGAATTTCGACCGGGAGATCCTGGCCGTCCAATCCTCCCCGGATTTTCAGGACGTCCGTTTCAAAACGCTGCCGGTCGATTGTGACCAGGTCGAAGCCGTATGGCACGGCCTGGGCGAAGCCGTCGGGCCCTTCCGCGACGACGGGTGTTCCGTCTGCATCTTCGGCAGCTACTGCCTGACCCGGGCCGAGAAGGACTTCGGACTCGGCGAGACCTGCCGGTTCGTCCAGAAAGGCCAGTGCTTCGAGTGGGTCGCCGACAAGAAGATCCTCGACCGCTTCCTCCAAGACGGCGCGCTTCTCGTCCTGCCGGGATGGCTCAGGGACTGGGAAGCCCAGGTCGACAAGCGTTGGCCGTCCGGCCGGAAGAGCGCCCAAGCCTATTTCCGCGAGCTGGCGAAAAAAGTGGTCCTCCTCGACACGGGCGTCCATCCCGATATCGACCGCGAGCTAAAATCCTTTGCCCGCTTCGTCCGGCTCCCGCATGAGGTCTTTCCCGCGGGGCTCGAGCATTTCGAGCTGAATCTCGCTCGGATCGTCCTCTCCTGGCGCGTGGGACGGGAGAAGGAGGGCGTCGAGAACCACGTGGCCGCGATCCGCCGGCAGATGTCCGACTACGCCCGGATCGGCCATCTCCTGGAAGCCGTGACCAACGTCAAGAGCTTGGAGGAGGCCCTGGTTGGCGTCCTCGAGTTTTTCCGCGTCCTCCTCTCGCCGCAGGAAGTCGTCTACCATCCTGTCGAATTCTTTTCCGGCCGGCCCGGCCCCGAAGGTTCTCCCTGGGACAGGATCATCGCGCTCAACGCCGATTATGCCTGGACCGACGACCGGCGTGCGATCTATCTCAAGATCTCCCATAACCGGGAGCTCCTGGGCATCCTTGAGGTCGTCGGCTTCGGCGACCCGGAACGGCGGGAACACGACCTCGATCTGGCGCTGGCCCTGGCCAAGATCTCGGGTTTGGCCCTGACGAACGTCAAGATCAGCCGCGCGTTGAACGCCGAACGGGACAGGGCCGCCATCGCCGAAGCCGCCTTGACGACCGGGGAAGAGAAGATGACGACGATCTTCAGCTATCCCCTCGGCCTCTACAGAACGACGCCCCAGGGGCAGATCCTCGACGCCACGCCGACGCTGGCCCGGATGCTCGGCTACCCGGACGTCGCCGCGCTCAAGACGGTGAACTTCTGGGACATCCATAACGACCCGGCCGACAGGGACAGCTGGCAGGCCGTCCTCGATTCGAGCTCCATGGTCGAGATCTTCGAAACCCAGCTCCGGCGGAGCAACGGCACGCTTTTTTGGGCCAAGGATTCTTCCCGGGCGGCCAAGGACTCCCGGGGGGACGCCCTGTTCTACGACGGGGTCATCGAAGACATCTCCCGGAAGAAGCATATGGAAGAAGACCACTCCTGGGGCGTGCGTCTGCAGGCTTCGGTGAGCGACGTCTCCGAACGACTGCTGTCCCCGACGCCGATCGAGGAGATGTCCTCCGTCGTCTTGGAGCACGCCCGCCGGCTGACCGCGAGCGCCACCGCGTTCGTCGGGCACATCGACGAGCGGACGGGCCGGCTCGTCCCTGCGGCCCTGACTCCGGACGCCCGGGACCTGCTCGCCGGACATTCCGCGAGCGGCGGGAATCTCCACGAGGCCTCGGGGATGTGGCGCTGGGTCCTCGAGAAACTCAAGCCCATCGTGACGAACGACACCAGCATGGACCCGCGTTTTTCCGGGATGCCCACATGGCATTTCCCCGTCCGCCAGTTCCTGGCGGTTCCCGCGGTCATGTCGGGCGGCATCGTCGGGCTGATCGTCGTCGCCAACGGGGAAAACCCTTACGTGGAGAAGGACCGCACGGCGATCGAACGCCTGGCCACCCTCTACGCGATCGCCATCCACCGGACCCGGACGGAGAACGAGCTGCGGGACCTGTCGCTCATCGACGAGTTGACGAAAGTCTACAACCGCCGCGGCTTCATGACCCTGGGCGAACAGCAGATCAAGGTCGCCCACCGGACGAAGAAGGAGATGTCCATCTTCTATGCCGACCTCGACGACTTGAAGAAGATCAACGACACCTACGGCCACGACAAAGGGGACGCCGTACTGGTCGAGGCCGCCGCCATCCTCCGGGACGCCTTCCGTGATTCCGATATCATCGCCCGCCTCGGCGGGGACGAGTTCGCCGTCCTGGCCATCGACGTTGCGGAAGGGAAGGCGGCGACCCTGGCCCGCAGGCTCCGGGAAAAGATCGCGGCGCGAAACTCCCGTCCGGGGCAGGAGTATTCCGTTTCCTTCAGCCTGGGGACCGCCCGCTATGATCCGGACAAGCCCTGCACCCTCGCCGAGCTCATCACCTCGGCCGACAGGAAGATGTATCAGGACAAGAGTACGAGGAAGACCGCCTGACGGCCGCCGCCGTCCTTCAGTTCCGGATCTTGTACTTGGCCAGCTTGTTGTAGAGCGTCGTCCGCGAGATGCCCAGGATCTTGGCCGTCTGGCGCATGTTCCCCTTGGCCACCTTCAGGAGATAGACGATGTAGTCCTTCTCCAAGTCGTCGAGCGAGGACAAGTGGCCGCGGCCGGCGAAGGCGATCGCTCCCTGCGGCGGGATGTAATCGCGGAGGTACTTGGGCAGGTTGGCGACGTCGATGAAGTCCTTCTTGCAGAGCATGGCCGCGCTTTCCAGGACGTTGGCCAGCTCGCGGATGTTGCCCGGCCAGCCGTACTTGAGGAAGAGCTTCTGGACTTCGCGCGAAACGCCGCGCACGTTCTTCGAAAAATTCCGGCTCGCTTCTTGGAGGAAATGGCGGACGAGCAGGGGGACGTCCTCCAGCCGTTCCCTGAGGGGGGGAAGGTCGATGGTGACCTTGTTCAGGCGGTGGAAAAGGTCTTCCCGGAACGTCCCGGTCCGGACCATCTCGGCCAGGTCCCGGTTCGTGGCGGCCAGGACCCGGACCTCGACGGCGGTGTTCTCGTTGGCGCCCAAGGGCCGGAACTCGTGGTTCTCCAGGACCCGCAGGAGCTTGGCCTGGACGGCCACGGGGATCTCGGCGATCTCGTCGAGGAAGATGACCCCGCCGTCGGCCTCGTCGAACATGCCGCGCTTGTCCTTGTCGGCCCCGGTGAAAGCGCCCTTCTTGTAGCCGAAGAGTTCGGACTCGAAGAGGTTTTCGGGGATAGAGGCGCAGGCGCAGATGACCAGGGGCTTCCCCCCGTAGGGGCTCAGGCCGTGGAGGGCCCGGGCGACGACCTCCTTGCCGGTCCCGGTCTCGCCGGTAATGAGGGCGCTCGAGAAGTACTTGGCGATGTTCTCGATGAGGCCGAAGATCTCGAGCATGCACGGGTTGCGGCTGATCAGGCCCCGGAAAACGTATTTCCGCTCGAGCTTCTTTTCCAGGTGCAGGGTCTCCCGGCGGAGCTCCCGTTTCCGGGAGATCCGGCGGAGGACGTCCTGGAGGATGTCGCGCTCGAACGGCTTGGGGATGAAATCGGTCGCCCCGGCGTTGACGATGTCGAGGACGGCCTCTTGACCGGCGGGTTCGCCGCCGACGAGGACGTCGATCAGGGCGTCGGATTTCTTGATCTTCTTCATGACCAGGAGGCCGGCGGCGAGCGAGTCGCCGGAGTCGACCAGGACGACGCGGATCCCGTTCTCCCGGACGACAGCGAGATAGTCGTCTTCGGTCTGCGAGAAAAAGACGTTGAAGTCGACGGCCACGGGGGCCTTCTTGATGGTCTCGTAGAGCGAGAAGTCGTCGGAGATGATCAGGAGGTTGGTCTGCGCTTCCATCGGTGCCCGGCCTCGTGCCTCGGCGGTGTCCTTATCTTATCAATTCCGGCCGGAATAAACAACTTCTCCGGCTCTCCCGAATTTTCCGGCATGTCCCGGAATTCCGCGAGACGTCATTTCGGCGATTCCGGTGCCTGCCCCGGCCGGCCCCGGACAAAGGTCAGCCGGGTCCGGTTGCGGCCTTCCTCTTCGATCCTGACGACTTCAAATCCGGTCCGGTCGAGGTACTTGACGTGGGCCCGGAGGTAGGCCAGGCCCTGCTCGCAGAGGAAATCGAGCCAGTCCCCGGTCGCCGTCTCGTCCATGACCTCGGGCGTTTGTTCGACGAAGGTCGTCTGCGCTCGGGGCGTCAGCCTGTTCTCCGAAGGGCCCCGGCGCTTGGCGTAGATGTTGACACCGTCGGCGGTCTCGAGGGTGTTCATGTGGGGGGCCCAGCGGGCGGCCCAGCGCTCATACCGGTCTTGGAATTTCTTGTTCGACGCGGCGAACCGGGCGTCCCCCTGGAGTTCCCGGGCGATGAGTTTCATCAGGGCATCCCCGGCCGCCTTGTGCTCGGCGTAAAGGGGAAGGCGGAGGGCCTTGAAGTAGGTGAACCAGCCCTTGGGGATCCGGTAGTCCCGGAAAAGGTAAGGCGAGTAGTTGGAGAACGGCTGGACCCATTCGTGGGAGGGGTAGCCGTGGAGGTTGAGAAAAATATCGGGAGACCATTTTTCGTAAAGCTTCGTCCGGACGGCGGCTTCGGGCAGGAGAGGCTTGGCCCCGGTCTGGTAGCCGATGTCCACGCCCAGGGATCCGTAGCGCCCGGCGTGCAGGCTGTGGAAGGGCTCGTTCTTCTGCATCTCATAGGCCGCCTCGGCCCCGTCCGGATTTTCCAGGGGTTGGAGGACGAAGTTCATCTTCTTGAGCGCCTCCCGGTATGAGGGGTCCCGGGCGACGAGTTCGGCGAAACGGAGGAGGTAATTGGTCGAAGCGACCTCGTTGGCGTGCTGGCGGGCGACGACCTGGAGAGTCGGCTTGAAAGTGATCAGACGCGGCAGGGAGACGTATTTTTCGAACGGCAGGAAAAGCTCGAGGACGGGCACGTCCCGGCCCTCGTAGGACCTGCCCCCGATGTAGCTCCGGACGGCCTTGAACGAGGACAAGCGGCGGATGAGGTCCCGGGCCATGACGGGCGAGATGATTTCCCGCGTCGTCACGACCGTCTCTTCGGGTCGCGGAGGAGGGGGCGCGGCGGGTGTCTCCCCGGGCGGCGGGACGACCTTGAGATCCTCATCCTTCTCCAGAGTCTGGCAGAGGAGCCGGAGCGTGAAGCCCTCGACTTTCGGGAAGCAGAAGACGTCGCCCAGGGCTCCGGCGGCGAAGAGCTTGCGCCAGGAGCTCACGATGTCGATAAGAGCCAGGTAGTCGGCCTCCTTCTCCCAGTCGGTTTCGACGACGACATTGGCGATGCGGTCCGTCCGGCCGTCGTAGACGAGCTCCGTCGTCCGCGTCTCCTTGGGCTTGAGCGTCGGGAAGACGGTCTTGCGCGAAACCTCCTCGTGCCCCTTCTCCTTCCAGCGGACGGTCATTTGTGGAGCGGCCGCCGGCCAGTCCTCCAGGACGACCCTGGCCCGGGCCGGGCCGCCCTCGAGCGAGGGATGGAGGGACGGCAGAACGTTGCCCGGGGCCGATGACCGGGAGGTGTCGGGCGGCAGGTCTTTGTCTTCCGGGTCGAAACGGGTGATGCCCCGCAGGAGGTCGAGCGTGTCGAAGTAGATCTCGTCGTGAAGCGCCTCGAGGGACGATATGATTTCCTCGTCGAGGCCGATCCGGTAGTCCGGCTCGCTCGCCTGGACGTCGACGAGGAGGCGCTTGAAATAGGGCTGTTTGGAGAACGTCGGCTCGCCGCTCGTTTTCTTCCGGACATGGCCGGCGACCGCCTTGAGGACGTCCTCCTGGTAGAAAGCCCAGAATTTTTCGAGGTCTGTCTCGAGCGGGAGGTCGCAGACGACGGACCCGCCGGCCTCGATGCGGAGCCAGCCGCAGGTGACCTTGGCCGTCCCCCATTCCGGGAGGACGTTCGAAAGGGGAATGTCCCTCGTCCGGGGCGTGAAGCCTCGGTCGAGCAGGACGGCGTTCCTGTCGTCATAGGCCTTGATCTCGTAAACCGGCCCCCCCGGCTCCTTGACCTCGAACTCGATGCGGTCGAGGGGGATGGCCAGCTCACGGGCCAGGATCTCGTCCACGGGATAGAGCTCCTGGAGCCACCGGCTCGGCTCGGCATAGGCGCGCTTGGGCCGGGTGAAGTCCTCCCTTTCCTCGGCGAACCCGACGGAGATGTGATGGACACCCTTCCCTCTGAGGGCGGGCAGGACTTTTTCGACGAGCCAGAAATAACCGGGCTTGTAGGCGCAAACGACCTCTACGTCGGCCGCGGCGTATCCGGCCGCGCGGAGGATTTTTTCGACTTCCCCGCGGACTTTCTCCCGGACGCCCGGCGATTCGCTAACCCCTAGACTGACCATGAGGGAAGCGGCTGTCCCAGCCGCTTCGGCCGTGCCGGCGAGGCCGCCGACCTTTTCCCGGATCAGGGTGAGGGCGTCGTCGACCTCCCAGGTGAACTCCTTCGATTTTTCGAAGACCGCCCGGCCTTCCCTGAGCGTCGAGGCCTTGACCGAGACCGCGGCGTTTCCCGCCGCGTTCCGCAGGATATCGCCGACGGCCGCTTCGAAGGCCCCGTTCGACCCGGGCAGGAGAAGCTCGGCATCGATGGATTCGAGGTCCCGTCCCTTGAGCTCGGCCGCCGTTTTCTCGACCGCGTTCATGAGGAAAGCCTCAGCGGCCCCTTTCTCCCCGCTCAGGAACTTGTCGATGTCTGCTGCGAGGTCGGCCAGCTGGGGCTTCCCTTCGCCGTATTCCCCGAAGTAGGGGAAGGTCCGCGCGAGGTAGGAAATGGTCTTGTCCAGCCCGGGCGAACCCGGAGCGTAGACGACGAGGGCCGAGGACTTTCCGAAGGCCTTGGGGACGATCTTGACCAGTCCTCCGGCGCTCGCGAGGGCCGGAGGTTTCAGCTTCCCGGTCTTGATAAGGTCGAGCGTCAGGGCGTTGTCCCCGACGAGGATCGGGGCGGCCAGGGCCTTTCGGCTCTCGACCTCGGCCTGCAGCTGGACGATGGGGAACGAGGCCCCGGCCGTGGCCAGGACGAGCCGGCTCGAAAGCTCGGCGATATTGCCGCTTCCGAAGTCATCGGGGATGACGATCGAAGAGTCGAGCGCGTCGGGGATCCCGTCCTTGTCCTGGTCGGAATAGACACCCTTGGTCGAAAAAAGGCCGAGGAGGTCGAATTCCTTGCCCGTCCCCTCGGCGCCGGGCCGCTCCTTGAAACCAGGCGTCAGGAGCCTCTTGGTCGCGCCAATCCTCGGCAGGATGACTTGCGACTTCGCGTCGCCGAAACAGAGTTCGAAGGTCAGGGCGGCGCAGGCTGGGTAGGAAAGGACGCCGGTCTGGACGCCCTTGAGCTGCTGACGCTCGAGGAGGAGCAGGGCGTCCTGCGCTTTTTTCCTGTCGCCGTCCTCCGTGAAGTGGATCTCGATACCGAGGTTCTTGATCTGTCCCTGGTCGAAGGATAAGGCCCGGAGGCCGTCCGACGAGCCTGGATCGACGGGGAATTCGTAAAGCGCGTCCCGGACGACCGTCTTCTGGAACTTGACTCCCGCCGCGGCAAGGAACGCGGCCAGGTCGTTCTCGAGGCTCATGTAGGTGGCCCCGATCTCGCGGCCCCAGACCTCCCAGAAATACGGCCAGCGCAGGAAAAAAGCCCGCCCGGTCCGGAGGAGGGCCTCGTCCGACCCGGCGACGCAGGCGATGCCGCGCTGGTTTTTCCGGGCGAACAGGAACACCAGTCCCCGGTTCGGGCCGAGCGAGACGGGGTCGAGCCGGCGCTCCTTCAAAGCTTCCCGGACCCAGGCCAGGTTGTTGCCGATGAGGATCGGGAAGGGGAGGGACTGACGGCTGGCGACCTCCGATTCCCGTCGGACGAGCCCGAAGTCGACGGCCAGGCTTTCAAAATTGACCCGGGCGGCGATGTCGGCGGCCAGGGCGACCTCGCGGGCCGTCGGTTTGTCGGGAATGATGATGGTGACGGCCGGCTTCTCCGGGAAACCGTCTCCGTCGAGGTCGAGGACGGCTTTCCCGGGGCCGAAGAGCCGGGATAGGCTTTCGATGGCGGCTAACCCTGCCCCGGTGTTGCTAGGACCGGGACTGCCGGTTTCCAGCACCGGCACTGCAAAGCCGGTGGGAAGCCCGGTCTGGAGGAGGCACAGGCCCGCGAGGGCCGTGAGGAGCGCTTTTTTCATGGTCCGGTCTCCGTAATAAGCTTCCCGGAATTCTATCACAATCGCCGCCGCGAATTCCTCTATCACCTCTTGCGATATTCTTTCTCGGATGACGGCTGCGGGGGGGCCTCGGGCATCGTCTTCGTCCGCTGCGGTGATTCTTTACGCCTTCCCGGTCCGGATTCGATGGGGGGAGTCCGCGTATCCGGCCCGGGAAGTCTAAATCACCGCTTTATGCTTCCTCCGACGATACCCTCACCCCCCTTGTCCCGCAGCCGCCTCTGTGCATCGCCCCCGCGCTATTGTCTTGAGAAGAAGGGGGACATGTACCGCTTCGAGAGAAGAGGTTCGTGTCCCCCTTCTTTCCCCCTTTCTTTGGTGAAGAAAAAGCTCCATACGTGGCGTCTGGCGTTGTCATTAGCGCAGAGCCCGGATAAAATAAGCGGGATCAAGAGAGCGGCGGCGAGTCCCAGGACGCCCATCAATTAATGAGGAGAGACCGATGAAGAAACGCCTGACAGCTAAAAGAATAAGAGCGTCCGTGATCGTCGCCGTGGCGGTCTTTGTGTCGGCCGCGGTCATGGCGTCTTGCGGCAGGAAAGGGCCGGCTTCGGCGCCGCCGCCGAATGAGTCTGCCCGAGTTTCCATCAAAGGGGATAAGATCCGCGTCAGCTATGATGGCCGGGAAATATTCACGGGTGAGATTTCCGGGGTTGAGTCCGGGGCCGAGGCCAAAATCAACGTCTTCCGGACGGGGGATGCCGTCAGCCAGGTGATCCTCCTGACCCCCCGCGGGCGTGGTGGCAAGGTCCGGCTCGAGGGCACTCTCTTCGGCGGCCCCGAATCCTTCCCCTGCGAAGCCGATCGCCGCGACCGCGGTCCGATCATGGTCCGGCACGTTTCCGGCACGAGCCGCAGCCTGCTCAACCGGGCCGTCTATGACCGTGGCCGGGACTGGGTGTTTTCGGTCGACGCCGGGCCGCGGGCCTCGATCAGGCCCTTCGAGGAAGAGCCGGGAATCCGGCAATACGGCTTCGAGGCCGAGGGCGGCGAGATCGCCCTCCGCTTCCGGCCTCGGTTCTACCAGGTCCACAGGGGCCTCGAGTTCTTCGAACCGTGGACCTACAAGATCTGGCCGCATCCCGTCGCCGGCTGGATCTCCTGGTTCGCTTTCTATGACAAGGTGACGGAAAGGGACATCGTGGAGACGGCCGACACGCTCTCGACCGTCCTCCTGCCGTTCGGCTATGAATACCTCCAGATCGATGACGGCTATCAGCGCGGCGAGGGGCTGCCCGAGCTTTGGCTCGAAGCGAACGCCAAGTTTCCCAGAGGGCTGGGATTTCTGCCGCGCTATATCAAGAGCAAGGGCTTGAAGCCGGGCATCTGGACCAACGTCGCCTTCAAGCAGGCCGATTTCGCCGCCTCGCGCCCGGACTGGTTCGTGACCGACGAGACGGGGAGCCCCGCCCGGGGCAGCTGGATCGAGTTCAGCCTCGATGCCTCGAAGGCGGAAGCGGTCGACGCGGTGGTCAGACCGGTGTACCGCGGCCTGCGGGAGATGGGTTGGGAATATTTCAAGGTCGACGCCCTCCGCCACCTGCGCTACGAGGGCTACAACGCCCACGCCGGCTATTTCGAAAGGACGAAGCGCAGCCTCGTCGGCGCGTACCGGGGGTACGTCGAAGCGATTCGCGGGGAGATCGGCCGGGATTTTTTTCTTCTCGGCTGTTGGGGCATCCGTCCCGAGCTCATCGGTCTCCTCGACGGCTGCCGGATCGGGACGGACGGCTTCTCATACGCCGGTCTGGCCCAGTTCAACTCCTGGAATAACGTCGTGTGGCGGAACGACCCGGACCACATCGAACTCAACGAGGACCGCTACAAATCGACCCTCGTGACTTCGCTCACCGGGTCGATCCTCCTGCTGACCGATAAGCCGGAGCTCTACCGGACGGAGGCCGTCGAGCCCGCCCGCCGGGCGGCGCCCGTCCTCTGGACCCGGCCCGGGCAGGTCTTCGACGTCGACCCGTCGAGGTCGGGCGAGATCGGCCGCGTCGGCGCCGAGGTCAGCGGCTCCGGCTCCCGAGTTTTCGATGCCGGCCTTCAGCCGACCTGCGACCTCTTCCTTCTCGAGATCGCCCGGCCTTTCGAGGACTGGATGGTCCTCGGCCGAACGGGCGAGTCCGTCCGGGAGATCCAGTTCGCCGACCTCGGCCTCGATCCCGGGAAGGAATACTTCGTCTTCGAGTTCTGGACGCGGCGTCTGCTCGGGAGCTTCCTGACGTCGTTCGCGCCCGGGCCGCTCGACCCGCTCTACCGCTCCCAGGCCCTGGTCATCCGGGAGAGGAAGCCGCATCCCCAGGTCATCGCTACGAGCCGGCACGTCACCTGCGGCGGAGTGGACCTGGTCGAGGCCCGCTGGGGGGACGGAACGCTCTCCGGGAGGAGCCTCGTCGTCGCCGGAGACCCCTACGACATCTACCTGACCGTGCCCGAAGGCTACCGGCTGGAGGGTTTCGAATGCCCGGGGATCCCGGACCCTGAGGTTAAAAAAGAGGGCCTGCTCGTCCGGGTCAGACTGCTCCCCGGCGAGAGCGGGACGGTCGACTGGTCGGCCCGTTTTGCCAATAACTATCGTGGATAACTACAATAGGTTGTGGACATTACGAGGGAATATAGCACAGCTAGATTATTCGCTTGACAAGCTTGCCCGCGTCCGCTAGCATAGAACCGTCCCAATAGTCAGCGGGTCCCCTATGAAATTTCGCAAGATTAAGTACCTGTTTATCCTTTTCGCCGCCTTCTTTTTCTTTGGGGGGATTCCTGTCGAATTCGGGACCGAAGGGGCCTTCTTCCACGGCTTCATGATCCCCAAGCCCGAGATCAGAATCGGCCTGGGCACGAACCTCGAGGACATCCGCATCCGCTCCTCTTCGGGCATGAAGATCTACCAGGTCGACACGGGCTACAAGCTGATCGCCGACGATGCCGACGAGGTCCAGATCAAGGGGGGAGGGGAGAAGATCACTGAGAAGTACGTCATCCTCCTGGCCCACGCCAAGGAACGGGAAGAGGCGAACCTCCTGGCCGCCGGATTCAAGAGCAAGATCGGCGGCAATGTCTCTGTCGCCGAGGACTCCCAAGCGGACGCCGCCGGCGTCTTCGAGATCAAGCTCGGCGATTTCCTGACCCGCGGCGACGCCCTGGTCAAGGTCGCGGAACTCAACGCGGCCGGTCTGAAGGACGTCTGGATCGCCCGCGAGGACATCACGGAGGAGCCCTCCCGCCCGATATGGATGTTCCTCAAGAACGAACTCAAACCCCTCGGCCTGGAATCGACCATCTACTTCATCCCGGGTAACCCCCAGAGCTTTCTCAGCCTCAACGGGCGGAGCTACCGGGGCTTCCTGATCATGAAAGGGAGCCGGAAGGGGATCGTCCTCACCAACGTCCTCAACCTCGAGGAATACCTGAAGAGCGTCGTCCCCGGCGAGCTCTCGCCCGGCCAGTTCAACGCCCTCGAGGCGCTCAAAGCCCAGGCCGTGGCCGCCCGGACATATGCCTTGAAGAACAGAGGCCTGTACAAGCAGTTCGGTTACGACCTCGTCGATACGCCGCGGTCCCAGCTCTACATGGGGATGTCGTCCGAGCACCCCCTGAGCAACCGGGCCGTCGACGAGACCAAGGGCGAAGTCATGCGCTATCGTGGCGAGCTGATCAACGCCCTCTATACGAGCACCTGCGGCGGCAAGACCGAGAACGTCGAGAACGTCTTCGCCGGCCGTCCCGCGCCTTACCTCAAGAGCGTCGAATGCACCCTCGAGATGCAGCCGGAATGGCAGCTCGAGGCCAAGACCCCGGTCGCGCCCATCACCGTCGACGGCCGGAACGCCAGCCTCGACGTCGCCCTCCTTCTCGGCCTGGGTGTCGTGCCCATGGGCGCCGAGCCTTTGGACTTCCGCCAAGACGTGTCCTTCGACGAGGCCGTCGAATGGATCAAGGACACGCGCCGGCTCCTCGGCGTCAAGGAACAGGGATTCGTTCCCGATTCCGCGGCTCTGAATTTCATCAGCCTGGCCCGTCTCCTCATCGAGGCCTTCGGCTGGCAGGAACGGATCGAGCGGCTGCTTCTGCCGGGCGAGGTGGATTTCATCCTCAAGGACGTCCCCCAGGTCCAGGGCAAGGACCGCAGGCCCCTGGCGTACAGCTTCCAATCGGGGCTTTTCCCGGCCTCGGTGCGTTCCGGAGACCCCTTCCGGGCGGTCAGTCGGGCCGAGCTGGCCATGGCCCTGGCCCGCATCGTCAAGGACCAGAAGGACTTCTTCCAGTCCGGGACGTTCCGGGCGGCCGGGAAGGGCACAATCGAGGTCGGCCAGGATTTCGAACGGAAGACGCTCGCCCTTTCCAACCATGTCCGGCTGCTCCGGACGGTCGAAGGGGAGACGACGTTCGCCACGAAACTGACACTCCTCGGCGGCGAGAATGTCCGCTGGCTCGAGCGGGAGGGCCAGGTCGCCTATCTGGAGGTCTTCTACCCGCCGAACTCGGACGTCCTCGATCGGTTCTCGCGGTTCAACCGCTGGCAGGTCCGGAAAACGCGCCAGGAGCTCGAGGCCCTGATCAACCAGTCGTATCCCATCGGCGGCCTCGTCGACATCGACGTCAAGTCGCGGGGCGCGTCGGGCCGGGTCACCGAGCTCGTGGTCACCGGGAAGGACAACAGCGTGACGGTCCACGGGTTCCAGATCCGAGCCGCGCTGGGTCTCCGCGACACGCTGTTCGTCGTGGACCGGTCCTACGACGAGGCGGGGTCGGTCGATACGTTCACGTTCTCGGGCCGCGGCTGGGGACACGGTGTCGGCCTCTGTCAGGTCGGCGCCTACGGCATGGCCGTGGCCGGCGGCAAGTACCAGGACATCCTCAAGAAATACTACCGCGGCATCAAGCTCGATAAGCTCTATTAGGCCATTTTCGGGCCCCGAAATCTCAAGTTAGGCACTTGCGGCGTATGCTATGATAAAGGCCCGAGAGGAAAGCAGGACATGAAAACGACCAAAGGGCTCAACTCGAAAAAAACCGAGGCCCGGGAATTCCAGACCGGCACCTCCGGGATCTTCTTCACCGTGAAGGACGTTCTCTACGAAGGGAAATCGAAGTTCCAGCGGATCGAGATCATCCGCAACAAGGACTACGGCCGCGTCCTCCTGCTCGACGGGCTCGTCCAGACGACCGAGCGAGACGAGTTCTATTACCACGAGATGCTCGTCCACCCGGCCATGGCCTCGCACCCGAGGCCCGCGAAAGTCCTGATCATCGGTGGGGGAGACGGCGGCGCGCTTCGCGAGGTCCTCAAGCACCCGGTCAAAAAAGCGTGGCTCGTCGAGATCGACGGCCAGGTCATCGAGGCCTGCCGCGAGCACTTTCCCTGGCTGAGGAAGACGCTCAAGGACGGCCGGGCCGAGCTCGTCGTCGCCGACGGCAACGTCTTCATCGACAAGGTCCGGGAGACGTTCGACGTCATCCTCGTCGATTCCTCGGACCCCGTCGGCCCGTCCACGGTCCTCCACCAGGAAGCGTTCTACAAAAAACTCAAATCACGGCTCAACCCTGGCGGCATCATCGCCGCGCAGGCGGGCTCGCTCATGCTGCACCTGGACTCCCACGCGCGAAAGAGCGTTTTCCTGAAGAAGATCTTCCGCCATTCCCCCCTGTACCTCGGCCCCGTGCCCACCTACCCGGTTGGCATGTGGTGCTACAACTTCCTGTCGGA
>JBGOYY010000016.1:0-54549 GCA_041479905.1 Candidatus Aminicenantia bacterium
CCACCTTAAAAGGCCTCCCCGGGTAGGCGCTTGCGTGAAGCGACCCGCGGGAACGGAGGGAGTCTTCTAGGGGGGATGGAGAAAGTCTAAAAACGAGCCTTCGCTCTTCTCGTCCATGGCGGCCTGAGGTCGCCGTTGAGCTTGTTCAGCTCGTCCTTCGCGTAGACGCCGCCCTTGGCGTCGACCACACCCTGGATGGCGGCCTTGGCCGAATCCATCATCTGCGTGGGTGCCTTGGCGCAGCTCGTGAATACGAACACGACGATGAGCGCCAGCGTTAAGCCTTTCACGATGTTCTTCATGTTTTGTTACCTCCTTGTGGTATTTTTATGAATTCCGTGAAATAGGTGCCTTGTTTTGGGGTTGGGTTGTTCGTCGATCTCCACCTCCTCTCCACCTTAAAAGGCCTCCCCGGGTAGGCGCTTGCGTGAAGCGACCCGCGGGAACGGAGGGAGTCTTCTAGGGGGGATGGAGAAAGTCTAAAAACGAGCCTTCGCTCTTCTCGTCCATGGATAAGTCACACTTTTCATCCGGCCGGGCTTTGTATAGAAACCTGACCTATCGGAATTTATACCACAACCGCGAATCCTTTGTCAATCCGCTGACAAAAAAAAGAGGGGAACCCGCGTTCCCCTCTTCGTCCTGACGAATTCCCTTGTCTCTCGGGACCCGGCCTCACTTGTCCGGATCGACGATGATGCCTTCCGCCATCTTCCGCTGGACCTCGTCGCGGGCTGCCCGGATGGCCTCATTGGCCATCTTGAAGCGGACGTCGGCCGGGTAGTTGAAGCGGGCGACGCCTTGCTTGATGGCCATGCTGCCGACGGCTACGGCTTCGCGCGGGAAGACCTCCCATTCGTCCATGTTGGGAATGATGTATTCCTCGTGGATGCCCTTGTCCTCGGCGACCTTGGCCAGCTCGCGGGCGGCGGCAATGCACATCTCGTCCGTGATCGTCTTGGCCCGGACGTCGAGCGCACCGCGGAAGATGCCCGGGAAGCCGAGCGAATTGTTGACCTGGTTGGGGAAATCGGACCGGCCGGTGGCCACGATCCGGGCGCCGGCTTCCTTCGCCTCCCATGGCCAGATCTCGGGCACGGGGTTGGCCTCGGCGAAAACGATGGCGTCGTGGGCCATGGTCTTGATCCACTCGGCCTTGACGGTGCCGGGGCCGGGCGTCGAACAGCAGATGAGGACGTCGGCGCCTTTGATGGCGTCGGCCATGGTGCCCTGTTTGCCGAGCGGGTTTGTCCGCAGGCAGAGGTCCCATTTTTCTTTGAACTTTGTCTGGAGGGTTTCCTTGTCGGCCCGGTCGCGGGACAGGATGCCCTTGGAGTCGACCGAGAGCATGTTTTTCGGGTCGGCGCCCGCGGCCATGATCATTTTGGCGATGTTGATGCCCGAGGCGCCGGAGCCGACGACGGTGCATTTGACCTCGGCGATATCCTTCTTGACGATCTTGAGGGCGTTGATCAGACCGGCCACCGTGACGCAGGCCGTGCCCTGCTGGTCGTCGTGCCAGACGGGGATCTCGCACTTCGCCCGCAGTTCATCGAGGATCCTGAAGCACTTGGGCTGGCTGATGTCCTCGAGGTTGAAACCTCCGAAGGACGGCTGGAGGGCACGGCAGATGTCGATGAGTTTGTCGGGGTCCTTCTCGTCCAAGCAAAGCGGGAAGGCATCGACCCCGCCGAGGTACTTGTAAAGGATCCCCTTGCCCTCCATGACCGGCAGGCCGGCCTCGGGCCCGATGTCTCCCAGACCAAGCACCCGCGTCCCATCGCTGATGACGGCCACGCTGTTCCATTTGTTCGTGTACTCGTAGACCTTTTCCTTGTCGGCGGCGATCTCCTTGCAGACCGCCGCGACCCCGGGGGTGTACCAGATCGCGAAATCGTTGAAGTCCCGAACACGGCACTTCAGGGCGACGCCCATCTTGCCCTTGTAGAACTTGTGCAGCCTCGGGGCGTCCAGGGAAGGCTGCTGGGCTTTGGCCAACAGCTCTTCGACGGTGACTTTCTTCATTGACGAACCTCCTCAAATTTTGGAAAATACATCATAAGGACGCGGAGTCAAAAAGTCAATCGTTTTCCGGTCAGGCCGCGGCCCCCGCAGGGACGAAATCCAGGCGCTTCCCGGAGCGCTGGAGAGTGCCGAACGGATGGCCGAGGTCGTGGCTGAAGGCCACGATCCAGCCCTCCTCCGCGGCCCGCGCCAGGAGCGCTTTCTTGTTGTTGAACGTATCCACGGGGTAGAGGTCGTAGCTCATGATGTACGGCAGGTCGATGTGGGCCACCGTAGGAACGGAGTCGCCGAGATAGAAGAACGTCCGCCCACCGGAGACGACCTTAACGCCCTGGTGAAAGGCCGTGTGGCCCGGGACGAGGACGGCCTCGATGCCCGGCGCCACTCGCGCATCTCCATCGAGGAGCGAGAGCGTCTTCGATTCCCCCAACGGCTTCAGCCGGGCCGGGAGATAGCTGGGCTTGTCCCGCTCGACGGGGTGGAGGGCTTGCTCCCACTCGCCGCGTTGGACGACGTAACGTGCCTTCGGAAAGGCCGGGACCCATCGGCCCTCGGCCGTCCGCAGAGTGTTCCCGCCGCAATGGTCGAAATGGAGGTGGCTGTTGACGACGATGTCGATGTCCTCGGGACCGAGGCGGAGCTCGGCGAGCGCGCCGAAGAGCCCCGGATCCCGCTCGAAAGAATAAAAGTCCACATAGCGCCTATTGACGTCGGGGCCGACCCCGGTGTCGAGGAGGAACGTCGTTTCCGGCGTCCGGATGAGAAAACAATTGAGGGCCAGAGGGATCCGGTTCTCCTTGTCGGGGACGACCCGCCTGGCCCAGAGCGTCCTGGGGACGACGCCGAACATGGCCCCGCCGTCGACGCGGAACGTTCCGTCGAGGAGCCGGATGACTTCGATGTCGCCGATGACGACGCGGTCGTACGGAGGGATCATCGTTTATCCAGGGGGAGCTCGAGCCCGGCCCGGGCTTCGGCAGTGAGGCGGATCTCACCCGTGTCCATGCGGATGGCGTCGACCGGGCAGGCCTCGACGCAGAAGCCGCAGAAACAGCAGCGGTTGAGGTCGACGACGAACCGGGCCGCGTATTTCTGGACCTCGGGGTCGTCGTCCTCCGCGGCTTCGACCGAGAGGCACTCCGAGGGACAGACGGTGACGCAGAGCATGCAGGCGACACAGCGGGGCTTGCCGTCCTCGCGGGAAAGGACCCGGTGGAGGCTGCGGTGGCGAGGCGAGAGCTCCTTGCGCTCCTCGGGATATTGGATGGTCACCGCTCCCCTTCTCTTCGTCCGGACACCGACGAGGTTCAGCGTGTGGAGGGTCATATTGACGAAGAAGTGGCGGGCGGTGATCGCCGCCCCTCTCAGAAGTTCCTTCAGGACGAGCCAGCCTTTAAGCATTGTTGCCCTAACGCGCCGCCAGGATGAGCCCGGTGGCCAGGATGTTGACGACACCCAGGGGGACGAGGACCTTCCAGCCGAAGTCCATGACCTGGTCGTAGCGGAAGCGCGGATACGTCCAGCGGAAGAGGATCTGGAGCCAGCAAAAGAAGAAGACCTTGAGGTTGAAGCTGAGGACCTGGAGAACGGTCACCGCCCAGGGCGCGAACTTGAGGTTCCCACCCCACGGGAAGACGAACCCTCCGGCGCCCAGCCAAGGGACCTGCCAGCCTCCGAAGAACAGGGTCGTGGCCAGGGCCGAAAGAAGGATGACCTCGAGGAAGTCGGTGAACATGAACAGGCCGAACTTGAGCCCGCCGTATTCGGTGTAAAAGCCGATGATTTCGGACTCCCCTTCGGGCATGTCGAACGGCGCCCTCTTCGTCTCGGCCAGGCCGGCCAGGAAGAAGACGGCGAAGCCCAGGGGCTGGAGGAAGATCCCCCATTTGGGCAGGAACCCGAAGAGCGTCCCGCCCTGGAACTCGACGATCTTCGACAGCCGGAGCGACGGAAAAACCATGATCAAACCGACCAGGGAGAGCCCCAGGGCGACCTCGTAGGAAATGAGCTGGGCCGCGCCGCGGAGGCTGCCGATCAGGGCGAACCTGCTCCTCGAGGCCCAGCCGCCGATGAGGATGCCGTAGATGCCGAGGCTGAGCATGGCCAGCACGAAAAGGAGCGCCGCGTTGAGGTCGACGACCTGGAGGGGGATCCTCCGGCCGAAGAGGCGCACGGCGTCCCCGAATGGGACGGCGACCATGGTCACGGCCACGAAAAAGAAGGACATGGCCGGGGCCAGCCAGTGGAGGAATCGCTGCGAGAAAGACGGAGCGAAGTCCTCCTTGAAGAGCATCTTGATGGCGTCGGCGAAAGGCTGGAAGAGCCCGAAGACCCGCAGTCCGAAGATGGAAGCCCGGTTGGCCCCGATCCGGTCCTGCAGGACCGCGCTCTCCTTCCTCTCGACCCAGGTCAGGAAGAGGGCCAGGAGGAGCGTCCAGGTCAGGGTGAGGACGACCTTGACCAGGACGATGAGGACATCAGCAAGCATCGGGCTCTCCCATGTTCAGGCCGAGACCGGTCGCCAAGCACGCCAGGATCTTGAGTTCGGGAATGACGCCGGGCGGCGGCTCAACGACCCGGCCGAAGGTCTGGCGGAAACCGTCGACATTTATATAGGTCCCTGATTTCTCGGCCGGAAGGGCGACAGGAAAGACGAAGTCGGCCAACCGGTCGAGCGGGCCGGCGTGGGCGGAGAAGAGGAATTTCGAGGGAATTCCCGCCAGGACCCGGGAAATCGCTTCTTCGGAGAAATGTTCGAGGAGATGCGATCCGAAGACGAGGAGGACTTCGGCGGCCGCGAGCACAGCGAGGTCCGGGAGGCGCGGCGAAAACCCGGCCTGGAGGACGCCGCGGGCATTGGGCACGCGCTCTTCCGTAAGCAGGAACCCGTCCGCGGCGCCCGGCTTCGGGTCGGCGAAAAAGATCTTGCCGAGGCCGAGGCTTTCGGCGAACACCCTCTTCGACAAAGCCAGCTCTTCGCAGGTCAGACGGCTGTTCAGGACGACGGCGATCTTGGCGGCGCGCTCGGGCCCGGGGACGGCCCGGATCCGTGCTGCGACATCCGCGAGCGCTTTCTGCCAGGAAAGCTCTTCCTCCGGAACGGCGTTCTTCACGACCCGCACATGTCTTCTCTCGTCGATGTCGCGGCGGCCGGCCCGGCCGAAATCACACATCCAAGAGCCGTTGACGGCGGGATTCTCCCCTGCCCTGATCCGAAAAATCTTCCTCTGACCTTCTCCCAGAGGATAGCCGGATACGGATTCGACGACGACGGCGCAGCCGCGGCTGCAGCGGGGGCAGACGGTCGGTCCCTTGATAAGGAACCAAGCCCTCGTCTTGAACCGGAAATCGGTATCGGTGATGGCCCCGACGGGGCAGATGTCGACGAGATTGCCCGAGTAGTTATTGTCGACCGGGACACCGTCGTAAGTCCCGATTTCTGCCCGCACGCCCCGCTCGAAAACGCCGAGCTCACCCGTCCCCGTGACCTTGCGCAGGAATCGGACGCAGAGGGTGCAGAGGATGCATCGCTCGCGGTCGAGGAGGAGCCCCTTGCCGATCGCAACTTTCTTATCCCTCCTTATTTTGGCTTCGACGAACCGCCCCGCGAAAAGCCCGTGCCGGTCGTAGTATTCCTGGAGCTTGCACTCCCCGGCCTTGTCGCAGATGGGACAATCAAGGGGGTGCTCGGCGAGCAGGAACTCGAGGACGTCCTTGCGGGCCTGAAGGACGCTCGGCGTCGACGTTCGCACGATCATGCCCTCCCTGACGACGGTCGAGCAGGCCAGCTCGAGCTTCGGCAGTCCCTCCACTTCGACCAGGCACATCCGGCAGTTGCCCTCGGCTTCGAAGGCCGGATGGTAGCAGAAACGCGGGATGGTGATCCCCGCCAGCTCCGCGGCTTTGAGGACGTTCGTCCCTTCGGACGCCTGGACGGTCCGGCCGTCGATCTTGAGGCCGACCGTCTTCGTCCCGCTCACCGCGACACCGCCTGTTCGAGCTCGTCCCGGAATTTTGAGACGAGCGCATGGACGGGCAGGGCCGCCGCGTCGCCCAGGGGGCAAAGGGTCCGTCCCTTCATGCCGTCGGCGAGATCAAGGATAAGGTCGAGGTCGGCCGGCCGGCCCTTGCCTCCGGTCATCCGAGAGACGATCTTGTGGATCCAGGACGTCCCCAGACGGCAGGGCGTGCATTTGCCGCAGGATTCGTGGGCGTAGAACCGGGCCGTGACCTCGAGGACGTCGAGGATGGGCGTCCGGTCGCCGATGACGATGACCCCGGCCGAACCGAGCATGGAGCCCGCCCTGGCCAGCGAATCGAAGTCCATGGGGACGTCGAGCTCATCCGGACTGAGAACGGGAGCCGAGAGCCCGCCGGGAACGACCGCCTTGATGGCCACGCCTTCGGGCGGCCCGCCGGCATGGGTCTCAATGATCGTCCGGAGCGGCGTGCCCACGGGAAGCTCGTAGAGTCCCGGGCGCAGGACCGCGCCGCTCACGCCGAAGAGCCGCGTACCCCCATCCTTGGGCAGGCCCCGGGCAAGAAACCAGTCCGCGCCGCGGCCGATGATGGAGGGGATGTTGGCCAGCGTCTCGACGTTATTGATGACCGTCGGTGAGCGGAAGAGCCCGGCCACGGCCGGAAAGGGCGGCTTGAGCCGGGGCTGGCCTCGCCGGCCTTCGAACGATTCGAGAAGCGCCGTCTCTTCGCCGCAGATATAGGCTCCCGCTCCGAAGTGGACGATAACCTCGAGGCCGAAGTCCGAACCGAAGATGCCGCGGCCGAGGAAACCTTTTGCGCGGGCCTCGGCCAGAGCCTCCTCCAGCCGCCCGGCGATGCGGGCGTATTCGGCCCGGACATAGATGAACGCCTTGCTGATCCCGACGCCGAATGCGGCGATGATCACGCCCTCGATGAGCGCATGGGGGTTGCGGAAGAGGATGGCCCGGTCCTTGAACGTGCCCGGCTCGCCCTCGTCGGCGTTGACGCAGAGATATTTCGGCGCCATTCCACCCTGGGGGACGAAGGACCACTTGAGGCCGGCGGGAAAGCCCGCCCCTCCCCTGCCCCGGAGGCCGGCCCGGCGGACCTCGGCGATGACGTCTTGCGGGGCCATGGAGGTCACGGCCTTACGGGCCGCGTCATAGCCGCCGCGGCGAAGATAGGCTTCGAGCCGCCAGGAGGAATCGTCGGCGGGAATGAGGCGGACGGCGTCTTCACTCATGCGCTTCGAGCTCCTTGACGAGGGCGGCCGCGCTGTCGCGCGTCACCGGCCCATGATCGACGCCGTCGACCTGGAGACACGGGGCATGGTCGCAATGTCCCAGACACTCGACCGTCTCCAGGGTGATCCGTCCGTCGGGCGTCGTCCCGTCCGGCCCGATTTGCAGCTTCTCCTTCAGAAACCCGATGATGTCCTCGGCGCCGGCCAGGGTGCAACTCAGGTTCCGGCAGACCTGGATCATCGTTTTCCCAGCGGGCTCGCGGCGGAACATGGTGTAAAAGGAGATGACTTCGCGGACCCGGATCGGAGGGATCCCGAGTTTCGCGGCGATCCAGGCTTCGGCTTCGGGCGAAACGCACTCCGATTCTTCCTGAATGGCGCGCAGAACGGGGAGCAGGGCCGCCGACCTTTCGGGATACGGCGCGATCATTCCTTCGATCTTCTTCAGGGTCGCCGCGGAAGGGGCATAGCTCATCGGTCGAGCTCCCCCGCGATGACGTTCATGGACCCGAAGGTCGGGATGATATCGGCCAGGAGCCGGCCTTTGATCAACTGCTCCAGGGCGGAGACGACGTGGAAGCAGGGCGCCCTCAGATGCAGACGGTAGGGACGGTCCGTGCCGTCGGAGACGACGTAGAAGCCGACCTCGCCGTTACCGCCCTCGACGGAAAAGTAGACATCTCCCTTGGGCGGCCGGATGCCGTGGCCGTTCATGAAGAAGAGAAAGTGGCTGATGAGGCCTTCCATGGTGGTATAGGTGTCCTCTTTCGGAGGGACGACGACACCGCACGCGGTGCTGCCATGCGCGGCAGGTTTGTCCGAGGTCAGGAGGTCCGCATAACGCGCCTTTTCGGACCCCTCGAGATTGGGCGAGAGGCGGATACGGGCGGCGGTCTTCTGCCGCCGCGAGACGCGGATGGCTTCGGCCGGTTCAATCGCGGGCTCTCCGGTGATGGGCGCCGCGTCAGGGATAAGGACGGCGACCTGTTCGAGGAGCCTCAGGCTCTGCTCCATCTCCCGCATCCGGACCCGGTAGCGGTCGAAGTTATCCCCGAACTCGCCGACCGGGACTTCGAACTCGAGTCTCTCATAGGCGAGGTACGGACTGGCCTTGCGGACATCGTAGGGGATGCCCGTCGACCGCAGGCACGGCCCGGTCCAGCCGTAGGACAGGGCGTCCTCTTTCGAGATGACGCCGACGCCGCGGGTCCGGCCCTGGAAAATGCTGTTCTTGTCGAGGAGGCCCGAAACATCCTTGAGAACCCGCCTTGTTTCGCGGACGGCCACGGCCAGCGAACCCCGCCAATCCGGGTGGAGGTCGGCGCGGACGCCGCCTATTCTTATATAGGAGGTCGTCATCCGGGCGCCCGTCGTGAACTCGATGACGTCCCAGAGGAATTCCCTGGCCTTCATCATGTAGAGGAAGACGGTGAAGGCGCCGCTCTCCATGGCCATGGCCGCGAGGCAGGTCAGGTGGTCGGAGACGCGGGAGAGCTCGCTCATCAGGACGCGGATGAGCTGGGCCCGCTCGGGGACGCCGACCCCCAGCATTTTCTCCATGGTCATGGCGTAACCCAGGTTGTTGATCAGTGGCGAGACGTAGTTGAGCCGGTCGGTGTACGGCAAGAGGTTGAAATAGGTTTTATTCTCGCAGGTCTTCTCGAAACCACGGTGGAGGTAGCCGACCTCGACCTCGGCGTTGAGGATCCTCTCGGCGTCGAGCTCGAGCATGATCCGGATCGTGCCGTGCATCGCGGGATGCGACGGTCCCATGTTGATGAGCATGCTCTCCGGCCGGGCTTCCCGCTGGATCCTCGTCTCCATCCTAGACCTTGTCCTTCGTCGGGATGCGCGGCTGGGCCAGCCGCCAGGGATAGGACTTGCGCAGGGGATGCCCCTCGAAGCCTTCATAGGTTAGGAGCCGTCTCAGGTCGGGGTGGCCTGTGAAGCGGACACCGAACATGTCGAAGACCTCGCGCTCGAGCCAGTCGGCGTTCTTCCACAATCCGGTCAGGGTTTCGGCGACGGGGTCGGCGGCAGAGAGAGACGCCTTGAGCCGCAAGCGGACGTTCCGGGAGAGGGAATACAGATGATAGACGAGTTCGAACCGCCCCTCCCCGGCCGCGAAGTCGACGCAGGTCAGGTCGAGAAGGACGGCGTAGTCGAAGGGCGCATCGCGGAGAGCGGTCATGAGGGACCGGAGGGAGCTCGGCCGGACCGTGAGGACCGGGTCGCCGAAAGAATCCGAGACGCCCTCGACCGCATCGCCGAGCTTTGTCCGGATCTCGTCGATCAGGGTTTCCCGGCCCATCGCCAATCCTGTTTCTGGTGCTGGATCTTGTCCTGGAGTTTCATGAGGCCGTCGAGGACCGTCTCCGGACGGGGCGGACAGCCGGGGATGTAGACGTCGACGGGGATGACCCGGTCGATGCCCTGGACGACGGCGTAGTTCTGGTAGATGCCGCCGCTCACGGCGCAGGCCCCGAAGGCGATGACCCACTTGGGCTCGAGCATCTGGTCGTAGACCGTCTTGAGAACGGGGGCGAGTTTGTGGGTGACCGTGCCGACGACGAGGAGGAGGTCGGCCTGCCGGGGCGAAAAGCGGGTCAGGCCTGCCCCGAACCTGTCGATGTCGAAGTGGGCGCAGGCCGCCGACATGTACTCCATGCCGCAACAGGCCGTGACGAACGGGTAATGAAAGAGGGAATATTTCCGGCCCCAGCCGAGGGCCGTCTCCAGGCGGGTCGTGAAGAAATCGAGGCCGCTCATGACCAGCGGAAGATCCCTTTCTTCCAAGCGTAAACGAAGCCCAGGCCCAGGACGAGGATGAACGTCCCCAAAGCGGCCAGGCCGCCGAAACCCCGGTCACGGAAGGCGAGGGCCAGCGGATAGAAAAATGCGATCTCGACATCGAGGAGGAGGAAGAGGAGGGCCACGAGGAAGAAGGGGATATTGACGGGGCCTATTCCCGCTTGGAGCGGCGGGCTGCCGCACTCGAAGGGCTTCTCGCGGGCCGGGTTGGGCTTCCGCGGGCCGAGGAGATAATTGATGACGATCATGACGGCGGCGAGAAGGCCGAAGACGAGGAAGGAAAGCGTCAGTTCCAGCATGATGCTTCGAAGGCCGCGACGATTGTATAGAATCGCCGTGGAATTTTCAATTAAGGATATGCAGGGCCTTGTTCTTGGCCTTGAGGGACGCCTCGCCGATGGCTTCGGACAAAGTCGGGTGGATGTAGATGATGCTGCCCAGCTCTTCGAGCGTCATCCCCTTGGCCACCGCCATGGTCAGGACGGGGATCATGTCCGACGCGCCCGAGGCGACGATGTGGGCCCCGATGACACGGTCGGACTCGTCGGCCATGACCTTGATCATGCCATCCGTTGCGTCCATGGTCAGGGCCCGGCCGCTGGCCTGGAGCGGAAAGACGCCGACCTGGACCTTGATGCCCTTGGCAACGGCTTCCTCCTGGGTCAGCCCGACCGAGGCGAACTCCGGCTCGGTGAACACGGCCATGGGCAGGGCTTTGTAGTCGACGGTCCGGACGGGCAGACCGGCCGCGTTGTCGGCTGCGACGAGGGCGTCATGATAGGCCTTGTGGGCCAGGAGCTTGCCGCCGATGACGTCGCCGATGGCGTAGACGCCGACGACGTTCGTCTCGAGTGAAGGCCCGACCTTGATGAAGCCGCGATCCATCTCCAGAAAAGGCGCTCCGTCGAAGAGGTCGTCCGTATTCGGCTTCCGTCCGGCCGAGAGAAGGGCTTTCTCGGCCCGGTACTCGAAGGGGGCCTTGGTCTTGAGGCTAAGGCCCTTCAATGCCACGGCGCCCTCTTCGACGACGGCCTCGTCGATCCTCATCTCCGTGAAGATCTTCAGGCCCTGTTTTTTGAAAACCCGCTCGAGCCTCGTCACCGACTCCCGATCGGCCCCGGGCAGGGCCTGGGGCATGATCTCGAGCACCGTGACGTCCGTCCCCAGACGCCTGTAGATCGAGCCCATCTCGAGACCGATGGCCCCGGCGCCGATGACGAGAAGACTCTTCGGAACCTCCGGAAGCTCGAGCGCTTCCGTGCTGGTGATGACGGTCCGGCCGTCGGCCTTGAGGAAGGGCAGGCCGGCCGCCCGGCTGCCCGTGGCCACGATGACCTTCTCCGCCTCGAAGACCCTCTCCCCTTCCGGCGTCCGGACGACGACCGACCTGTCCGCCCTCAGCCGGGCCGGCGCCTTGACGATCTCGACCTTGCCCTTCTCGAGGAGGAAGACGATGCCGTTGACGAGCTTGTCGACGACCTCCTGCCTCTCGACCTGGATTCTCTTCCAGTTCAGGCGGATTTCGCCGACGGGGCCTTCGAGCGTTTTCGTTCCGGCGACCTCCTTGAGGATCTTGGTCTGGTGGAGGAGATACTTCGTGGGGATACAGCCGTAGTTGATGCAGGTCCCGCCGACGCGGTCCTGGTCGATGAGCGTGACGTTCTTTTTGAGCTGAGCGGCGCGCATGGCGGCGAGATAGCCGCCGGGGCCGCCGCCGATGATGACGATGTCTCTTTTCTCGGCCATGGGATGTCCTTTCAGGTCGCCGCGGGGGCCTCTCCCGCCCGGCCGGCCCGTCTCAGGAACGTTTTCAAGAAGAGCACGACGACGCCCGCGGACAGGGCGAAGAGGAGAGCGTCGGCGGCGATGAGAATGTAGTTTCGCGTCCGGATGTATCCCGAGAGAAGGATGCCGAGCGAAACGAGGGTCGTCAGGACCATGAAAACCGCCGGGACCAGGGTGAACCAGTTTCGTTTTTTGCGGAGCAGGAGCCAGGCCGACACGGTCAGCAGGGCCATCGCGGCCAGCAGCTGGTTGGCCGTACCGAAGATGGGCCACAGGGCGTTGAAGGCGTTCGAATAGGCCAGGGTCCACATCAAGAGAACCGACAGGCCCGAATTGAACCAGTAATGCCGCAGCAAGAGCGGCGCTTTCTTGAAGACGATGGACCATAGTTCCTCGAAGAGGTAGCGGTTGAGCCGGACGGCCGCGTCGAGCGTCGTGATGACGAAGCCCTCGACGAGCAGGATGCCGAAGACCGTGCCCAGGGCGACGGGGATGCCGAGGCCCTGGTGGAACAACCGGCCCGCGGCCAGCGAAAAGCCCAGGATGGGGTTGGATTTCACGGCCGGGTCGGTCGGCCAGACGATAGTCTTGTAGTCGGAGAAGGCCATGACCGCGCCGAGGGCCAGGAGGACGCAGACCGACAGGAGCGACTCGAGGAGCATGGCGTTGTAGCCGACGCGGCGGGCGTCGGTCTCTTTGGCCAGCTGTTTTCCCGTCGTGCCGCCGGCGACGAGCGAGTGGAAGCCCGAGATGGCCCCGCAGGCGATGGTGATGAACATCATGGGCCAGATGAAGCCCAGGTTCAAGGCCCCCTCGGCCAGGTTGAACCGGGGCATGGTCACCCGTAGGCCCTGGAAGCCGCAGCTGAAGAGCGACACGACCATCAGGCCGATCCCGCCGTAGAGGATCTGGACGTTGATGAAGTCGCGGGGCTGGAGGATGAGCCAGACGGGAACGCCCGCGGCGAAGAGGACGTAGACCGAGATGATGATCATCCACGTCGTCGGCGCCAATGTCACCGGGAAGGCGATCCCCAGAAAAACCGATCCGACGCAGATCGCGGCGGCCAGGACGTAGGCGTAGGCGGTCTTCAGTCTCTTCTTGTAGATAAGGAATCCGAGCAGGGGCGACAAGAGCGTGATGAAGATGACCGAGGTCGAGGCGATGCCGCCGATGCGGCCCATGACGACGCCGTCCCGGACGATCGTCTTGAGGAACGTCTCCCCTTCCCGGGCCCCGATCTTGGCCAGCGGCCAGAGCGAGGTCAGCGAGATCGCCGTCGCGCTCAGGAAGGAGGACGTCACCAGCACGATCATGATCAGCGTGAAGGCGATGAACAGGTTGAAACCGGCGCTCCCCAGAGTCTTGCGGGCGACCTCGGCCATGGACTTGCCGCCCTCGCGCATGCTGATGAAGAGCGTCGTGTAGTCGTGTACGGCGCCGATGAACACCCCGCCCAGGACGACCCAGAGCCAGGCCGGGACGAAGCCGTAGAGAATGGCCATGGTCGGGCCGAGGATGGGCCCGGCGCCGGCGATGGCCGAGAAATGGTGGGCGAAAACGATATAGGGCTTGGTGGGCACGAAATCGCGTCCGTCGTTGCGGACGACGGCCGGAGTCGGATGGCTCGCGTCCTCGCCCAGGCTCCGGGCGATGTAGCGGGAATAAAAGCGGCCCGCCAGGATGAAAATGGCCACGGCCGCGAGCAGTGCCAGGAGAACGTTCATGATCCGCTCCTCATCGGGGCGGCAGCCCCGCGCCGGACTAGTCTAAATAGCACAGCCGGCCCGATGTGTCAAAAAGAGGCATCATGACCGTATAAACAGAAAAGCGCGATTTGACACGTGCGGGCCAAATCTGTAAATAAGAGGCGGCTCATAGAATTAGGAGACCCGGCATGTTGACGACCTGGGAAAAAGCTATATTCGTTTTGCTCATCTTGGCCACGGCGGCGGCTTTCTGGGTGCCTATCGTCCGCCGGCTCAGGATCATCGTAGCGGGCGCGGCCGAAGACCGGTTCAAGGACCTCTGGAAAAGGTTCCGCTACGCTGTGGTCAAGGTCCTCTTCCAGCGCTGCACGTTCCGCGGTGAGCGCTTCTTCACCGGACTGATGCACGTCGGCATTTTCTACGGCGCCCTGTCCTTCGACACGATGACGGTCGGCCACACGATCGAGGGCTTCATCGACGGATTCTATCTCTTCGGCAAATCCAACTTCGGTCTCTTCTTCTCCCTCGTCATCGACGTCGCCGCCTTCACGGTCATGGCCGGCGTCCTCTTCCTGGCATTCAGGCGGTTCGTCGTCCGGCCCAAGGCCTACGCTACGACGCCGGGCGATTCGGCGATCATCTATCTCCTCATCACCCTGGCCACGGCGACCTACCTCTATTTCGAGGGTTTCTCCATCGCCCATCATCCCGAAACGGCGCGCCTCGCGTTCCTCGGATCGTGGATCGCCGGCGCTATCGGCAGGTCCGGCATGAGCCCCGAGGCCATCGCCTCGCACTTCAGGATCGCCTGGTGGGCCCACGTCGTCACCGTCTACGGCTTCATCGCCTACGTCCCGCACTCCAAGTACCTCCACATGTTCGCCGGCCCCTTCAACGTCTTCTTCCGCAGGTCGACGTCGACCGGCGAGCTCGCTCCGGTCGATCTCGAGAAGTCCGAGGTCTTCGGCGTCGAGAAGCTCACGGACTTCACCTGGAAGGACA
The DNA here is from genome assembly GCA_041479905.1 of Candidatus Aminicenantia bacterium. GTDB lineage: Bacteria > Acidobacteriota > Aminicenantia > Aminicenantales > Saccharicenantaceae > RBG-16-66-30. Next base: position 14,557 of record JBGOYY010000016.1, read on the forward strand.
ACCTTGACGCCTTCGCCTGTATGGAGTGCGGCCGCTGTCAGGACGCCTGCCCGGCCTTCGCCAGCGGCAAGCCGCTTTCGCCCAAGATGATCATGTTCAACATGGAGAAGGCGCTGCTGGCCAAAGACAAGGCCGTGACCGCCAAGAAGCGGGACGACCTCGAAGAGCTCGTTCCCGCGACCTTCACGGAAGGCGAAATCTGGACCTGCACGACCTGCGGCGCCTGCCAGAAGGAATGCCCGGTCGAGATCGAGCACATCCGCAAGATCGTCGGGGTCCGCCGCAGTCAAGTCCTGATGAAGAGCAAGTTCCCCCAGGAACTTAACTCCTTCTTCCGGAACATGGAGACGAACGCCAACCCCTGGGGCATCGGCTTCTCCAAGCGGGCCGAATGGGCGGAGCCGCTCGAGGTCAAGCACATCAAGGATGTCCCCGACGCCGAATACCTCTTCTGGGTCGGCTGTATGGGCGCTTTCGACGACGCCGGAAAGACGATCGCCGGCTCTCTCGTCAAGATCCTCCGCGCGGCCGGGATCAAGTTCGGGACGCTGGGGACCGAAGAAAAATGCTGCGGCGATTCGGCGCGGCGGCTCGGCAACGAATATCTTTTCCAGAGTCTGGCGCAGGAGAATATCGCCCTCTTCAAGACCTACGGCATCAAGAAAATCGTCACCATCTGCCCTCACGGCTATAACACGCTCAAGCACGAGTACCCGAAGCTGTTGGATCTCGTCCCGGGCCTAACGGCGGAAGACAAGGCGAAGCTTCGGACGATCGATGTCGTCTCACACGCCGAGCTCATCGACAACCTCATCCGTGCGGATAAAATCGCCCTGAAATCTGCCGCAGCGGAGAATTACACGTTCCACGACCCCTGCTACCTCGGGCGTCACAACGGCCTGACGAAGGAGCCGCGGGCCGTCCTGTGTTCAGCCCTCGGCGGCAAGCCCAAAGAGCTCAAACGCCACGGCGACGACAGCTTCTGCTGCGGCGCAGGCGGCGGGCTGATGTGGACCGAGGAATCGCTGGGCAACCGGATCAACCACCTGCGGACGGACGAAGTGATCGCCTCGGGCGCCGGCCTAGCGGCGGCCTCCTGCCCCTTCTGCCTGACCATGCTCCGTGACGGCCTCAAGGACAAGGGCCGCGAGGATATCAAGGTCAAGGATATCGCCCAGATCGTCGCGGAAACTCTCTAGAAAACGCGGTTGTCAGTCCACCCGGCGGTTTTTCTCCGCCTAAAACACGGTTTCGACGCGGATGCCGCGGGCTCGTAAGGCCTTGGCCAGACGCGCCGATTGTGTCCGGAAGAAGGAATCTGTCAGAGCATCCAGGAGTCCGTGGCGGGCGTAGAAGGCCTTTACCGCCGGGACATAATTCATCCGGTCGATGAGGACGCGGTCGACGGCCCCGGCGAGGAGCGCGGCCAAACGCTCCGGATTTCCCGGAAGAAGAGGCCCGGCGAAAGCGAACGTCGAGACCCCAGCGGCCTTGAACTCCCTTAGGACCTCGACCCTCTCCCCGACCGGTGATGCCCTCGGTTCGAACATGCCGGCGATCGTTTCGTCGTCGGTGGCTATGGTGAAACCGACTTCGACATCGGGAATCCTACGGATAACATCGAGATCGCGCCTGACGCGGGCCGACTTCGTCTGGATCTCGACTGGGAAATCCCGGCCGACCAGGACTTCGAGCGAGCGCCGTGTCAGCGCCAAGCGCTCTTCGAGCGGCTGGTAAGGATCACAAACGGAGGCGAACCAGATCGTCCCTCGCTTGGCCTTGACGATCTGCTTGGCCAACAATGCGGGCGCGTTGACCTTGACGTCGACGAACTCGCCCCAGGACTCGCTGTGGCCGCTGTACCGCCGCATGAACAGCGCCGCGTAACAGTAGACGCAGCCGACCTCGCATCCGGTATACGGATTGACGCAGTAATCGTGGATCTTCGAGGGATTGAGGATGGATTTGGCTTCGATCTCGCGGACGACAGGACTCGACATGCTTCAATTATAACAAAAAGAGGCAGTCCCGCTTCGGGCAGTCCTGCGGGCCCGCTCCCGCAGGGCAGTCCCCCTCCCGGGGACAGTCCCTCTTTTTCTCCGCTGGCGCTCAGCCGGCAAGAATTCCCGTAAGCGCCCTAATGGCCCGCTCGACGTCCTCGTCGCCGACGTCCTTGTGGGTGACCATGCGGATGCCGCCGAGGACGGCCAGGGCCAGGATGCCCTTCTCCTTCATCTTCTCGAGCATCGCGGAAACGGTGATCGTTGGATGCTCGAAGCCAAAGATGATGATGTCGGTCTCGACGGTCGCGGGGTCTATCTTAATCCCGGGCAGGATGCTAATCTCCCGGGCCAGTTTCTTGGCCCGGGCGTGGTCGTCCTTGAGCCGGTCGACCATCTCAGTCAGGGCGATGATGCCCGGCGCCGCCAAGACGCCGACCTGGCGCATGCCGCCGCCAAGGGCCTTCCTCAACCGCCGGCCGAATTCGATCCTCTCCCGGTTCGCCACGAGCATCGAGCCGGCCGGAGCCGAAAGCCCCTTCGACAAGCAGAACATCAGCGAGTCCACCTGGCTCGCGTACTTTTTGACGGGGACGCCCGAGGCCTGGCTGGCGTTGAAGATCCGGGCCCCATCCAGGTGGACCCTCAGCCCGTTGTCGTCGGCGATCTTCCTGATAGCCTGGAAGTTGTCGAAGGGCACGACCGACCCGCCCCAGTTGTTATGGGTGTTCTCCAGGCAGATGAGCGAGGTCCGCGGCGTATGGACGTTCGGCTTGCGGATATTCGCGATGACGTCCTTTGGATCCATCGCCCCCCTCTCCGACCTCACCGGCCGCGGCGTCACGCCGGAGATGAAGGTCATATGGGTCGATTCCATGTTGTAGATGTGGGAGCGCTCCTCGACGATGACCTCCTCGAGGATGTTCGTCCACATCTTGACGGCGATCGAGTTGGCCATCGTCCCGGACGGGCAGAAAAGCGCCGCCTCTTTTCCCATGGTCTCCGCGGCCAGCGCCTCGAGCTTCTGAACGGTCGGGTCGTCCCCGAGGACGTCGTCGCCAACAACGGCCTCGGCCATGGCCTTCCTCATCTTCTCCGTCGGCCGCGTAACGGTATCGCTGCGAAAATCAGAATAAGTGATCATTTTCTTTCTATCCTCCGGAGTTTCAATTATATTTAAAAGGCGCGGAAAAGGGCAGTTTTTTCTTTCATGTGATCGCGGATGGGCGCGGCGGCGATGCCTAAAAGGGCCGAGGGGAATCGTCGCAGGGAGCATAAAGCGGTGATTTAGGCTTCACGGGACGGATACGCGGACTCCTCCCATCGAATCTGGCCCGGGAAGGCGTATTAAATCACCGCAGCGGACGGAGACGATCCCCGAAGGACCTCTAGGCATCGCGGTGAGGCGGCAACGCTCCGCCGGTTTACTAAGTTCCAAATCTATGATAATAATAGTAGTCGAATTCCTGATCGTGAACGGCGAGCATGGCGAAGAAATTACTCTATAATCTGGCTCTTTCTTCGCTCCTCTTCCTCATCCTGTTTTTTCTGAGCGCGGTCATCTTTTCCCAGGTCCTCCTCAGGAGCGAGACCGTCACCGTCCCCGACCTCACCGGCGAGACCGTCGGCCAGGCGCGGGCGGAGCTGGCCAAGAAGGACCTCTCCGTCGCTCAGAGCGGCTCGGAGTTGAGCGACCGCTGGGAGAGGGGACTCATCGTCCGGCAGGACCCGGCGGCCGGGTCGAGGATCCGCGTGACCAAGGTCGTCGGGGTGGTGACGAGCTCGGGAAGCGAGAAGGTCACCGTTCCGGACCTCGCGGGCAAGAGCCTGGACGAAGCGCTGACCATGCTCCAGGCGGCGGGCCTTCTCAAGGGCAAGCTGACCCAAGTCCACACGCCGCGCCTTGCCGCCGGCCGAGTTCTCGATCAGAAGCCAGAGCCGGGCTCGGTCGTCGAGCGCAACCTTCCGGTCGGCCTGCTCCTCAGCCAGGGCGACGTCGACGACCGTTACATCATGCCCGACCTCATCGGCCTCAAGGCAGCCGGCGTCATCGGCTGGCTCAACGCCCTGGGTTTTAAGGTCGCCGACATCCGCTACGTCTATTACCCGGGGGCCTCGGCCGGCATCGTCGTCAAGCAAGACCCGACCAACGGCTTCCGGGTCCAGAAGAGGAACAGGATCTCGCTCGAGGTCAGCCGCTGATGGTCCGCATCGCCCCGTCGATCCTGTCCGCGGATTTCGCCAAGCTCGGCGAGGCGGTCAAGCTCGCCGAAAAGGCCGGGGCCGACCTCATCCACGTCGACATCATGGACGGGCACTTCGTGCCCAATCTGACGCTCGGACCCCAGCTCGTCGCCGCCATCCGCCGCGAGACGCGCCTGCCGATCGACGTCCATCTCATGGTCGAGAATCCCCGCGCCTTCGTCCCCCTGTTCCACGAGGCCGGAGCCGACTGGATCTCCCTCCACGTCGAGGCCACGGCGCATCTCCACAAGGACCTGACCATGATCCGGGGCCTGGGGCGGAAAGCCGGGGCGGCCCTCAACCCGGCGACACCGATCGACACCTTGAAAGAAGTCCTGGGAGAGCTCGACTTCATCCTGGTGATGTCGGTCAACCCCGGCTGGGGAGGACAGTCCTTCATCCCCTCCTGCCGGGAAAAGATCAGAAAGCTGAGGGACTGGATCCGCGCCGAGAAGCGCGAGATCCCCATCGAAGTCGACGGCGGGATCAAGCTCGACAACGTCGAGGACATCATCCGCGCGGGTATGGAGATCGTCGTCGCCGGGTCGGCCATTTTCGAGGCCCCCGACCCCGCCGGGGTCATCCGGGCCATGAAAGAGATCGCAAGGAAGACGCCATGAAGAAACACGCCACGATGAAAACGCTCGCCGCTTTGCTCCCCCTGTTGATCATGTTCGGACTGGCGGCGGGATGCCATAAGAAGACGGTCACGATCACGCCGGACCTCGCCTCCTCCGACGAAGCCCTCTACAGGATGGGCGAGACGGAGATGAAAAAGGACACGGAAAAGGCCATCCTCTATCTCCGCCAGATCATGGACTCGTTCCCCAAGAGCTTTTACGCTCAGCGGGCCAAGCTCCTCATCGCCGACGCCTACTTCCGCAAGGGCGACGAGAGCAACCTGATCCTGGCCGCGGCCGAGTACCGGGAGTTCATCCGCACCTATCCCTACTCCCCTTCGGCCGCCTACAGCCAGTACCAGGTGGCCATGACCTTTTACAAGAAGATCCTGAAGCCAGGGCGCGACCAGTCCAAGACTTCCCAGGCCCTCGTGGAATTCAAGAAAGTCATCACCGACTTCCCCGCGAGCGACCAGGCCAAGGCGGCCCAGGAGAAGATCAAGGACTGCGAGGAGCGGCTGGCGGCCCACAGCGCCGAGATCGCCATCGGATACGACAAGAGGCGCGCTTACCGGGCCTCCCTCAGCCGGCTGTCCGAGATCATGACCAGCTACCCCGACTATTCCCGCCTGGATGAGGTCTATTACTACCTCGGCGACTGCCATTTCATGATGAGACAGTACGACCAGGCCATTCCGTTCTTCACCAAGGTGATCACGGATTACCCCAGCCGGGCCCTGGCCAAAGCGGCCACACAGCGTCTGGCCGAGATCGAGAAGCTGAAGGCCGCCCTGAAGGACAACAAGGGCAATAAAGACAAGAAGAGCTGACCCCGCGGGGGGGTGTGCGAGGTTTCCTCATGAGAAAGCGAAGCGGGAGGGTTGGGCGCCTCTTTTTCTTGGGAGTCGTGTTCGTGCTGGCCGCAGGCGAAGCTTCGGCCGCCGAATCGAAGATCAAGACGCTCATGGCCGGATTGGATTACGACTATTTTTCGAGGACGGTCGTCTGGGACGGCGACACCGGATCCTCCCGGCTCCAAGCCAGCCTGGTTTCGGCCCGCGCGGATTTTGGGTTCGGCAAGGGCCTGACCTTGAGTCTCTCCGCCGGCCTGTCCCTCACGGACTTCGAGGGGCTTGCCTTCGGGACGCTCCCCATCTCCCTCGTATACGACGCCTCGCCCATCAAAGGCCTGGTCCTGGGGGCCGAGCTCGAGGCCCCTCTTCTTAAATCCGGTAACTTTGAGATAAATGCCGCTGGACGGTTCGTCTCTTCTTTCGGAATGTCCAAGACATGGCCGCTCGAGGGTTTCGCCGTCGAAGGGGAGGCCAAGGGCCGGTCGAACTGGATGGAGGCTTCCGCCGGTCCCCGGGTCGCCTACTTGTTCTTCGGCGCGTTCGTCCCCTACCTCGAAGTGAGCGCCCGCTGGCTCCGGGCCGATTTTCGGATGGACGAAACCCTGGAAGACCTCCAGGGCCGCGAGACGAAGCGGATCAAAGGGGATTTCTCGTTCAGCGTTGCGCTCGGCGGGGACGCCCGGGTGTCCGATCGTTTGACGATCAAGGCCAAGGCGGGGTTCATCCCCTACGCCGGAGGCGTGGACGCCCTGGCTTCCGTCGGCCTCTTGTACCTGTTTTAGAGCAAGGAGAGGAACATGAAGCTCCCGGCTGGAAGGTTTCTCAAGGTCCTCCCGGCGCTCCTCGTCCTCCTGGTCCTCGGACTGGGCACGACCGACGGAGGCTGGATAAGACAGAACAAGCGCGGCGGCCGCCACTCCCAGCGGCCCTCGCGCACGCAGCGCGTCGAGAGGCCGGCTCTCCGGCGCGGCCCCCGCTACGCGGCCGACCGCGTCCTTGTCCGCTTCAAACCCGACGTGGCCGATGCCTACGCGGAGGGACTGCTCCGATCCTACGGATTCTCAGCGGTCAGGAAGATCCCGCGGATCGGCGTCTACAGCGTCCGGACGTCGCCCGGGGCCTCCGTCGCCGAAACCCTGGCCATGCTCCGCCGCAACGGCGACATCGACCAAGCCCGGCCCGATTATCGGGCCCGCCTGGCCGATGCGCCCAACGATACGTACTTCATACGGTATCAATACAACCTCCGCAACCGGGGGACAATCCTCGACATCAGCGACACGTTCCGGCCCCAGACCACCGCCGGCGCCGATATCAAGGCCACGCTCGCCTGGGACGTGGTCAAAGGCGATCCCGAAGTCGTCATCGCCATCCTCGACTCGGGCGTCGACAGGACGCACCCCGACCTCGCCGCTAAGGTCGTCTCCCCCGGCCGCGACTTCGCCAACGATGACGACGACGCGACCGACGACCATTGGCACGGCACCCATGTCGCCGGGATCGCCGCCGCGGACACCGACAACGGCGAAGGCATCGCCGGCGTCGCATGGAACTGCAAGATCCTCCCGGTCAAGGTCACCGAGGCCGACGGCACGGGCTTTTACAGCTGGATCATCGACGGCATAATCTGGGCGACGGACCAGGGGGCCGACGTCATCAACCTCAGCATGGGCGGGGATTACGACGACCCCTTCCTCGAGGACGCCTGCAAGTACGCCTACGACCACGGGGTCGTCGTCGTCGCCTCGGCCGGGAACGAAGCGGCCGCCGTCTCCTATCCCGCCGCCTACGACAGCTACGTCCTCGCCGTCGCCGCCACAGACTACAACGACGAGGTCGCCGACTTTTCGAACTTCGGCCCACAGGTGGACGTCGCCGCGCCCGGCGTTTACATCCTCGGCCCGGCGCCTCAGTGGTTCGTCGGAGAAGGCTACCTCCCCTATCTTTTCGCCTCGGGGACCTCTCAGGCCGCGCCCCACGTCTCCGGGATGGCCGCCCTGATCAAGAGCCTCAAGCCCGCTCTCCAGCCCGCCGAGATCATGAAGATCATCCGCTACTCGGCCGACGACGTCAACGCGTCGGTCCATCGCGGCCGCGACGACCACATCGGCTACGGCCGGATCAACATGGAAAGGGCCCTCGCCCCCTACGTCCTCAAGTAGCCTCCCGGAAGACATGATCAAGTTCCTGAGGGTCAGGAATCTGGCCACGATCGAGGACCTCGAGGTCCACCTCGACGAGGGTTTCTCCATCCTGACCGGGGAGACGGGCGCCGGAAAATCCATCATCATCGACGCCATCCGGCTCATCCTGGGCGACAAGGGCTCGCCCGACCTCGTCCGCACGGGCCGGAAAGAAGCGTTCATCGAGGCCGTCTTCGACGTTTCCCGACAGCCTGTCGACCTGGCCGGACTCCCGGAGCCCGAGGACGGAGAACTCCTCATCCAGCGCTCGATTACCGACCAGGGGACGGGCAAGGCCTTCGTCAACGGCGTCCTCGTGCCCGTCCGCCGGCTGAGGGAGCTCAGTAGCCGGCTCATCGACATCTACGGCCAGAACGACCATGTCTTCCTCCTCCATCTCGAGAACCACCTCGGCTACCTCGACGACGTTGTCGACGACCCCGGCCTCCTTCGGGACACGGCCCGGTCGGCTCAAGCCCTCAGGCGCCTCGTCCAGGAGAAGCGCGACCTCGAGGCGAGGGACAAGGAGCGCGTGCAGAGGCTCGATTTTATAGCTTATCAGGTGAAGGAGATCGAGGCCGCAGAGCTCCGGCCCGGCGAGGACGAGGAGCTTCTCCGGGAACGGGAGATCCTTAAGAACGCCGAAAAGATCGCCGGCCTGGTGGACAAGGCCCTCGCCCTGGCCTACCTTAGCGAGGACTCCCTCATCCCCCGGCTCGCCCGGCTCCGGTCCGTTCTCGGTGAGCTTTCCGTCTACGACGCCGTTTTCGGCGAGTTCCATCAAGGCCTCGAGGAGGCCTCCATCTTGCTCCAGGACGCCTCCGACGCCCTCGTCCGGTTCAAGGACCGCAGGGCCGAGATCCCGGAGAACCCGGAGACGATCGAAGAGCGGCTGAGCGTCATCGAGAAGCTCAAGCGCAAGTACGGGGGGACGATCGAAGCGGTCGTCGGGCACGGCGAGGCCCTCCGGCGCGAGCGGTCTTCGCTCGAGACCGGCCGCGAAAGGCTCCAGGAGATCGAATCCTCCATCCGGTCGAAATTCGCCGAGTACTCCGGTTTCGCTTCCCGCCTCGGCGCCGAGCGGGCGAAGGCGGCCGGAAAGCTCGGCCGCCTCATCGAAAAGGAGATCGCCTTCCTCGGCATGAAGAAGGCCCGGTTCGAGGTCCAACTGACCGACGTCCTCCCCTCGCTCAACGACGGCGCGACGATCCGCGACCAGGGCTCCCAGGACGCCGAGTTCCTGCTCTCGCCCAACCCGGGCGAGGAGCTCCGGCCCCTGAGGCGGATCGCCTCGGGCGGCGAGCTGTCGAGGATGATGCTGGCGCTCAAGTCCGCGGGCAAGGACAAGGAGATCCTCAAGACGCTCGTCTTCGATGAGATCGACGCGGGGATCGGGGGAAAGACGGCCGAGTTCATCGCCCAGAAGCTCCGCCATCTGGCCGCCCGTCACCAGGTGATCTGCATCACCCACCTGCCCCAGATCGCATCTTCCGCCGCCCACCACTTCCACGTCGAAAAGAAGGTCGAAAAGGACCGGACTTTCACGAGCGCCCGCAAGCTCGGCCGCGAGGAGCGGGTCGAGGAGATCGCCCGTCTTGCCGTGGGCAGCCGGTTGACGGCGGCCTCCCGGGAGGCCGCCCAGGAGATGCTCAACGCCAATTGCGATAAAGGATGACACCATGACCCGAACCGAAGACGCCCTCTCCCTTTTCCGACAGGGCTTCAGCTGTTCCCAGGCGGTCGCCGCCGCTTTTGCGGGGGACTTCGGCCTCGACAGGGACACGGCGCTTCGCGTCTCCCAGCCCTTCGGCGGCGGCATCGCCCGAAGGGCGGACTGGTGCGGCGCCATCACCGGCGCTTTTCTGGCCATCGGGCTCAAGCACGGCCGGACCCGGGCCGAGGACGCCGCCGCGCGGGACCGGACCTACGCCATCGTCCAGGAATTCATCAGCCGGTTCACGGCTTGGCACGGCCATGTCCGCTGCAGGGACCTCCTCGGCTGCGACATCGGGACGCCCGAGGGACAGAAGAAAGCGGAGGAGCTGAATCTCCACAGAACGCGTTGCGAAGATTACGTCCGGGACGCTGTCGCGCTCCTCGAAGAGATCTTATAATGCCCCCATGAACGACAGCCTGAGCGGTCTGAAGTTTTTCGTCCGGACGTTCGGCTGCCAGATGAACGAGAACGATTCCGAGCACATCGCCGGCGTCCTCGCCGGGGCCGGAGCCGGAAGGGCGGACGGGCCGGAAGACGCCGACATCGTCGTCGTCAACACCTGCGCCGTCCGGGAAAAATCGGAGGAAAAGCTCTACTCTTATCTCGGGCGGCTGTCCGGCCTGAAAAGGAAGAGGCATTTTCTTCTCGGCGTCGCCGGCTGTGTCGCCCAGGTCCAGAAGGCCGAGCTTCTCAAGAAGAGGCCGTTCGTGGACTTCGTCGTCGGGCCCGACAACTACCTCGACCTGCCCACGATGGTCAGGAACGCGGCCGAAGCCCCCGCCGTCCTGACGGATTGGGGCCGGGACTGGAGGGAGGTCGGGCCAGAGGCGACGATCCGGGAGAACGGGTGGAGCGCCTTCGTCCCGGTGATGGAAGGCTGCGACAATTTCTGCGCCTACTGCATCGTCCCCTTCAGCCGCGGCCGAGAGAAGTTCAGGCCCCTCCCGAACATCCTCGAGGAGGTCCGCCGCGCGGCCGGAGCGGGCGCCCTGGAGGTCCAGCTTCTGGGACAGAACGTCAATTCCTACAAGGACCCGGAGTCGGGGCTCGGATTCGCCGGGCTCCTCGACCGGGTCTGTGCCGGGCCCGGGGCCGCATGGGTCCGTTTCATCACCTCCCACCCGAAAAACTTCGGCGACGGGATCATCGAGGCCATGGCCCGGAACCCCAAGGTCTGCCGGAGCCTGCACCTTCCCCTCCAATCCGGCTCTTCCCGCGTCCTCGAGCGGATGAACCGGGGATACAACCGGCAGGACTATCTCGCCCTGGCCGGCCGCATCAAGGCGGACCTGCCGGGCCTCCTTCTCAGCACGGACGTCATCGTCGGTTTCCCGGGCGAGACGGAGGAGGATTTCGAGGCGACCTGCGGCCTTCTCCGCGAGGTCCGTTTCGCCAACATCTTCTCCTTCCGCTACTCGCCCCGGCCCATGACCGAGGCGGCCCGCATCCCCGACGACGTCCCCCTCGAGGTCAAGAGACGGCGTCTCGTCGCCCTCCAGCAGCTCCAGAGGACGATCCAGATCGAGCTCAACGAGTCGTTCGTCGGCCGGGACGTCCGCGTGCTCTGTACCGGGCCAAGCGTCAAGGGCGGCGGCCGCTACGCCGGCCGTACGGAAGGCAACCAGGTCGTCAATTTCGACGCCGCCACGGACCCGACCGGGCGCTTCGTCACCGTCCGCGTCACCGGCTCCGGCCCCTACAGCCTCCATGGGGAAATCGCCTGAGCTGACGCGTTGCACTTTGGGGAGATTTCCGATATAATCACTCATCCCTTGGATTCGCTCCGTCGGGAATTGAGAACAATTGATGAAAGTCAACGTCTGGAATACGATCTTGCAGCTCAGCAAAGAGCGATCCGTAGAGCCGCGCATCATCATCCAGGCGATCGAAGAATCCCTTCGGGTCGCTTCCTCTAAGTTCTTCTCCCAGAAGGAAAATGTTCAGGTCCTGTTCAAGCCTGAGAAGGGGGATCTCCGCGTTTTCGCCGTCATGCGAGTGACGGAGAGCCCCAAAAACACCGCCGAGGAGATCTCGCTCGACGAGGCCCGAGCCATCCGCCCCGACGCGAAGGAAGGCGAAACGGTCGAGGTCGATCTGCCGTCCGACACGCTGGGCCGCATCGCCGCCCAGGCCGCGAAACAGGTCATCTTCCAGAAGGTCCGCGATGCCGAACAGGAGAAGATCTACGACGATTTCGCACCCAGGATCGGCGAGATCGTCACCGGAGTCGTCCGCAGGGTCGAAGCCAACGTCATCGTCCTCGAGGTCAACAGGATCGAGGTTTCCTTCCCTTTGAGCGAGACGCTCCCCAACGAGGAGCACCAGCGCGGAGACCTGGTCAAGGCCGTCATCGTCCAGGTCCTCAAGGGCTACCAGGGACCCCAGATCATCGTTTCGCGGGCGAGCCCGCGGTTCCTGGCCCGGCTCCTCGAGACCGAGATCCCGGAGATCGCCAACGGGGCGATCGAGATCAAGGACGTCGTTCGTCAGCCCGGAGAAAGAGCCAAGGTCGCCGTGGCCAGTCTCGAACGCGACATCGACCCCATCGGCGCCTGCATCGGCGTCAAAGGGAACAGGATCCTGGCCATCTCCAAGGAGCTCCAGGGCGAAAAGGTCGACATCATCGAGTGGTCGCCCGACCTCGTCAGCTACGCCAAGGCCGCCCTCAGCCCGGCCAAGGTCGATCGTCTCCAGGTCGTGAGCCGGACTGAAAAGGTCATGCTGGCCATCGTCCCCCAAGACCAGCTCTCGCTGGCCATCGGCAAGAAGGGGATCAACGTCAAGCTGGCCTCCCGGCTCGTCGGCTGGAAAATTTCAATCAAGCAAGAAGACGCGAATGAGTGAACCAACCAAGAAACCCGCCGTGAAGAAAGTACCCAAAGAGGCCCCGGCCAAGCCGGCGGTGCTGCCTCCGAAGCCGGAGCCCCCGCGGCCAACGCCTCACAAGCCGGCCGCGCCCGTGCCCGTCGTCCCCAAACCGGCGGCGCGCAAGCCGGTGGCCCCCGCTCCTGTTCCCCCTAAGCCCGCACCCCCAAAGCCGGCGCCGCCGGCTCCTAAACCGGCGGTGCTGCCTCCGAAGCCGGAGCCCCCGCGGCCGACGCCTCACAAGCCGGCCGTGCCCGTCGTCCCCAAACCGGCGGCGCCCGCGCCGGCCCCTCCCAAACCGGCGGTACGGCCTCAGCCGGCGCCTCTCAGGCCGTCGATCCCTCCGGTTGCGGCGCCCGCGCCCGCGGTCCCCGCCAGACCGACTCCTCCCCCGCCGGCGCCGCCGAAGCCGCCGATACCGCCCCCCGCGCCGCCCAAGCCGCGGCACAAGGTCGAGCTCCGGGAAGGCTGGCTGCTCAAGGAAGCCGCCGAGGCGATGAAGGTCAGGCCCAAGGACCTTTTGGACAAGCTCGCCGCCAAGGGCTTCAAGGCCGACCTCGACGAGTTCGTCGACGCCGAGCTCGCCGCAGTCATCACCAAGGTCACGAACTTCGACGCGGAATTCATCACTCTCGACCAGGCCATGCGCCGGAAGGCCGAGGGCCGGACGGCCGAGCTCGTACCGAGGTCGCCCGTCGTCACCATCATGGGCCACGTCGACCACGGCAAGACGACCCTCCTCGACGCCATCCGCTCCTCGAACCTCGTCGACAAGGAGTCCGGCGGCATCACCCAGCACATCGGCGCCTACCGCGTCGCTACCAGGAACCGCACCATCACCTTCATCGACACGCCGGGTCACGAGGCCTTCACCCAGCTCAGGGCCCGCGGCGCCAAGGCTACGGACATCGTCGTCCTGGTCGTCGCCGCCGACGACGGCGTCATGCCCCAGACGAAAGAGGCCATCGACCACGCCAAGGCGGCCAACGTCCCGATCATCGTGGCCATCAACAAGATCGACAAGCCCGAAGCCAACGTCGAACGCGTCAAGCAGCAGCTCTCGAAGGAGAACCTCCTCGTCGAGGACTGGGGCGGCAAGACGATCAGCGTCGAGGTCTCGGCCCGGGAGAAGAAGAACGTCGGCGACCTGCTCGAGATGATCCTTCTCCTCAGCGACATCCTCGAGATCAAGGCCAACCCCAAGGTCCCCGCCCAGGGCGTCGTCCTCGAGGCTCGCCTCGACAGCCAGAAAGGGCCCATCGCCACCGTCATCGTCCAGCAAGGCACCCTCCAACAGGGCCAAGCTTTCGTCTCGGGCCTGTCCATGGGCAAAGTCCGGGCTATGTTCGACGAGCACGGCAAGATCCTCAAAAGCGCCGGGCCGTCCATGCCCATCGAGATCATGGGCTTTTCGGAAGTCCCCGTCGCCGGCGATTTCTTCCAGGTCATGGACGATCCCACGGCGGCCAAACATGTCGTCGCGTTCAGGAGATCCCGGGTCAAGCGGAAGGAATCCCCCCGCGACAGCAGCGTCACCCTCGACGAGCTGTTCAAGAAGATCGAAGGCGGTCAGGCCAAGGAGCTGGCCCTCGTCCTCAAGGCCGACGTCCAGGGCTCGATCGAGGTCCTGTCGGAAGTCGTCTTGCCCCTTAGCACGGACAAGGTCAAGATCAAGGTCGTCCACGCCGCCACCGGCAACATCAGCGAGACCGACGTCCTCTTGGCCTCGGCGTCCAAGGCCATCGTCATCGGCTACAACGTCAAACCGAACCCCAAGATCCTCGACCTGGCCAAGAAGGAAGGCGTCGAGATCCGGACGTACAAGATCATCTATCAGATCACGGACGACATCAAAAAGGCCGTCATCGGCCTGCTCGACCCGGTCATCAAGGAGACCTTCCAAGGCCGGGCCGAGGTCCGGAAGGTCTTCCAGATCCCCAAGATCGGGACGATCGCCGGCTGCTACGTCCAGGACGGACGGATCACGCGCAACGCCGAGGCCCGCGTCCTCCGCGGCCGCGAGGTCATCCACCAGGGACGGATCTCCTCCCTCAAGCACCTCAAGGAGAACGTCACCGAGGTCAAGAAGGACTACGAGTGCGGCATCGGCGTCGGCGGCTTCAGCGATTTCCAGCCGGGCGACACGATCGAGGCGTTCATCCGGGAAAAAGTCAAGGCCGTCTAACGGCGCGGGAGGGTTCCGATGATCGTCGGCGTCCTGACGCTCGATCTTTTTTTTCCCTACGCCCATTCCCTCAAGGACAAGCGGCGCATCCTCCACGGCTTCAAGGACAGGGTCCGCAAGCGCTACAACGTCGCCCTGGCCGAGGTCGACTACCAGGACAAATGGCAGCGGGCCTTGCTCGGGATCGTCAGCCTCAACAGCCAGCAAACGATCGTCGAGGAGGTCCTCGGCCACGTCCTGGCCGACGCCCGGAACCTCCAGGAGGCGGAGGTCGCCGGCCAGGAGATCCGCTATGTCTGAAAAAGGCATCCGGCCGCGTCGCGTGGCCGAGCTCGTCCAGGCGGAGCTCAGCCGCCTTCTCATCAGCGAATTCCAGAATCCCGCTTCGGGGCTCCTGACCGTCACCCGAGTGGAGATGACCCCGGACCTCCACTCAGCCAGGATCTCCCTCAGCGTTTTCGGGACGGCCGACCCTGGGGATCTCCTCGCCCGCATCGAGAAGAGCAAAGGGCACATCCGGCGGACGCTTGCCTCCCGGGTCAAGTTGAAGTATAATCCCGAACTATTTTTCGCCTTGGATCCGGGCCCAGAGCACCAGGAGAGGATCGACAGGCTGATCGAAGAGACAAAGAAGCATGGCCACTGAACCCCGGGAACAGATCGCGGCCAGGATCAAGGCGTCGCGGACGATCGCCGTGACCTCCCACCTCCGGCCGGACGGCGACTCTCTCTCGACGGCCATGGCCCTCAGCCTGATGGGCGGCCTCCTCGGCAAGGATGTCGCCATCATCAACCATGACCCGACACCCCTGCCCTTCTCCGGCTTCCCCGAGCTCGCCGGGATCCACATCGGCCAGATCCGGGCGGCGGACTTCGACACGGTCATCCTCCTCGAGTGCGCCGACGTCTCCCGCTCCGGGCAGGAAGGCCTGGCCGGGGCCTACAAGATCAACATCGACCACCACTATTCGAACACGCCCTACGCCGACATCAACTGGATCGACCCCGAGGCCCCGGCCGTCGGGGAGATGGTCTTCGACCTGAGCCGTTTCCTCGGCCTCACCTTGACACCCGCAATCGCGGAGCATCTCTATTGCGCCATCGTCTCCGACACGGGCTCGTTCCAGTTCTCCAACACGACGCCCCGCGCCCTCGCGGCCGCGACCGAACTCGCCCGTCTCGGCGCCAGCCCCATCCGCGTCACCGAGAGGCTCTACAACAACAACCGGCCGGAGAAGATCCAGCTCCTCGGCCTCGTTCTCTCCACCCTGACAATGAACGGCAGGGGCAATATCGCCGTCATCAGCATGTTCCGGCGCGACACCGAATCCCTCCATCTCAAGGAGATCGACACCGAGGACATGACGACCCTGGCCCGCACCATCAAGGGCGTCGAAATGGTCATGTTCTTCAAGGAGATGGGCCATGAGACCTTCCGGGTCAGCCTGAGGTCGAAGGGCAGCGCCAACGCGGCCCGGGTGGCCGAGCATTTCGGCGGCGGCGGGCACATCCACGCCTCCGGCTTTACCGTCTACGGCCCTTACGAGCGTCTCATCCGGGAAGTCCCGGCGATCGTCGAGACTCTCCTCGACGGGGAATCGCCGGGCCCTTCCGGCCCGTCGGACTGAAAGACCCAGACGACCCGGAATGCCCATCGACGGTCTGCTCGTCATCGACAAGCCCGCCGGACTCACCTCGCACGACGTCGTGGCCAGGGTTCGCCGGCTCCTGGGGACGCGGCGGGTCGGCCACGGCGGGACGCTCGACCCGGACGCCACGGGCGTCCTCCTCGTCGCCGTCGGCCAGGCGACGCGGTTTTTCCCCTACCTCTCCAAAGAAGACAAGGTCTACGAAGGCGCGATCCGGCTCGGCTTCGCGACGGACACCTATGACGCCTCCGGGCGTCCGTCCACGGAGGAATCGCACGACTTCCCCGGCCACGAAGAACTGGCCGGAGCCATGAAAAATTTCGAGGGGAGGATCCTCCAGACGCCCCCGCCCTATTCGGCCAAAAAGCTCGGCGGAAAGCCGGCTTACAAACTGGCCCGGGCCCACAAGGAATTCAGCCTGAAACCGTCCGTCGTGACGGTTGAGTGGTTCAGGCTTCGCGATTACCGGCCGCCTCTGGCCGTCTTCGAGACGAAATGTTCGGCCGGGACTTACGTCAGGTCGCTGGCCCACGACCTCGGTCAACGCCTGGGCTGCGGCGCCCATCTCGACACCCTCCGGCGGACGTCCGTCGGCCCCTATGACCTGGGCGACGCGGTGCCCCTCGAAAGGCTCGAAGCGGCGGCCGGGCGGGGCGAGGCCGCGGCGCTCATCCTGCCTCTCGAGCGACTTCTCGTCGGGGTGCCCGCCGTGGCCGTCCTCCCGGATGCGGAAATGCGTATCCGCAACGGCGCCGCCCTCGGGCCGGCCCATCTCGGCCCTCCTCCTCCGGGCGCTCCCCCTTTCCCCCGAGAGGCGTGCGTCCTGCGGCTGTTCGGGGAGTCCGGCAAACTCCTCGCCCTGGCCCGGCCTTCCCCTGACGGTGAGAATCTCCACCCCTTCCTCGTCATTTCCTGATCAAGGCTCGCCGGGCCGCCTTAAAAATGACGAAAAACGGCGATTCATCTTGAATTTTGGACGGGGGTAATGTATTGTATTGTGATTATGCGCCTGAACAAGAACCAGATCGAGCATCTCGGGTCGGTGATCCTGCGCAACCTGGCCAAGGAAGGCAAGATCATCTTCGAGGACAAGGCCCGTCTGCTCGAAGAGGTGACCAACCTGCTCATTGAGGAGTTCCAGAAAGAGGACCACCTCGACCAGGAGGTCCGCGAACTGCTCAGCAAGCACATCGATAAGATCCGCAAGGATAACATCGAATACCAGCAGATGTTCAAGCTGATCAAGACCAAGCTGGCCCGGGAAAAGGGGATCGTCCTGTGAGCAACAGACTGTCGCGGGAAAAGATCAACTACCTGTCCCGCCAGATCCTCAACGTCCTCGAGAAGGTCGACCAGGTCGATTTCCTGGACGACCCGAATGAAATCCGCTTGGTCATTGTCAAGTCCATCGAAGAGGAAATGAAGCTCTACGAGTCCCTCGACAAGAAGGCCATCGACAAGATCCAATCCCAGAAAAAGGCCATCGAGGAAGGCAGCCGGGAGTACGAGATCCTCTACCGGAAGTACTACAACGACGAGCTGGCAAAGCTCGGCAAGCTCAGCGACTGACCCCCGGGTGGCTTCGGACGACTTCCTTTCCCATCGAACAATCCCAGATTTAACAGAAGACAAAAAAGGGCCAGAGAACTGACTCTCTGGCCCTTTTCGGGCGTTCGTTGACGGTTCGGCTTAGAACAGTAACCGGAAGCCTAATCCCGCCTTGTAGTTGTGATCGAAAGACCGGAAGAAGGGCGCGCGGAACTCAACGAATATCTGGCCCTTGCTCGTCCAATTGTCGTAGACCTCGAATCCGGTCTGGCCGACGAGGTCGAGACCGGCCTTGTGGTTCGCATCTATCGGCCGGGTGGCCGTGCTGAAGCCGACGCCGGTGCCAAGGAAGAACTTCTGGAAGTGGCCGTTGACCAGGGCGTCGGCGGTGACGACCAAGCGCCACGGCGAGCCACTGATCGGGATGGCTCCGCCGCCGCTCAGCGTGAAGCTCCACTTGTCCGGGGTGATCCAGCCGAACAGGCCGGCGCGCAGGAAGACGTAGTGGCCCATGCTCCCGCCGTAGAGGCCGGGGCCGGCGGCGACCGTCCAGAAGAGCTTCTTCTGGGTCACCTCGAAGGTCAGGCGACAGGGGTCGGAGGCCGGCGACTGGGCGCCGTCGTTGTCGAAGACCGTGACGTTGATCGTGTAGGTCCCGGCCTTAGCGAAGACCTTTTCCCAGATCCAGGGCTTCCGCGTCGTGACGCAGGTGTCGATGACGTTGCCCTGGGCGTCGAGGAGCTCGAAGACGACCTTGACGATCTGGCCGTCGGGGTCGCTCGACCCGGAAGCGTCGAAGGTGATGGGCCGGCCGACGTAGTCCTCGCACGGCAGACAGGACGTCCAGAGCTTGCAGATCGGCGGGAAGTTTATGGACACCTTCCCGGCGCAGGGGTTGGCGGCCGCGATCCCTTCCATGTTGACGGCCGTGCCCTTGAAGGAGTATTCGCCCGGCTTGTCGAACTTCGTCTGCCACTTGGGCGATTGGGGCGTCAGCTCCTGGGTGGCCAGCTTCAGGCCCTGGGCGTCGAAGATCTCGACGCTCATCGTCTTGGCGTACTGCGTCCCGCTCATGTCGACGGTGATCGGGTCGTTGACGTTGGCCCGTGCCGGGAGGACGACCAGGCTGCAGACGGCCGGCGGAATGGCGTCCACGATATTCTTGCCGAGGGCGATATTGCCGCAGTTCTTGGGGATGATGAAGTCGTAGATCTTCCAATCCTTCATGACCTTGACGAGGAAGATCGGGAGGGCGTCCTTGCCCGCCCACTCGACGTTCCGGGCGACCTTGACCGCATCATGGGACCTGAAGAGCATCCACTGGACCGTTTCGCCGACGGGGATGGTCGTGTCGACCCATTCGGCCGTCTTGATCTGGTCCATGAACGGCGCATAAAGCTCGCTGTTCCCCGCCATATCGAAACCCGTCTTGATGTCGGCGGCATAGCGATCGAAGAGGCCCTTCATGACCTCCGGGGTCGGGACTTGGCCCTTGACCTCGACGAAGGTGTAAAGTCCGATTCTTTTGAGTTTTGTCGTCTGGGCAAAAGACATCGCCGTGAGCACGACGAGTGCCATCACGACGAAAAGTACGATAGATTTGCGCAATTTCATTAAAACCCTCCTGTGGTTAGGTATGAAAAAACAAGTTCTAAGGGGATTTATAATAAACTTGGGCCTATTTGTCAAGCAAAATCAACCCATTAGACAGCGGCCGGGGCCGGGCTTCCCAGTCCCGGTCCTGGCAAGGCCGGGGCCCCGGCCGCGAGGAACGCCCTAACGATCCGGAAGATGAGCCCGGAGTCCCGAGGCGGCTGCCGGAGGGCCTCGAGGAGAAAATCCCGGCCCTTGAAGCCGCGGTCGACGAGGTCGTGGAGGAACCGTAAAGCCGTAGGAATGTCCACTTCGGGATGGCCCTGCAGGCCCCAGACCGGATGTCCCCCGAGGCGGAAGGCCTGGACCGGACAGGCGTCGGTCGAGGCGAGGATGTCGAAAGGGGCGGGCAGGTCCCGGACCTCGTCGTAATGGACGGAAAACATGTACGCCGTCCCAGCCGGGCCCAGGAGCTCGTTCTCCTTGTCCACGCGGATCGGCACCCAGCCGATCTCGGGCCTGTCGCAGCGGCGCACGTGCGCCTCGCCGGCGAAGGCGAAGGCGAGGAGCTGGTGGCCCCAGCAGCTGCCCAGCACCGCAACGCCCGCGGCGACCGCCTCCCTGACGATCCCGGCTTCGACATCAACCCAGGGATCGCGCTCGAGGATGGAGGCCTCGGATCCCGTCAGGATGAAGTGGGAGTAAGCCGCCGGGTCGGGGAAGCGGCCGTCCCTGGCGACGAAGGCGTCCCACGGAACGGTGAGATGCCGGCCCCAGTGCTCGACGGGCCGGTAGACTCCGGGATCGATGGAGTTGTCGATGATGGCGACTCTCGCCGCCCATTTATCGTCCGACATGTTTCACCCGTTCGCCGACAGCGGCCGGGGCGGGCCGCCGCGGTCCACTTCCGCCGCGAAGGCTCGTCCCTTGACGCTAAGCCCCCCCTTTCAAGGCGGGGCTGAAAAGAGAGGCCCCGGTCCAGCCAGGACCGGGACTGCCGGTTTCCAGCACCGGCACTGCAAAGCCGGTGGTAAGCCCTGCTCAGGGTTAATCCCGAACAAGCCCCGGTCTTGCAAGGACCGGGACTGCCGGTTTCCAGCACCGGCACTGCAAAGCCGGTGGGAAGCCCTGCCCCGGCATTCATGCCGGGGAGTCCAGGGGTTTACTCCCGCGCTTTATTATAAAGGACCCGGCGCAAAAGACAAAACGGACTTGTCGCGCCCCGCCGAAATCTGTTATAATTCCTTTTCATAAAGGAGAACGACCGTGACATCCGTAAAAGAAGATACCGAACTCACCGTCACCGCACCCGACGAGCCCGGAATCTTCGGGCGCGTCCTGGGGACCCTGGCCAACGCCGGCGTCAACGTCAAGGCGCTTTACGCCTACTCGGAGACCGACCAGGGCCACTTCCACCTTATCACCTCGGACGCCAAGAAGGCCGAAACGGCCCTGCGGACCCTGGGCTACAAGGTCAAGTCGAAGAAGGTCGTCACGGTCCTCTTCACCGACCGGATCGGCGCCGGCGCCGAGATCGGGGCGCTCTTGGGCAACGCGGTCATCGACATCCAATACTCCTACGGTTCATCCGCGGGAGAAGGCAAGACGCTCATCGTCTTCCACACGAGCAACAACCGCAAGGCCATCGACACCCTGAAATAGGCCGCCCCTTAAATTTCGTTGACAAGCCGGGGGAGATGTCCTAAAATGGCTCTCTTAGAGTTGTATCAAGGAGGCTATCATGTCAAAAGCCGAGCCTAACGTCGTCCCTTTGTGCGACGTCCTGCTGGTTCTTCTCATCATTTTCATGGTCATCACGCCTCTCGTCCAAAAAGGCATAGATGTCAAGCTCCCCGAAACGCAGTCCGACTCTACGAATGCCGGACAGCCCACGGGTCTCATCGTTCTGACGCTGAAAACCAATGACTCCGCGGAGATCAACGGCATCAGTTACGAACTGCGGGGCCTTCTTGAAGAGCTCCGGCGCCTCTACAGCGCGCGCCAAGACAAGACGATCTTCATCCGCGCCCTGGCCAAGCTCCCCTTCTCCAAAGTCATGGAAGTCATCGACATCGCGCGCGGCGCCGGGATCGAGACTTTAGCTCTGATCCCCGAGTATATCGAAAACTGATCCTGGGTTGATTTTTTAACGGCCCCTGATCGGGCCGATCACGTCCCGCGAAATCACCAGCCTCTGGATTTCGTTCGTCCCCTCGTAGATCTGGAGCAATTTCGCGTCCCGAACGAGTTTCTCGACGGGATAGTCCTTCATGTAGCCGTAACCGCCGTAGATCTGCAGGGCTTCCATGGCGTTCTTCATGGCCACGTCCGAGCCCAGGCACTTGGCCATGGCCGACTCCTTGCCGTTGGGCTTGCCCCTGTCCATGAGCCAGGCGGCCCGCCAGACGACGAGGCGCGCCGCTTCAACCTCCATGGCCATCTGGGCGATCTTGAAGGCCGTCGCCTGAAAGGCGGCGATGGGCTTGCCGAACTGGACCCGGGTCTTCGAATACTCGATGGCGTATTCGAGGGCCGCCCGGGCGATCCCGACTCCCGCCGCCCCGACGGCCGCGCGGGTCTTGTCGAACGTCCTCATGGCCACGATGAATCCGTGGCCCTCTCGCCCGATCAGGTTGCCGGCCGGGACGCGGACGTCCTCGAAAAAAAGCTCGGTCGTGTTCGAAGCCCTGTGCCCGAACTTGTCCTCGACCTTGCCGACGGAGACGCCGGGGGTTTCCCGTGGGACGGCGAAGACACTCAGGCCGCGCGGCCCCTTTTCCGGGGCCGAATTGGCGAAAACGATATAAAGGCTGGAGACGCCGCCGTTGGTGATGAAGCACTTGGAGCCGTTGATGACGTAGTGCGCGCCGTCCTTACGGGCCGTCGTCTTGATGGCCGACGTGTCCGACCCCGCCTCCCGTTCGGTCAGGCAGTACGAGGCGAAATTCATCTGCTTGACGAAGGGCGCGAAGAACCGCTTTTTCTGCTCTTCCGTACCGAAGAGAAGGATGGGCGTGAAGGCCAGGGAGTTGGCCATCATGGTCGTGTACATCCCGGCGCAGCCCCAGGCGAGCTCCTCGCTGACGATGGCCATTTCGAGGTCCTTGAGCCCGCCGCCGCCATATTCCGCCGGGACCGCGCAGGTCAGGAAGCCGACCTCGAAGGCCTTGCGCATCACGTCCTCCGGGAAATCGTGACCCTGGTCGTAAGCGGCCGCCTTGGGACGCATTTCTTTCGCGGCGAACTCGCGGGCCATCTCCTGAAGGGCGACTTGGTCTTCGGTCAGTTCGAATTCAATCACGGCGCATCCTCTCAATCTTTAGCGAATTTATAGATTCTGTTGGAAAAAGCACGGGGAAGTGTACCGGATTACGCCGGCCCTGTCAATTTAGAGGGCCGGCAGTGATCGCGGCAAGAATGGGTTTGAAGACGATGTCGTCCCTCCGGATGAGGAACACGGGGTCCTCGATACCGAATACGGCCTGGACGACGTCCTGAGCGCGAAACCCCCGGGCCGGCGTCGGAGGAAGCTCGAGAAAAAGCCGGCGTCCGGAAACTCGGAACTCCACCGCCGCCGCCCCGGCCGCCGAGTCCTTGAAGCGGCCGAGCGCGAGCTTAAGGGCCTTGGCGTTCCAAGCGGGACCGACGGCCTCGCTCTTCCGGTCGAGCGAGTAGACGAGCCTTTCCATCGCGTTATAGAGCGACGGCGACCCGGCATCGATCCGTTCGAGGCTCGAGAACCTGATCCCCGGAGGAAGGCTCTTGTTGACCCGGGCGAGGAACTCCGCCTCTTCGAGCCGGCGGGCCGAGCGGAACTCGAGGACCTCCCGCAGGGCCTCCATGCCCAGGGGAAGCGCCGGGCCGTAGGACAGGTCCATTTTCGGGTGGAACCCTTCGGTTTTCCGGACCTCGATCCCCGCCCGGCGGAAACTCCTTTGGACGACATGGATGAGGTCGATGTGGGAAAGGTATCGGGCTTTTCCCCGCTTGGAGTAGACGGCCCTGTAGCGCAGGGTATCGTCCCCGGGTTCTCCCGCCGGGGCGGCCGGCCCGGGAAGAGGGCCGATCTTCACGGGACGGGGCGGCTTCTTCCAGGCCCGGGTGTCGCACCCCCCGCATTCCCCGCAGGCCCTTTCGAGGCACGATGGCGACGGCTCCCCGCGAAGGGCCAGGTCGAGTTCCCGGGCCAGGTGGCTTTTCCGGAGGCCGGAGTCGAGGTGGTCCCAGGGGAGCGCCGCCTCGCGGGGAAGAGGGTTGAGGTAATCCCGGAAATCGACGCCTTCGACCGCAAATGCGTCCTTCCAGGCCGCTGTGTCGAGCTTGTCGTCCCAACCGTCGAACCGGGCTCCCCTCTTCCAGGCTTCGAGGAGGACACGGCCGAGCCTCCTGTCGCCCCGCGAAAAAACGGCCTCGAGGACGGACGTCGGTACCGCATGGGCCTTGAACTCGACGCTTTTGTGCCGCCGGAGCTCCGAGCGGACATATGCCTGTTTATCGACGAGGAGCGCCTCGTCGTCCATGCCCACCCATTGGAAAGGCGTGTGCGGCTTGGGGATGAAGGAAGACAGGCTGACGTGGATCCGGGGGTATGACCCGAGGATCGTCCGCCCGAGCTCGAGGCTCCCCCGGACGAGGTCGACGATCCCAGCGAGGTCCTCCTCCGTCTCCGTGGGCAGCCCGACCATGAAGTAGAGCTTGACCAGCTTCCAGCCGCCCTCGAACGCGAACGTCAGGGCGTCCCGGATCTCCCGGCCGTCGAGCTTCTTGTTGATCACGGCGCGCAGGCGCTCGGTCCCCGCCTCCGGGACCAGGGTGAAACCGGTTTTGCGGACCTTGAGGATGTTCTCCACGAGGTCGCGGGACAGTTTCCCCGGCCGGAGCGAAGAGAGGGACAGGGAGATCTTCTCCCGCGATAACTCGTCCATGAGACAGCGGACCGTCTCTTCGAGGTGGGGATGATCGCCGATCGAAAGAGCCGAGAGAGAGGCGTCCTCATAGCCGGTCTGGCGGAGGCTGCGCAGGACCGTCTTGTGGATGAAAGCCGGGTCCTTGGGCCGGTGCGGGAAGTAGAGGCTCGAGGCCTGACAAAACCGGCAGTTTTGGGGACAACCGCGGGCGGCCTCGATGGCCACGCGGTCAAAGACCACCCGCAGGCTGGGGACGACGATCTTCTCCGGGAAAAAAGACCTGGCGAAATCCCGGAGCAGCCGCTTCCTGACGACGGCGGGAGCGTCGCCGTCCGGCCGGGGGACGACGAGGGGCGAACCCTCCACGGCCTCAGGGTGGTAAAGGGAGGGAACGTAGACGCCGTCGATGCGGGCCAGTTCGCGGAGCATCGTCCGGCGCGGCACCCTCCGCCGCCGCATGTCCGCCGCGGCCCGAACGATCTCCGGAAAGCCCTCCTCGCCGTCCCCGAGGAAGACGAGGTCGAAGATGTCCGCCACCGGTTCGGGGTTGAAGGCCGCAGGCCCGCCGGCGATGACCAGGGGGTCCGCCTCGGCCCTGTCCGCCGACAGCAGGGGGATCCCGCCGAGGTCGAGGATGGTCAGGGCGTTGGAATAGTTGAGCTCGTAGAGAAGGGAAAACCCGATGATGTCGAACTCGCGGAGCGGGATGCCGTTTTCGAGAGAGGTCAGAGGGATGCCGGCCGACCGCAGCTCCCGCTCGAAGTCCGGCCAGGGGGCGAACACCCGCTCGGCCAGAAGGTCCCTGTCCTTGTTGAGCAGGGCGTAGAGGATCTTCTGCCCGAGATAGGACATGCCGATCTCGTAGACGTCGGGGAAGGCCAGGGCCACCCTGGTCCGGACGCGGGCGGGATTCTTTCGGATCTCGTTCCATTCGCCGCCGACGTACCGGCCCGGCTTTTCGACGCGGGGCAGGATGAGGGCGAGCGCGTTTCTTTCAGACATTGGCGAAGCGTCTCATCTTCACGTTCAGGACGAGGCCGCAGGCGATGAAGCTCGTGAGGAGAGACGACCCGCCGTAGCTGATGAACGGCAGGGTGATGCCCACGACCGGGAAGAGGCCGATGATCATCAGGATGTTGACGAGGAACTGGAAGGCGATGAGCAGGGAGGCCGTGAAGATGATGTAGACGCCGGCCCTGTCGCGCGCCTTGGAGACGGACAGGAACATCCGGGCGAGCATGAAGAAATAGAGGACGATGACCGCGAGGACGCCCAGAAAGCCGGCCTCCTCGCCGATGACGGAGAATATGAAATCCGTATGCCGGGCGGGGAGGAAACGGAGCTGGCTCTGAGAGCCCTTCATGAAACCCCTCCCGGAGAGGCCGCCCGCGCCGATGGCGATCTTGGACTGGATGACCTGGTAGCCCGAACCCCTCGGGTCGTGGAGGGGGTTGACGAGGGTCGTCAGGCGTTTTTTCTGGTAGTCCTTGAGTCCGACGCTCCACCCGCCAATGCCGAGGACGAGGGCCGCAAGGAGGAAGAGGAGGACGGCTTTTTTCTTCAGCCCGGCCAGGATGAACGCCCCGCCGATGATGGCCACGAAGGTCATGGCCGTCCCAAGGTCCGGCTGGAGGATGATGAGGATGAGGGGCGCCCCGGAGAGCAGCAGAGCGAAGAGCGTGTGCTGGGTCGTCAGGTAGGCGCCCTTATATTCGGCGAAGAGCCGGGCGAAAACGAGGATCATGACGATCTTGGCCATCTCCGAGGGCTGGAACTGCATCAGTCCGAGGGTGACCCAGCTCTTCGTTCCGGCGACGAACCTGGCGAAGACGAGGGTCGCGGCGAGAAGGGCCACCGTCAGGCCGTAGAAGTAGACCGAGAGCGAGACGAAGAACTTGTAATCGATGACCAGGACGAGGACGAGGGCGATGAGCGAGGCGCCGATCCAGACGAGCTGTCTGACGTAGTATTCCCCGGCGAGGAAATGGGAGGAGCTGTAAATGAAGAAAACCCCGATGAGAGAATGCAGGAGGACGAGCCCCAGCAGGACCCAGTCCACCTCCCGGATGAGCCGCCTGTCGATCATCATTTCCCTTGGATCTCCCTGAACAATTCGAAGATCCGGCGGGCCACCGGGGCCGCCGTCGCCCCCCCTCCCCCGCCGTATTCGACCAGGACGGTCACCACGATCCGGGGGTTGTCTCGCGGGGCGAATCCCGAGAACCAGGAATGCGTCTTGATCTCCCGGCCGGCCCGGGACAGCCGCTCGGCGCTCTCGCGGCTGACGAGCTGGGTCGAGCCCGTCTTGCCGCAGATGTCCATGCCCTCGACGAAAGCGCCCTTGCCCGTGCCGCCGTCGTTGACGGATCTCCACATGCCCGTGATGACGTTTTCGAAGTCCGCTGGTTTGAAAGGCCGCTCCGCGGCAGCGGCGGACACGCCGCCGTCGTCGCCCGCGGGACCGGCCTTCGCTCCGGCCGGGCCGCTCATGAAGAGATGGGGTCGTTTCCGCTCGCCCCGTTTCGCGACAAGGGCGGTGAGGGCCGCGATCTGGAGCGGGGTCACCTGGAGCTGACCTTGGCCGATGGCGACCGAGATCGTCTCCCCGGGATACCAGGGCGTCTTCAGGGTCCTCGTCTTCCATTCCGAGCTCGGGACGAGCCCCTCTTTTTCGCCGGCCAGGTCCACGCCGGTTTTTTTCCCGAGGCCCAGCCGCCCAGCGGCCAGGGCGATCATGTCGATGCCCATCCGCCGGCCGAGCGTGTAGAAGTAGATGTTGCACGAATTCTTGATGGCGTCGGCCAGATTCATCGAACCGTGCCCCGGCGCGAACCAGCAGTGGCGGACGGCGCCGTAGATCTCGGTCGTCCCGCTACAGTAGACGCTCGTGTCGGGCGTCACGTAGCTGAAACCGAGCCCGCCGAGGCTCATGACCAGCTTGAAGATCGAGCCCGGTGCGTACAGGCCGCGGATGGCCCTGTTCTCCAGGGGCGACAGCGGGTCGTTCATGAGTTGGATCCATTCGGTCGGAGTGAACCGGGTGATGAACCTGTTCGGGTCGAAGGTGGGGAAGCTGGCCAGGGCCAGGATATCGCCCGATTGGGGGTCGAGGACGACGACCACGCCCTCGCGGCCCTCGAGGGCCTCCTCGGCCACGGCCTGGAGCCGGCGGTCGAGCGTCAGGACGACGTCGCCGCCCTGGACAGGGTTCTGACGCGCCTTTTCGGAACGGACCCGGCCCAGGCTGTCGACGACTTCGATGATCTTCCCATCCTCGCCCTTCAGGATGTCGTCGTACTGCCTCTCGACCCCGGTCTTGCCGACCATCTCCCCCGCCCGCACGGCCCGGTCCGGCTCGGCCCGGATCTCCTCGGGGGTCCGTTCCTGGAGATAACCGAGGACGTGCGCGGCCAGGGCTCCTTTGGGGTAGAACCTCTGGGGTTCCGCGTCCACCACGAGCTCCGGGAACTCGAGCCGGCGGCTCTCGATAGGGGCGACGTCGACGGAACTCAGTCCATCCTTGATGACGATCGGCTCGAATTGCTGAAGGTCCTTGTACTGCTCGACGCGGCTGCGGAGGGTTTCCACGTCGATATCGAGGAGTCGGCCGACCGCGTCAAGGGACGCTTCCAAGTCCTTGACGTTCTCGCGGATGAGGGAAACCTTGAAGGAAGCCCGGTTGTCGGCCAGGATCTCGCCGTTCCTGTCACGGATGAGCCCCCGCGGCGCGGCCAGCGCCCGCTGTCGGGTCCGGTTGGCCTCGGCCAAATCGGAGAACTTCTTGTGATCAACGATCTGGATCTTCCAGTAATAGGACAAGGCCAGGAAGATCAAGCCGGCGATGACCCAAAAGACCGTGTTCGCCCGGCGGCGCACGAGCGACAGGTCTTCGTAGATTTTTTCCGGCGGCATCATACGCCTCGAGAGCCGCGGGCCCGGGCGTGCCGCTCGATGGCGAAAAGGGAGCTGCCCAGGACAGCCGTGACCAGGGGCTGGAGCAGGATCAGCCCGCCGTGGAAGTTCAGGGATTCACGGCGGACAACCGCCGTGACGAGGACCCAGAGGATCATCTCCAGGACCGACATGACCAGCATGAACAGGCCGTTGCGGAAAAGCGGCGCGACGTCGATCCGCCGGGAGACGAAGCCCGCCCCGAAGCCAAGCAGGGTCTTGGTCAGGCCGCCGACGCCGAAGACGCCCAGGGAAAAGGAGTCCTGGACCAGGCCGCACGCTGCCCCGAGGAAGGCCCCGAAGACCTCTCCCCTGCGGACCGAGAAATAGAGAACGACGACGGAAAAGGCGTTGAGGACGACGAGGAGCGTCGGCCCGGCGCCGCCGGCCAGCGAATAGACGAAGACGGCGAGGAGCGTCGCCAGGAAGGCGCGGAGGACGTCCTTCATGGCGGATTCCCTCATCCGCCGCCCCCGGGCGCTTTGATGATGACGGCGACGATGTCGATCGTGTTGAACCGGAAATACGGCTCAACGGTGATCCTGCGGAAGATCGGCGAGGATTCGTCCTTCTCGAGGCTCCTGATGCTGCCCACGCGCAAGCCGGCCGGGTAGATCTTGTCGTAGCCGGTCGTCAGGAGCTCCTCGCCCGGCTGCCCGCCGACCGCGCTGGCCAGGACGTAGCGTAGCTCGCAGACCGACGCCGACCGGCCGGTCATGGAGCCCGTCAGCCGGTCGACGACGGAGACGACGCTGACGCTGCTGTCCTTGTCGGTTATGAGCTGGACCATCGTCTCTTTCAAGCTCACCGGCTCGATCGTCCGCCCGACAAGGTTGCCGAAACGGTCGCACACGGCCATGTCCTTGCCGACCCCGTCGAGGCTGCCCTTGTCGAGGACGATCGTTTGGTAGGGGTTGGCGCTATCGGCCCCGATCACCCGGGCCGGGACGATCGTCCCCTGGAAGGCGCCCAGGATCTTCCGGACCTCGGCCTCGGACCGGAAGGACCGGAGACGGTCCTCGAGGAAACGAATATCCTGGTTGCGGAAGAAGATCTCCTTCTTGAGTTGCTGGTTCTCGCCCCGAACGCCGCGCAGGTCGAAGTAGTTCGTCCACAGGGACCCGAGGCCGCGGGCGGCCCCGGTGACGGCCCTC
Organism: Candidatus Aminicenantia bacterium; assembly: GCA_041479905.1. GTDB lineage: Bacteria > Acidobacteriota > Aminicenantia > Aminicenantales > Saccharicenantaceae > RBG-16-66-30. The sequence goes on from JBGOYY010000016.1 coordinate 44,027, forward strand.
TGGACCGGGGAGAAAAGGAAAAAGATCGATCTCTCGAAAAGCGATTTCTCGGCCCCCCGCGGGATCTGGATGGAGATGAGGAGGACATTGAAGGCCGCGAGTCCAGCCAGGATGAGGACGCTTCGTCGCTTTTCCCAGAGGGGCATGGAACCTCTCGAGCCGCCGCGGCCCTGTACTCAGATGAGCGAGATCTTCTTCAGCAGATCCAGGTCGTCGAGCATCTTGCCGGCCCCGAGGACGACGGTCGTCAGGGGGTCATCGGTGATGAACACGGGCAGTTGGGTCTCTTCGCGGATCCTCTTGTCCAGGTTCTTGAGGAGCGCCCCGCCGCCGGTCAGGATGATGCCCCGGTCGATGATGTCCGCCGAGAGCTCGGGCGGCGTCCGCTCCAGGGCGATGCGGACGGCATTGACGATGGCGGCCACGGTCTCCTCGATGGCCTCGCGGATCTCCTGGTCGTCGACGACGATGGTCCTCGGGATGCCCTCCCTCAGGTCACGGCCCTTGATCTCCATGGTCATCGGCTCGTCGAGGGGGTAGGCCGAGCCGATCTGCATCTTGACGATCTCGGCCGTCCGCTCGCCGATGAGCAGGTTGTACTTTTTCTTCAAGTAGTGGATGACGGCGTCGTCCATCTCGTTGCCGGCGACGCGGATACTGTGGTTGAAGACGATCCCGTCGAGGGAGATGACGGCGATGTCGGTCGTGCCGCCGCCGATGTCGACGATCATGTTCCCGGTCGGCTCGGAGATGGGGAGGCCCGCTCCGATCGCGGCCGACATGGGCTGTTCGATGAGGTAGACCTCCGAGGCCTTGGCCCGCAGGGCGACGTCCTTGACGGCCCGGCGCTCGACCTGGGTGATCCCGGTCGGGATGCCGATGACGATCCTCGGCCGGAGCAGGAAACCGTGGTTGTCCATGGCTTTTTTGAGAAAATAGTCCAGCATCTTCTCGGCGATCTCGAAGTCGGCGATGACGCCGTCACGCATGGGCTTGATGGCCATGACGCTCGCCGGCGTCTTGCCGAGCATTTCTTTGGCCCGTGAACCGACGGCTTCGACCTTGCCCGTCAACTTGTTGACGACGACGATCGAAGGCTCCTGGACGATGATGCCCTTGCCCTTGAGGAAGACCAGGGTGTTGGCCGTCCCCAGGTCGATGGCCAGGTCGCAAAAAAACCTGTCTTTCAACCAGCTGATAATGCTCATCTTGCCTCTCTCTTCAACCATGTCCTTTTTAACATATTTCGCCGTCCGAAGCAAATCGAGGGACCTCCGGCCGCCGCGGACGGGCCTCAGGCCAGGCTTGACTTTGATTCCTGACTTCAAATATACATAAGGAAACTTCGGAAAGGAGCTCGCGATGAGTCACCAACCCTACGTCCCCGAAAAGACGGACCAGAGGGAGTTCACCCTCCGGGCCATCCTCATCGGCTTGATCATGACGGTCATCCTCGGCGCGGCCAACGCCTACCTCGGCTTGAGGGCCGGCATGACGATCGCGGCTACCTATCCGGCCGCCGTCATCGGCATGGCCGTCCTGCGGATCATGAAGGGCTCTATCCTCGAGGAGAACATCGCCCGCACGGTCGGCTCGATCGGAGAGTCGATCGCCGCCGGGGCCATCTTCACCATCCCCGCCTTCATCATCTCCGGCGCCTGGACGAATTTCAACACGTTCGATGCCTACATCAAATCGGTGGCCCTGATGTTCGTCGGCGGCCTCCTGGGCATCATGTTCGTCACCTTCCTCCGCCGGGTCATGGTCACCGACCCCGACCTCGTTTTCCCCGAGTCGGTCGCCGCGGCCGAGATCCACAAGGCCGGGCAGAAGGGCAGCCAGGGCTCGAAGTTCCTCTTCCAGGCCATGGGACTGGGCGCGCTCCTCTACTCCCTCGGCGTCATCCAGGTCTTTGCCGCCAGCAAGGACTTCATCATCCGCGTCGGCAAGCTCGGGACGAGCTTCGTCCGGCTGGGCGCGGCGAAAGACGCGGCCAAGATCGGCGCGGGCGGCACCGTGGCCGTCTCCGGCCCGGGCATCTTCCCGGCCTACATCGGCGTCGGCTACATCATCGGGCCGCGCCTGGCCGCCCTCAACTTCGCCGGCGGCGTCCTGGCCTGGGGGCTGTTCGCGCCCCTGCTGATGTTCTTCCTCGGACCGCAGCTCATCGGCACGTTCTACGGACCGGGCGTCGCCGCGGCCGACGTCAACTGGGCCGACATGGTCACCAACGTCTGGAAGTTCATCATCCGGCCGATCGCCGTCGGCGGCATGCTCGTCGGCGCCGGCTACACCCTCTACCGGATGCGGAAGAACCTGGCCTCCGGCTTCAAGAGGTCGATCGGCGACGTGAAAAAGGCGGCCGGACAGGGCGAAGTCGTCTCGAGGCTCGAAAAGGACCTGAACATGAAGCTCGTCCTCATCCTCATGGGCCTGACCTTCGTCCTGATGGTCTTCGTCTACAACACGTTCTCCAAGTCCCTCGGCTCGGCCGTCGTGGCCGCCGTCGTCATGGCCATCGCCGGCTTCTTCTTCGCCGCGGTATCGGGCAACCTCGTCGGGACGATCGGCTCGTCCAACAACCCCATCTCCGGCCTGACCCTGTCGACGCTGATCATCGCCGCCCTGCTCATGGTCCTCGTCGGGGCCACCGGGACGAGCGGCGTCGCGGCCGTCCTCGGCGTCGCCGCCGTCGTCTGCGTCTCCTCGGCCGTGGCCGGCGAGATGCTCCAGGACCTCAAGGTCGGCCACATCCTCGGCGGCACGCCTTGGAAGATGCAGGCCGGCAACATCCTCGGAATCCTCGTCGCCTCCCTGGTCATGTACTTCCCGTTGATGCTCCTCCACGGCGCCTTCACCTTCGGCAGCAAGGACCTGCCCGCGCCCCAGGCCGGCCTCATGGCCGCCCTGTCCCAGGGCATCATCGGGGGAGAGATGGCCTGGCCGCTCGTCATCGTCGGCATGCTTATGGGCTTCGCCTTGATCCTCGTCCAGGTCAGATCGCCGATGCTCGTCGCCGTCGGCATGTACCTGCCGCTCGAGACGACCTTCGCCATCTTCGTCGGCGGCATGATGAAGGGCATCGTCGACAAGTCCATGGCCAAGAGGAAATTCAACGCCGCTCAGACCGCCCGGGCGACCAACGTCGGCATCCTGCTCGCGGCCGGGCTTATCGCCGGAGAGGCGCTGACCGGCCTGATCCGGGCCGCCTGGAAGTTCTTCTTCCTCCAGAACATCATCCATTTCGACATCCCGGCGCTCTTCAAGAGCGGCAAGTACTTCGGCGTGGTCGACCTCTACATCGGCGGCCTCGCCGTGCTCGTCCTCATCGGGCTTTATCTCATCAAGGTGCCGCTCAAGAACGCCGGCGCCGCCGACGAACCGGCGCCGCCTTCGGCTGTCATCTAAGCAAGGAGGCCGAGGGGAAAGCAGGCAGGGGTCCACTCATTGTCGTTCGGGTTGCCACTTGTGGCTACATAACGCCACCCGTTTCCGCTGCGACGGGGACCACCCAGCTCCCCCGGCCCCCGGGAACCAGATGGATTTTGCCAGCACGGACCATTTTCAGGTAAAATGAAGGCGGAAAGGAAACTATGGCTCTGCGCGAAATTCTTATTATCGGGCATCCGATGCTCGTCAAGAAGGCGGGGCCCGTCGAGCGTGTCGACGCGGACATCGTCCGCCTCGCCGGGGACATGGTCGAAACCCTCCACGCCGCGCCGGGCATCGGGTTGGCCGCGCCTCAGGTCGGCGTCAGCAAGCGGCTCATCGTTGTCGACCTCTCGGTCGGCGAGAGGAAGGACGACCTGATCGTCCTGGTCAATCCGGAGATCGTCAAAAAAGAGGGCGAGGTCATCTGCGAGGAAGGCTGTCTGTCGGTCCCGGACATCCGCGAAAAAGTCGCCCGGCCCTACCGGGTGACCGTCTTCGGCGTCGACCTCGAGGGACAGACGGTCGAGGTCGACGCCGAAGACCTGCTGGCCCGAGTCCTCTGCCACGAAATCGACCATCTCGACGGGATCCTCTTCGTCGAGAAGCTCTCTCCCCTGAAGCGGAAGCTCATCCGGAAAAAACTAAAAAAAGCAGCGGCGGCCGGCAAGAAAGCATGAAGATCGTCTTTTTCGGGAGCCCGGCGTCGGCCCTCCCCTCCCTCCGGGGACTCATCGACGCGGGGCACTCCGTCGAGCTCGTCGTCACCCAGCCCGACAAGCCCGCGGGCCGCGGCCGGAAGCTTCAGCCTTCGGCCGTCAAAGCCTTCGCTCTCGAACGGGGAATCCCCGTGATCGAGCCGGCGAAGATCCGGACGGACGAACCGGCCCTCGAGCGGGTCCGGGCGGCCGGGCCCGACGTCAATGTCGTCGTCGCTTACGGGCAGATCATCCCGAACGCCGTCCATGCCCTCCCCCGGCACCGCTCACTAAACGTCCACTTCTCCCTTCTCCCGAAATACCGCGGCGCGGCCCCCGTCCAATGGGCCGTCCTCAACGGCGACGCCGAGTCCGGGGTGACCATCATCGAGCTCGACGACAGGATGGACGAGGGCGACATCCTGGCCGTGAAGCGTGTTCCCGTCGGTCCGCGAGAAACGGCCCGGGAGCTCGAAGATCGCCTGGCCGAACTGGGCGCGTCACTCCTCATCGAAACGATCGAACACATCGACGGCGTCAGCCGCGCTGTCCAGAACCACGGCTTGGCCTCTCTGGCCCCCAAGATCAAGAAAGAGGACGGACGGATCAGGTGGGAATTGAACGCCTTTACCGTGGACAGGAAGGTCCGCGCCCTGGCCGACCGGCCCGGCGCGTACACTTTTTTCAAAGGACGGAGAATCGGCATTTTGCGCGGCAGGAACCTCGAAACGGCGAACGCCGGGCTTGCGCCGGGCACGGTCCTCGCGGTGGGGAAAGAGGGGCTGCGCATCGCCTGCGGCGGCGGCGCGACTTTTCTTGTGGAGGAACTCCAGCCGGAAGGCAAGAGTCCGATGACGGCCCATATGTTTTCTCTCGGGACGAGGATCGCTCCCGGCGATTCGTTGGGGTGATGGGGACGGCCGGCGGCCCGGCTATTCTTCGAGGAGAAAAGACCTTGGATCGACGCGCTTGCCGTCCCGCCAGACTTCGTAATGGACGTGGGGACCGGCGGCCTTGCCCGTCTGGCCGATGTAGCCGATGATATCGCGCCTTTTCACTTTCTGACCCGCCCGGACGGCGAAATTGCTCATGTGGCCGTAGACGGTCGTGAAGCCGTTGCCGTGGCTGATAGTGACGTTCTTCCCCAGATACTTGTCCGTCTGGACCTTGATGACGATGCCGTCGGCCGTGGCCATGATGGGGTTGCCGACGTTGGTGGAGATGTCGATGCCGTAGTGCATCGTCCACTCCCCGGTGAAGGGATCGTTCCTGCGGCCGTAAACCGAAGCCAGCCAGCCCACGGCCGGCACGATGGACGGCGTCGTTGCCAGGCGGAGGCTGTCGCTCTCGAAGAAATTGAGCAGGCTGTTGAGGTTGCTTTCGATGCGCAGGGCCTTCTGGCTCAGGTTCTGGATCTCCCCTGGGGATAGCGCCTGGGGGCCGCTCGGGGCGGGCGCCTGTTCGGTCTCGGGTTCTTCGCCCTTCCCCGGGTCGCCGCCCCCGATGCCGGCCGGGGCGGTCAGGACGTCGGGCGACTTCAGCCCGGCCATGACGTTGAGCTTCTTGGTGTAGCTTTCGAAGTGGGAGATCGTCGCCTGGAGCTCACCGATGGACTTCTCGTAGTTGGCGATCGTCGTCTTCTGCTCGGCCGTCTCCGCCTTGAGGGCCTTGTATTTCCCGCGGATGATGTTCATGCGAACGTAATCGACGAGCACGGCCGCGAGGGCCAAGCCGAGGACCGCTCCCCCCACGGCCAGCATTTTCAGGGCCCGCTGGGAAAAAGACAGGGTTTTGGTGCTGGTCTTCGTATGCGGAACGATAATGATAGACAGGTGCTTTTTGGCCATTGTCTTAGTCTTTTTTACCACATAATCTTAAAAAGTGTCAAGCCCTTTTAAGGAGGAAATTGCCTTCCCCCCGATTGGCTAACCCAAATGCCGTCAGGAAGGATATCCCCCCTCATGGCAAGCGGTTACCCGCCGCAGAGGACCGACCCGCCGTTGACGTCGAGGATCTCCCCGGTGACGTGCCGGGCCAGGTCCGAGGCCAGGAACAGGATCGGGCCGGCGATGTCTTCCGCCGGGGGGATCCGCCTCAACGGGATGGTCTGACGGACCTTTTCCTTGAAGCCGGGCTCGCTGAAGGAGGGCGCGCTCATGTCCGTGTCCACCCAGCCCGGGGCCACGGCGTTGACCCGGATGCCGAACGGGGCGAGTTCCACGGCCAGGGACTTGGTCAAGGCATGGAGGGCCCCCTTGCTCGCCGCGTAGTGGGAATGGAACGCTTCTCCCCTGACGCCGGCCGTGGAGGTGACGTTGATGATCCAGCCCCGCCCGTGCTCCTTCATGGCCGGGACGACGGCGTTCGTGGCGTAAAAGACCCCATCCACGTTGATGCCGATCGTTTCCCGGTAGACGGCGTCGTCCATCCGGCCCATCTCGAGGTAGGTCCAGACCCCGGCGTTGTTGACCAGGGTATCGAGCTCCCCCCACTTGGCCAGGACGTCCCCGACCATCCGGTCGACGTCGGAACGGGCGGACATGTCCGCCTTGTAGACGAGACATCGGCGGCCGAGCTTTTCCACGCCCTTTAATACTTCCTCGGCCGCCTTTTGGTTGCTGACGTAGTTCAGGGCGACGTCGGCGCCCGCTTCGGCGAAGAGAAGCGCCGTCGCCCGTCCGATCCCCCGCGATCCGCCTGTCACCAGAACCTTGCGGCCGTCGAGCCGGATCATCGGACATACCCCAGGCTGAAGTCGCCCATCTTGTGGAATTCGAGGGTGCGGTAGATCTCTTCGGCCTTGGGCAGGACTTTTTCTCTCATGACGGCCATGTATTCATCGACCGTGGGGATCTTACCCTTAAGGGCGGTCAGGGCCGCAAGCTCCGCCGATCCCAGATAAACGCGGGTATTATCGCCCAGCCTATGGTCGAAATTCCGGGTCGAGGTGGCGAAGACGGTCGTCCCGGCGCCGACCCGGGCCTGGTTGCCCATGCACAGAGAACAGCCGGGCATCTCGGTCCGGGCGCCGAGTGCGGCGAAGATGGCGTAATACCCTTCCCTCATGAGCTGGGCGGCGTCCATCTTGGTCGGCGGCGTGATCCAGACCCTGGCCGGAGGAACGCCCGCTTTGTCGAAGATACGGCCGGCGGCGCGGAACTGCCCGATGTTGGTCATGCACGAACCGATGAAGACCTCCTGGACCGGGTCGCCGGCGATGGCCGAAAGCGGCCTGACGTCGTCGGGGTCGTTGGGGCAGGCGACCAGGGGCTCCTTGACAGCCGCCAGGTCGATCTCGAGAACGGCCTTGTATTCGGCGTGCGCGTCCCTCTTGAGGAGGACGGGATTTTTCAGCCATTCGCGGCAGGCGGCGATCCTCTTGCGGAGCGTGTCGGCGCTCTCGTAGCCCTCCTCGATCATCTTCTCCATGAGGGCGATGTCGCTCTTGAGGTATTCGGCGACGCGCGCCTCCTCGAGGGAGATCACGGCGGCCGCGGCCGACCGCTCCGCGGAGGCGTCGGTCAGCTCGTAGGCCTGGTCCACGGTCAGGTCCTCGAGTCCCTCCATTTCCAGGACGCAGCCGTTGAAGACGTTCTTCTTGTTCTTCTTTTCGACCGTCAGCAGTCCTTTCTTGACGGCAAGGTACGGGATGGCGTTGACGGCGTCGCGCAGGGTGATCCCCGGGTTCAGTTTCCCCATAAACCTGACGAGGACGGATTCCGGCATGTCGAGAGGCATGAAGCCGAGCGCCCCGGCGAAGGCGACGAGGCCCGAGCCGGCCGGGAAGCTGATGCCGATGGGGAAGCGCGTGTGGGAGTCGCCACCCGTGCCCACGGTGTCGGGCAGGACGAGCCGGTTCAGCCAGGAATGGATGACCCCGTCGCCGGGCTTGAGGGAGACGCCCTTGCGGGCGACCATGAACGGAGGGAGCGTCTTATGCATCTTGGCGTCGGTCGGCTTCGGATAGGCGGCCGTGTGGCAGAACGACTGCATGAAGAGGTCGGCCTGGAATTCGAGGCAGGCCAGCTCCTTGAGCTCGTCGGCGGTCATGGGCCCGGTCGTGTCCTGGGAGCCGACCGTGGTCATGTGCGGCTCGCAGGCGGTGCCGGGAAGCACGCCCTCGACGCCGCAGGCCCGGCCGACGATTTTCTGGGCCAGCGTGTAGCCTTGCTTCGGCTTGGGCTTGGGATTATCGACGGCGGTGAAGAACTCCGCTTCGCCCACGCCGAGCGCCTTGCGGGCCTTGGCCGTCAGCTGGCGGCCGATGATGAGCGTCAGGCGGCCGCCGGCCCGGAACTCGTCCTTGAGGGTGGGGGGTTTCGTCTCGAGCTTCGAGAGCTCTTCGCCGCCCGCGCCGAGGATGACGCCGGCCTTGAAGTCGAGGGTTATGACGTCCCCCGTTTTCATCCTGGTCACGTCGGCCATGAGCGGCAGACCGCCGGAGTCCTCGGTCGTGTTGAAGAAGATGGGGGCGATCAGGCCCCCGATGACGACGCCGGCGCGCCTCTTGTTGGGGATGAAGGGGATGTCCTCGCCGATATGCCACATGAGCGAGTTGCAGGCCGACTTGCGGCTCGACCCCGTGCCGACGACGTCGCCGACGAAGGCCACCCGATGGCCCTCGCCGCGGAACTTCTTGATGACGTCGTTCCCGCCGGGGAAGCGGGTCTGGCCCATCGACTGGGCGTGAAGGGGGATATCGGGCCGGGTCGGCGCGTGGCCGGCCGGGGAGAAGTCGTCCGTGTTGATCTCGCCGTCGACCTTGAAGACCTTGAGGACGAGCTTATCCGGGAATTCCGGGCGGGACAGGAACCACTCCCCGTTCGCCCAGGATTCCAGAACGGCCTTGGCCCAGGGGTTCGTCCCGGCGAGCTCGACGATCGTCTCGAGACGGCCGTAGACGAGGACGATCCTCTTCAGGGCTTCGGCGGCGGCCGGGGCGATGCCATTGTCGGAAAGCGCCTCGACCAGGGGCTCGACGTTGTAGCCGCCGAGCATCGTCCCCAGCATCCGGACGGCGTCGTCGCGCGAAACGGCCGGCGACTTGGCCTTTCCCTTGGCCACCGAGGCCAGCCAGGCGGCCTTGACCTTGGCCGAGGGATCGACCCCCGGCGAGACCCGGTTCTCGAGGAGGCCGCGGAGAAGGGCGGCCTGACCCGGGTCGGGCTTCTCGAGGTTCCGGCAGACTTCTTCGACTTCCGCCGGCGTCAGGGGCAGAGGCGGCAGGCCGATTTTTGCGCGTTCTTTTTCCTGCTCGAAATAGGAATCCAACATGGCATCTCTCCTCGCATGCGATTTGGCGCACCCTACTTTATCGGTTTTGCGCCGGTTTTGTCAAAATCGGATCCGGCCCGGGAAGGCGTAAAGCATCACTCCAGCGTACGGAGGCGATCCCCGAGGCCCCTCCACGGCCGACAGATAAGAAGGCAAGATTCCAGTTGCTTTTCGAGGCGAAAGCAGTTAGAATTTCTTTCCTGACTTTTTGTCTTAATATTCAACTAACGGAGGAATGACAAAATGGACTTTGCCGCCATCAACAGAGCCAAGGAGCATTTCGGCAAGCTCCTCGAAGCGCAGATGAAACGGATGGAGAAGGTCAAGGCCTCTCCCGGATGGATCGATTACTCCAAGATATCGCCGCTCAAGATCGGTATCCTGGCCGGCGACGGCATTGGAGTCTATATCGCCGCCCAGTCGAAGCGCGTCCTCGAGTTCCTGCTCCAGGACGAAGTCAAGGCCGGCAAGGTCACCATCACCGACATCGACGGCCTGACCATCGAGAACCGCGCCGCCCACGGCTGCGCCATCCCGGCCGACATCCTGGCCGAGATCAAGAAGTATCCCGTCACCCTCAAGGGCCCCACGACGACGCCGCGCAAAGGCGATCCCTGGCCGAACATCGAGAGCTGTAACGTGGCCATTCGGAAAGAGCTCGACCTCTTCGCCAACGTCCGGCCCGTCCGCATCCCGAAGCAGGGCATCGACTGGATCTTCTTCCGCGAGAACACCGAGGACCTCTACGCCCTCGGCTCCAACGGCATCGACGTCGACGCCGACATCTCCATCGACTTCAAGGTCATCACCGGCCCCGGCTCCGACCGCATCTGCCGCCTGGCCTTCGAGAACGCCAAGAAGAACGGCCGCAAGCGGGTCACCTGCGTCACCAAGGCCAACGTCGTCAAGACGACCGACGGCCGCTTCCTCGAAAATTTCTATCGCATCGCCAAGGAGTACCCCGGCATCGCGGTCGACGATTGGTACATCGACATCATGACGGCCAAGCTCGTCGACGAGAAACGCCGCCGCGACTTCCAGGTCATGGTCCTGCCCAACCTCTACGGCGACATCCTGACCGACGAGGCCGCCGAGTTCCAGGGCGGCGTCGGCACGGCCGGC
>JBGOYY010000017.1:0-53457 GCA_041479905.1 Candidatus Aminicenantia bacterium
CAAAAGAGCCTTCGACCTCAGCAGAAAGCACCCCTTCGAATGGCTGTTCATCGGCTGCGAAGATAATCACGGCGCCGATTTCGAGGCCCACCTCCACAGCTATCTCCGGGAAAAGATCAAGGCCCACATCAGGTCGCGCCTGAACGATCCTCCCGCCAAGATCCTTCAGGAAGTCCTGGAGGTCGAGGCCCGTCTCAAGAAGGCCGGGGAGGAGGAGACCGTCCAAAAGCTCGTCGGCGAACTCGAGCGCGGCGGACTGGCGGCCTCGGGCCTTCGCGACACCGTCCACTGCCTGAACCAGTTCGAGGTCCAATCCCTCGTCGTCATCCACAACTTCTCCAAGCCGGGGCGGATCTGCCCGACGCACAAGATCCTCTACGTGGACGAGCTCCAGTGCCCCGTCTGCGATAAAAAGACAGACGTCGTCCAGGACATCGTCGACGAGGTCATCGAGACCGTCCTCAAGCGGAACGGGTCCGTCAAGCACATCACGCCGCCCTCGAAGCTCGACCACTACGGGCAGATCGGGGCGTTCCTCAAGTATAAAGCCTGAAGTCTCGGATTCGGATTAACGCCTTAGATGGCTACGGTCTTCCTCTCCTTGAAGCGGATCTTGTTAACGACGCTGTAAAGGACCGGGATGACGAAGAGCGTCAGGAAGGTCGTCGTCGTCAGGCCGAAGGCGATGGCCACGCCCAGGGGAGCCCGGAACTCCGATCCGGAAGACCGGGAGAAGGCCATGGGCAGGGTCCCCAGGATGGTCGTCAGGGCGGTCAACAGCACGGCCCGGAGGCGCGTCGTCGACCCCTGAAGGATGGCTTCCCGCTTGTCGACGCCCCGCTTAATCAGCTGGTTGATATAGTCGATCATGACGATGCCGTTGTTGACGGCGATCCCCAGGAGCAGGATGACCCCGATCATAGCCGCCAGGTTGATCGAACGGCCGGTGACCAGGAGGCCGATGATGACGCCGATGATGCCCAGGGGAACGGTGAACATGATGATGAACGGGTGGACAAAGTGCTCGAACTGGGAGGCCATGACCATGTAGACAAGGAGGACGGCCAGCGCGAAGGCGCCGGCCAGGATGAGGAAGGCGTCCCGCATCTGCTCGTAGGCGCCGCCGTACTCGAGGAAGTATCCCGGCGGCAGGCTTTTCTCGAAGCCGGCCAACCGGGCCTTGACTTCCCTGACCATGCTGCCCAGGTCCCTGCCGGCGATGTTGGCCGTGATGGAGACGCGGCGGGCCTGGTTCTCGCGGTTGATGATGATGGGCCCTTCGCTGGCCGTGATGTCGGCCACCTGCTCGAGGTAGACCGTCTGGTTCGCCGACGTTCGGAGCGGAATGCTGCGGATCTCGTCGAGGCTGTTGCGATATTTTTCCTTGAACCGGAGCCGGACGTCGACCTCGTCGCTGCCCTCGCGGTAGCGCGTGGCCACTTTGCCCAGGGTGGCCGTCTGGACGGTGTTGGCCACTTGGTAGACCGAGAGCCCCAGGCGGTAGGCCTTCTCCCGGTTGATGTGGATCTGGACCTCGGGCTTGCCGACGGCCAGGGTGTGGGTGACGTCGCGAATGCCCTCGACGCCCGAGATGAGCTGGACGATCTGGTCGGCCTGGCCCTTGAGCGCGGCGAGGTCCTTGCCGAAGAGCTTGATCTCGACCGGAGCCGTGGCGCCGCCGAGAAGCATTTGGCTCATGTCGATGGCCTCGAACTTGACGCCGCGGACCTTGGGCAGCTGGCGCCGGATCTGTTCCAGGATTTCCTTATCGGAGTACTTCCGTTTTTCGCGCTTGACCAGGCCGACCCAGAGGAGCCCCTCGTGGGTGCCGGCGTTCGAAAAGCTGGAGGCGGCGTCGCTCGCGTCCTGCTCGCTCTGTGAACCGACCTGGGCCGAGATCATCGTGATCTCGGGCATCGCCGACATGATGTCCTCGACCATGCCCACGACCCGGTTGGTCTCCTCGAGGGCCGTGCCGACGGGCATGCGGACCTTGAGCATGATCATGTCCTGGTCCTGGGCCGGCATGAACTCCGTCCCCAGGAAGGGGACGATCGCGAGCGAGGCGAGGAGCGCGAGAAGCGCGCCGCCCAGGACCCAACGGCGGCGATGGAGGGCCTTGTCGAGCCATTTTCTGTAAAAGGCCTTGGCCTTGGCGAACTGCCGCTCCTCGGGGGCCTTGGCGATCGACTTGAGGCTCTTTTTCGAGCGGAAGAGAAGCGACGTGGACAGCGGCACGACGGTCAGGGCGACAAAGAGCGAGGCGATGAGCGAGAAGGCGATGGACAGGCCCAGGGCCTGGGTCATCTTGCCGGTGATGCCCGAGGCGAAGACCATGGGGAAGAAGACGGCGATCGTCGTCAGCGTCGAGGCCGTGATGGCCATGCCGACCTCGCTCGTGCCCTTGATCGAGGCCATATCGGGCCCCTCCCCCTCCTCGAGGTGGCGATAGACGTTTTCGATGACGACGATGGAGTTGTCGACGAGCATGCCGATGCCCAAGGCCAGGCCGCCGAGGGTCAGGAGGTTCAGGGTGTAGCCGGCGGCGTAGAGGGCGATGAAGGTGGTGATGATGGACAGGGGGATGGCCAGGCTGATGACGAACGTCGGCCGCCAGTTGCGGAGGAAGAGAAAGATGAGAAGAATGGCCAGGAGGCCCCCTTGCCAAGCGTTGGTCACCGTGTTCTTGGTCACCTGCTCGATCATGTCGGACTGGTCCATGGCCACGTGGAAGACGGGGTTGCCGGGGATCGTTGCCTTGAGGGCCGCGATCTCCTTCTTGACCGCGGCGCCGGCGATCTGGGTGTTGGCGCCGGAGCGCTTGCTGACGATGAGGTAGACGCCGTTCTGCCGCTGGATGCGGGCGACGTAGCGCAGCTCCTTGAGCGTGTCCTTGACCTCGGCGATGTCGGAGACATAGACGGGTTCCCCCTGGGCGCTCGCGCCGACGACCGTCCGGCGGATGTCGTCGAGGCCGGTGAATTCGCCTATCGTCCGGACGAGGATATCCGAGTGGCGCTCGACGATGTTCCCGGCCGGCAGGTTGAGGTTCTCGGCGCGCAGGGCCATCAGGACCTGGTCGAGGGTCAAACCCCGGCTTTCGAGCGAGGCCTTGTCGACGTCGACCAGGATCTCCCGCTCGTCCATGGAGAAAACGCGGGCCGAGGCCACGCCGTCGAGCCGTTCGAGGCGGGGGGCGACCTCGTCCTCGATGATCGTCTTGAGCTTCATCGGGGGGATGTCGGCCGTGATGCCGTAGAAGATGACGGGGAACTGGCTGAAGCTGAACTTGACGACGATGGGGTCGCTGGCGTCCTCGGGAAGGAATTGCTTGGAGAGTCCGATCTGGTCGCGGACGTCCTGGGCGGCGAAGTCCAGGTTCGTCCCCCACTCGAACTCGATGCTGATGACCGAGACGCCCTCGGAGGTTTGGGAGGTGACCTTCTTGACCCGGTTGACCGAGCTGACGACCTGCTCGAGGGGCCGGGTCAGGACGTTCTCGATGTCCGTGGACGAGGCGCCCGAGTAGGCCGTGATGACGGACACGGTCGGGAACTCCAGGTCGGGGAAGAGGTCGAGCCCCAGCCGGGTGAACGAGATGGCGCCCAGGACGACCAGGATCATGGCCATCATGGACGTGGTGACTTTATTCTTGACGGAAAAGGCCGGGAGATTCATTTTTTCACCTCTTCGAGGACCTGGACGGCGGCCCCCTCCTCGAGCCCGAAGTTGCCCTCGACGACGACCAGGACGCCCTCGGCGAGGCCGTCGAGAACTTCGACCATGGTCGTGTTCTGGAGGCCCAGGGCGACGTTCTTCTTAACGGCCTTTCCGCCCTCGACGATGAAAACATAGGCGTTCTCGAGGATCGCCTTCTGGGGGACGACCAGGGCGTTCTCATGGGACTGGACCTCGAAGGCGAGGTCGCCGAACGTGCCCGGCCTCAGGGCCCCGTCGGAGTTGTCGAACGCGACCTCGACGCCGAACTTCTTGCTCAGCGGGTCGGCGGTCAGGTTGACGAGGCGGACCGAGCCGCGGAACTCCCGGCCGGGGAAAGAGCCGACGTGGAGGACGGCCACCTGTCCTTTCCGGATGCGGCCGATGTCCTCCGAAGAGACGGCCACGGCGATCTTGACCCGGGAGTAGTCCATCAAGGTCAGCACGCCGCCGGCCCCCCCGCCGAATCCCCCCATCATGGGATTGATGACGTCCCCGACCTCGGCGTTCTTCGAGGCGATGACGCCCGCGAACGGCGCCTTCATGATGGAGACATCGAGGGCGTGCCGGGCCAGGTTGAGGCCCGCCCGCGCCTGTTCGAGCTGGGCGGCGGCCGCGTCGTAGGCGAGCTGGATCTTCTCGCGCTGCATCTCTGAAACGGCGTTTTCCTTGATCAGGCGATCCATGCGCTCCTTGTTGCGCAGGGCGTCGGCGTGGCTGGCTTCAGCCACGGCGACCCCGGCTTCGGCCTGTTTGAGCTGGAGGCGGATGGACTCGGTCTCGAGCTCGGCCAGGAGCTGGCCCTTGGCCACGCGGTCGCCTTCCTGGACGTGGATGCGGGCGATCTTGCCGCCGACCTCCGGGGTGATGTTGATCTTCGTCCAGGCTTCGAGCGTCCCGGTGTAGGTGATCTTCTCCGTGATCCTTTCCCGCCGGACCTTGAAGACCTTGATCGGCGTCGCCCCGAAGGTATCGGCCTGGACGGCAGCCTTCGAGGCCGGGTTCTTGCACGACACCGCGACGACGAACGCGGCCGCGGCGATGACACCGACAATGAGTTTCCGATGGGTATTCGATTTATTCATGGGTTCCTCCGTTAATTCGAACGGCTCTCCGACCGGTTCCTGCCGACCGCCTTTTCGAGCTGGGCTTGGGAGATGACGCAGTCATAGAGCGCTTGAGAATAATTGGTCCGGGCCTGGCTCAAGGCCACCTGGGCCGTCGAAACGTCCAGGTTGGTGGCCAGCCCTTCCGCGTAGTTCAATTCGGCGATGCGGACGGCTTCGCGGGCCTGCTCGACGTTCTTTTCCTGGGAGATCAGGGTCTCGCGGGCCTGCGTGTAGTTCAGGACCGCCTGCCGGACCTCGAAGGCGATCATATCCGAGAGCCCCTTGCGGGTCCACTCGAGCTCCCGGATCATGGCCTTGGACTGGCCGACCCGGGCCCGGGATTCGAACCCGTTGAAGAGGGGCACGGTGAGCGAGAGGTTGATCGCGTAAAAATTCTGCCACGTGCCTTTCCGGAAATTCAGCCCGTCGGCCCAGAAACTATAGGCGCCGCCGACAGCCAGCGTCGGCAGGGCGGAGCCGCGGGCGATCTTCAGCATTTCCCCGGCCATCCGGCGCTGATAATCGAGCTGACGGAGTTCGGGCCTCTGGCCGAGGGCCTGCTCGATCGCGCCGCCGGTCTCGGTATCGAGAGGCAGGGCCGCCAGCTCCCCTTTGACCACGATGGGCGCGTCGAGATCAAGGCCGACGACGGTTTTGAGCCCGAGTTCGGACACGTCGACGCTGTTCCTGGCCCTGATCGCCTGGGGCTGGAGGTTGGCCACCTGGACCTCCGACCGGAGAAGGTCGAACCTCGAGGCCATCCCGACCTCATAGAGATTCTTGACGTTCACCCGAAATTTCTCGGCCAAGTCCAGGGCTTCCTGGGCCACGGCGGAGAACTCCCGGGCCAAGAGGTATCCGTAAAACGACCTTTTCACGTTGAAGATCGTTTCCTGTTCGGATAGGCGGACCGTCTCCCGGCTGGCCTGAAGGTTGTAATTGGCCTGCTTGTAGCCGGCTACGAGGCGGCCGCCGGCGAACAGGGGCAGCGAAAATGCGAGGGACATCTGGTAGTTCTTGGTGAAGTCGATGGAGATCCGCTGGGGCGGCTCGCCGGGGATGAAGGACGGAAATTCCAGGACGAAGAGCTTTTCGTCCAGAGTGTCCTGGCCCTGGGCGTTCAGCGTCGGCAGGAACCTCGACACGGACTCCCGGACGAGAAAGCGCGCCTGCGATTCTTTCTCCTGGGTGGCCATGAAAAAGGGATTCTGCCGGAGGGCCATGGCGATGGCTTCGTCCAGGGTCAGGGTCAGGACAGGTTTGGCCTCCTGGGCCGCGAACAGGACAGGCCCGGCGATGGCGATCCACAGTCCGAACAGCAAAACGGCTGTCTTCTTCATGTCACATCTCCTTCAGGGGTCGTTCGGAGTTCCTGATCCCTTCGAGGATGAAGCGGGTCAGGTGGTCAGCGGCGCCGGTTTTGACGGCCGCCTCACCCAGCCAAAACCGGTTGTGGGCGTACCCTTGGAGGACGGCCTCGATGAAAGCCACGGCGCTTCCGCTGTCTATTCGCCGGAACTCGCCCGCTGCGATCCCGTCTTCGATGAGCTTAACGCCCATCTCCGTGAATTCGCGGCTTTTCTGCTGCAGCAGGCCGAGCATCTTCCGGTCGGCCGCCGTCGTCGAACCGGTTTTTCCCGGCGAGGCGGAGAAAACATGCACCAACTTCAGCATAGCGTTGTCCATCCAGAGGACCCGTGTGATGTTCTCTTTGTCCTCTTGGTACAGGAGGATCATGCGGATGGACAGCCGGAGCTTCTCGCCGGCGGTCCCTGGCCCGGCCAGGATCTCGGCCATACGGTTCCGGACATCATCGAAATAGTGGCCCATGATCTCGAACAGGAGAACCCCCTTGCCCGGAACGTACTTATAGAGGGTCGCCTTCGAATACTGGGCTTCCCGGGCGACGTCGTCCATCGTCGTCGCGCTGTAGCCCTTGCGGAGGATGACGCGCTCGGCGGCGTGGAGGATGGTTTCGCGGTATCCCTCGCGCCGCCGCAGTTCCCGTTCACGGCGAATTTCGCTCGTTCTCATCGATTTGAACCTTCCAGTTTATTTATTGAACGCTAAAGTCTATTATCTGAACCAATAATTCCGTATACAATACGCCGCCGGCCGCCGGTTGTCAAGCCCCCGGAACCCTTATATAATAGGGATATCCTATGGAGACACGTCGAAGCATGGAAAAAGGGTTCGCCCGGCGCGTTCTCGCCCCCTTCGCAGGGGCCCTCCTTGTGCTCGCCCTGGCGGCGGCCCTCTCCTTTTCCCGGCCGTCCCCCGGCCCGTCGTGGTGGGAGGTCAGCCTGTCCGTGACCGTGAAGGGCGGCTACGTCATCGAGGGCGCCGGGCCGCTGCTTCACGGTGAATTCACCTGCCGCGCCCGGTGGTCGGGGACCCTCGAGCTGGACGGAAACGACTTCCTTCTCTATCACCTCAAAACGGAAGTCTTGGAGTGGGGGCTTGCGGAGAAATCCGGCCTGCCGAAGGGAGAGAGCCTGCTCTTGGCCCAAGAGACTTCCGAAACGCCTCGCCTCCGGCTGAATTATGTCTTGCGGGAGGGTTCGGACCTCAGGTTCGACTACGAGTTCAAGGAGGTTTCCGTCCCCCTCCACGCCTCTCCGGTGAAAGCGAACCTCGAATTTCCCCGCTCGACGGGACACGCGGCTCCTTTTCCGGGCTCGGGCTACGGGAGCTGCATCAGCCGCGGCTCGAACCAGGTCGCCATTCCCATATCCGACCTCGAACGCCGCGCCGCGGAACGGACGTTCTCCTGGGAATGGCGGCGCGAGAAGCGCATTGCCGGGGATTCCGGGACCTTCCTTGTGACCCAACACCACACAGCGGAAGCGGTCGTCGCCCTCATCGCCCACTAATCCCGGGCCGTCAGGCGCGGGGGTGGAACTGGTCGTAGGCGCGGCGGAGCCGTTCCCTGCTGACGTGGGTGTAGATCTGGGTCGTCGTGATCTGACTGTGACCGAGCATGAGCTGGACCGACCTCAGGTCCGCCCCCCGTTCGAGCATGTGCGTCGCGAAGGAATGGCGGAGGATATGGGGGCTGATCTTGGCGGCGAGGCCGGCCTTGCGGGCGTGCTGGCGGATGAGCTTCCACAGGCCCTGGCGGGTGAAGGGCTTGCCCCGCCGCGACAGGAAGAGCTCGTCACGCTCCCCCGAAACGGCGAGCGGCCGGACCTCGACTAGGTACCGCCCGACGGCGCCGCAGGCCGAGCGGCCGAGCGGAACGATCCTCTCCTTGCCCCCCTTGCCGCGGCAGATAAGGAACCCGTCCTCGAGGTTGACCTCCGCGAGCTTCAGGGAGGCGAGCTCGGAAACGCGCAGCCCGGAACCGTAGAGGACCTCGAGCATGGCCCTGTCCCTCACACCCCGGGGTTTCTTGTCGTCGGGAGCCCGCAGCAGTTCCTCGACTTCCTTGACCGTCAGAAACTTGGGCAGGGAACGCCATGTCGAGGGCGTGGTCAGCTGGGACGAGGGGTCCTTGTTGACGAAGCCGCTCAGGACGAGGAACTTGAAAAAGGAGCGGAGGGCGGAGATGAGCCGGGCCAGGGACCTGGCCGAAAGGCCGGCCTGGCTTTGCCTGTGGATGAACCGGACAATGGTCTCCTCGGACGCGCGGTTCCACAGGAGCTTGCCGGCCTTGACGAAACCCAGGAACTTGCGGATGTCGCGGGCATAGGACAGGATCGTGTTCCGGGCCAAGCCCTTCTCGACGGCCAGGTACTCGAGAAAAAGGCGAAGGGCATCCTCAGGGGAGGAGGAGGCGAGTTTCATGTCAGGAAGGGGTTGGAGTTTCTCTCCTGCTCGATCGTCGTCCACGGCCCATGGCCGGGAAGAACGATCGTTTCCTCGGGAAGCGTGAGGATCCTCTCGCGGATCGACCGTTCGAGGTCCTTCCAGGAGCCGCCGGGGAGGTCGGTCCGGCCGACGCCGCCGCAGAAGAGCGTGTCCCCGGAGAAAAGGACGCCGGCGGCGACGAAACCGACGCTGCCAGGCGTGTGCCCGGGGATGTGCATGACCCGGAGCGACGTCCGGCCGATGACGATCTCGTCCCCTTCGGCGAGGAGGCGGTCCGGCGGGGGCGAATTCCTGGCCCCGAGGAGGAGGCTCAGCTCGATGTAGTCGGATACTTGAAGCATTCCGGTGTCGGCGGGGTGCATGGCGAGGGGGACGGCGTATTTCCGGATGATCTCGCTATTGGCCCCGATGTGGTCGACGTGGCCGTGGGTGTTGAGGACGATCACCGGCTTGAGTTCCAGGTCGGCGACGGACAAGATGATCTTCTCGTGGTCCGCGCCGGGGTCGATGATGGCGCAGTCCCGCGTCTCCTCGCAGTAGACGAGATAGCAGTTGGTTTCGAGGGCGCCGACGATGACCAGCTCGTACTTCATTCCCGATTCCCGCCACATCTTAATTCGAAATCATTATGAGAGTCAACCGGGATGGAGTCCGGCGGACAATCACTTCTACTGCGGACGCCGCCGCCCGTTTTGGCAGTAATAGGGGCCACGCATCTCCCCCGGGCCCCCGGGAACCAGTCCCGGCGGTTCCCCCGCCGGCAAGCCGGCGGGTCCCCCTCCGCTACGGGGGCTATGCATGGCCCCTATCACTGCCCGGGCAGCGGCATAGCGCCGAAATGGGGACATGTCCCCCCGGTACGTGTCCCCTTTCTTTTACCCTCGGCCCCTGCTAATTTGATTTTTCCGGCCTGGTCAGGAATGATATAATCAAGAACGTGGACGTTTTCATCACCCCGGAAGCCAGGCGGGAGATCGAGGCCCTGAGGGTCGTCCGGCCCTCAGCTTCGACCTGGGGATTACTCGTCGGGCACAAACGGGGGTTCCGGTTCATCGTCGAGAAGGTCTTTCCGGCAGGGAGCGGACGGGCCCTGCCGTCGGAGCGGTTGCTCGCCGGACTTGACAGGATCTGGCCGGGAGGGGTCATCGGGTTCTTCGCCATTCGCCTCAGCGCCCCGGTCAAGAAAGCCGTCTTAGGACCGATGTTCTACGGCAAGCTTGTCCTCGAACTCGGCTCGACCGCCCGGAAGCGGTCGGTCCGCTCGTTTGTCGTCGAGTTCAAGCGTAAGTTCTTCCTTTCGCCGGTCCCCCTCGCGCCGGCCGTGAAAGCGAAGGCCCATGAGTAAACCCCTGACGCCCGAAGAGGAACGCGCCTGTCTCCAGCTGGCCCGCCAGGCCCTCGCGCATAACTTCGAGACGGGGAGCGAGCTCCGGACGCCCGTCAAGGCCGGCACGCTCAAAGAAAAAAGAGGAGCGTTCGTCACGCTGACCGTCGACGGCAACTTACGTGGCTGTATCGGCTATCCTCTTCCCGTCAAGCCGCTCGACGAGACCATCATCGAAATGGCTGTCGCCGCGGCCAGCCAGGACACCCGGTTCGCGCCGCTCAGGCCCGACGAAACGGCCCGGCTGAAGATAGAGATCTCCGTCCTCGGCCTGCCCGAGCCCATCTCCTCCCCGATGGAGGTCGAGGTCGGCCGCCACGGGATCATCATCTCCAAGGGTTTCAACCGGGGCCTGCTCCTCCCCCAGGTCCCGACCGAGCACGGCTGGGACAGGGAGACTTACCTCCGCCAAGGCTGTTTGAAGGCCGGACTCGGCCCCGATGAATGGAGGAAGGGGGCGAAGATCGAAATCTTCACCGCCCAGGTCTTTTCCGAATAAGGGGCCGCCCTCCCGCGCTATTTCTTCCTGGCTTTAAGCTTCTCGAGCTCGGCCTTGGCCTCGTTCTTCAGGACGTCGTCCTTCGACGTCGTCTTGGGCAGGTCGATGCATTTCTGGAAGGCCTCGGCCGCCTGGTCGAACTTTTTGAGCTCGACCAGGGTCCGGCCCAGCTCGAGATAATGGTTGGCGTATTCGGGGTGGAGCTCGATCGCTTTCCTGAGGTTTTTCTCCGACTCGGCGAAGGAACCCTTCGGGATGGAGCCGTAGATGATCCCTCCGAAGAAACGCTTGGCGCCGCCAATCTCCGCCATCCGCCGGTGCCAGCGGCCGAGGGCGTGGTAGGCAAGGTGATTGTTCGGGTCGAGCTCGATGGCCTTGTCGATCTCCGCGCGGACGGCCTTGGAGGCGTCGATCTGCTCCTTCTTCCCGAGGAGGAGGAGCCGCTTGCCGTTGGCGGCCGCGAGCTGGAAATGCCCCCAGGTGTCGTTGGGGTTGGCGGCGACCGCCTTCTTGGCGAGCGCGGTGGCCTCCGTGTACATCTTCATCTGACGGGCCTTGATGTCATTGTCGGTCGCCGGGATGACATCGGCGATGTCGACCATGGCCCGCGAGGTCTTCCAGAGGGCCTCATAGTTCGCGGGTTCGAGCTTCAAGGCCTCGGAATAATGCTCGAGGGCCTTCTGATCGTCGAATTGGGCGTAGGCCTGGTCGCCGGCCTGGATGTGCTCCGCGGCCGTCTGAGCGAAGCCCAGCCCGGCCAGGCCCGCCACCAGGGCGAAGAGGATGATGCTTTTCTTCATTTTTCCCTCCATACCCCTTAATCTTCTATCCATTTCTGCAAAAAAAGTCAAGCTGAGTCTCCTCTTTCCAGGCTCGGGGCGCTCTGTTCCGTCCTAGGTTCGCCGGGGATGCAGGCGCTCGACGAGGAACCCGATCAGGAAGCCCGCGGCGCCCAGGCCGACCCCCAAGGGGAGCGACCACGGCCAGGGGGGGACGGGGACGAGCCGGAGGCCCGACTCCTCGAGGAAACAGACGAACGCGTAGCCGCCGCCGCAAAGGATACTGAGGAGCCCCGCCCAGGGGGCTTTCTTCTTCAGGAAGAGGGCCGCGAGGCCGGGGACAAGGAGGCCCTCGGCCATGATCTTGGAGGCCAAGCCCAGGGTCTTGAGGATGTCGCCGAACCGGGTGGCGACGAGGAAGGCCGCGGCGGCGAGGGCCAGGGTGGAGACCCGGGCCAGCTTCACCGCCCGGCGCCCGGGATCGGGGCGCTCCTTCCGCCCGAGAAGGTCTTTGGTCAGGGTGAAAGCGCCGGCATTGAGGGCCGCGTCCATCGTCGACAGGATGGCCGCCAGGACCGTGACGAAAAGCAGGCCCCCCAGAAAGGACCCGGATTCGCCGGATATGAACGCCGTGACCAGCGGGACGCCGTTCCCGCCTCGCGGGAAAAGGGGCAGGAAGAGCATTCCGGCCGCGACGATGCCGGCGTAGAAAACGGCCAGAAGAAGGGCGGCCCCGAGAAGCCCCCGGCGGGCCGCTCCTTCGCTGCGGGCGGCCTGCATCCTCTGCCAGGCGATGGGAGAGATGGTCCAGGCCAGGATGAAAGAGACGGCGATCAGGACGTTGCGGTCCGCGCCGGCCAGGACATCGAAGTACGAGCCTTTTCCGAGGCGTCCCGCGGCGGCACGCACGGCTCCCCAGGAGGTTCGCGAAGCGAGAGCGGCGATCATCCCCGTGACCCCGGCGACGAGGAGGACGACCTGGACGACGTGCGTCCTGGAGACCGAGATGAGGCCGCCGGCGATGGAGTAGACGAGGACGATGCCGGCCGCGATCGCCAGGCTCGGGATCGGGGAGGTGCCGAGGAAGGCGCCCAGGAAGGAGCCGGCCGCGATCATCTGCGAGGCCGCGAGAACCGTCATGTACCAGACGATCAGGACGCTTGTCAGGAACCTGGCCGCCTTTCCGTACTTGCTTTCCATGAGGTCCGAAAGGGTCGAACCGGCCGCTTCCCTGACCGGCCCGGCCAGGGCCAGGAGGAGGAGAAGGGCGGCGACGGCCGGAACCCCGATTATCCAGATGGCGCTGAAACCGTCCCTGAAGGCCTCGTCCGTAGAAACGAGGAGCGAGGCCGCCCCGATCCAGGAGGCGCAGAGAGAAAAGGCCACGCGCAGGGAGCCGAGCCGGCGGGAGGCCAAGAAGAAAGAGTCCAGCCCTTCGAGCCGCCGGGGGAGGCGCAGGCCCGCAGCCCAGAGGACGGCCGCGTAGGCAATAACGGCCGGCAGAATCCCGCTCTTCATGCGCAAGGAGTATATACCATTTTACGTCGGCCGCGGAGGGCCCTCGGGGGTCATCTTCGTTCGCTGCAGTGATACGTTCGCTGCCACCAACCCCCTTTTTAAAACTGGGTCGGTGACGCTCAGTATTAACCCTGCGCATATCCCCGGGCTTAAGGCCGGGGAGTCGAATGGGTTTAATTCTTAACGTCGTCCCGGTCCGGATCCGATGGGAGGAATCCGCGTATCCGGACCGGGGCGGCTAAATCACTGCTTTATGCTCACTCTGATGACCGCCTCGGACCCAAAATTAGCGGCCTCCTTCAGGCCTCCCCCCAATACGCTTTTTCCATAGGCCAAGAGGGGAAACGCCCTCAGGCAACGGTATGATATAATAGCCCTCATGAGGCGACTATTTGCCCTCGTCCTGGCCCTCGCCGCGCTCGCGGCCGGCGCCTTCGCGGTGACGCCCGAAGAGGCGGTGGCCAACATGGAACGGGCGCTCAGGGCCGCCGGGACCCTCCAGGCCCGGTTCGAACAGCTCCACTACTCCATGTCGGTGTCGGCCCCTCTCCGGGAAAAAGGGGAACTCTTCCTCCAGAAACCCGACCGCATGCGTTGGGAATACCGGGACCCTCAGGACAAGGTCTTTCTCTACAAGGACGGCGTCCTCGAGATGTACATCGCCGAGGAAAAGCAGCTGACGCGGAGCCGGGTCGCCAAGGAGGCCCTGGAGTCGGACATTTTCGGCATTTTTCTCGGCATGATGTCCTTCCGGGACGCCTATATCGTCGAAGACAGCCCTTTCCCGACCGACGCCGTCCGGGTCAGGCAGGTCAAGCTCACGCCCCGGACGGAGGGGGATTACTCCCACATCCTCCTCGAGATCGACGAGCGCACATGGCTCCTGCGCCGGGTCATTTTCTTCGAGTGGGCGGGCAACAAGCGAGAATTCATCTTCAGCCAGGTCCGGACCGGTGTCCGTCTCCCGGCCAGGACCTTCGAGCTGAAGGTCCCCCCGGACTGTGAGATCATTGACGATGGGGAAACCGTCCGGCGCTAAACCTTCTCGCCCCGGGTCCGTATCAATACCCGAGGGCGGAGTATCCTCGATCGCTGAAGACAGCACGCTCGTAGCCCAAGCCCTCAAAGGAGACCGGAAGGCCTTTGAAATGATCGTCCGCAAGTACGAGCAGCCCATGACGAACTACCTGGGCCGCATGACCGGTGAACGCGAGGCGGCGCTCGATTTCACCCAAGAGGTTTTCATCAAGGTCTACTGCTCGCTCAGGTCCTACCGCCCCGCCTACAAGTTCAGCACCTGGCTTTTCAAGATCGCCTCGAACCACCTCATTGACCACTGGAGGAAGAAGAAGCTCCCGACCCTGTCCCTGGACCAGCCCGTCGACGACGATGAAGGGTCGCTCACGCCCCAGGTCCCGGACCCGGGGCCGTCGGTCGCCCGCAAGTTCGAGCTGGCCGAGATCCGGCAAAAAATCGAGCGGGCCCTGGGGTTCCTACCGGCCGCCCTCCGGGAGCTTTTCGTCCTGAGGCACGTCAACGAGTTCTCGTACGAAGAGATCGCGGACATCAAGAGCCTGCCCGTCGGGACGGTCAAGAACCGCGTTTTTCAAGCCAAAGAGATGCTCAGGAAAAGGATGGAGGGATTATGAGGGACTGCCGGAGCGCCGAGAGCTTTTACCTCTATCTCGAGGGAGAGCTCGGCCCGTCCGAACGGCGCGGGCTCGAAGCCCATCTCGAAACCTGCCCGCCCTGCCGCGGCGTCCTGGCCGAAAGGCGGCTTCTGCACGAGGCCTTCACCAGTTTGCCGCCCTTCGAGGTTCCTCCGAATTTCGCCCTGTCGGTCATGGACAGGCTGCCCGAGCCCGCGGCGGCCGAACCCCGCTGGCTCGCCGCCCTCGCCTCCGGATTGGCCGCTCTCGTCGTCGGCCTCCTGGGCTTCTATCTCCTCACCGGCGAGAGCCTGTCCGACGTCCTGGTCGCCGCCGGCCGGTCCTTCAGTTCGGGCTTCGGCCGGCTCCTGCCGCTCTTCACCAAGCTGTTGAAGGTCGGCGGACTTCTTTTGGACGTCGCGTCCGGCTTCGTTACGATGCTGGGCAAGGGGCTGGTCGCCCTCTTGAGCGCCCTCGGCCCGGAGGGCATCGGCCTCATCCTGGGCTTAGGGCTCCTCATGTCCGTGCTCTTTTTTTTCGGAGCGAAAAGATTCCTCTCCCTGGGAGAAAAATCATGATGAAAAAAAATCTGACCCTGGGCCTTTTCGCCCTGCTCGTCCTCGCGCCGCTCGCCGCCCCGCCGCGGGCCCTCGCCGCGGTCGTTTTTCAGAAAGATATCCACGTCGCTCCCGGCGAAACCCAGGACAAGATCTTCAGCCTGGGCGGCAACGTCCTCATCGAGGGCAAGGTCCGGGACGACGTCATGGTCATCGGCGGGACGATCACGATCAGCGGGGAAGCCGGACGGTCCGTCGTCGGGATCGGGTCCCGGATCATCGTCAAGTCCACGGCGGTCATCGGCAAAGATCTGGCCGCCCTGGGCGGAACGCTGGAGAAAGAGCCCGGATGCACGGTCGGCGGCGATACCCTCTACTTCCAGACCGCTGAGATCAGGGACAAGATCTTCAAAGACGGCCTCCTCTCCGGCGTCTTCTCCCTGTCGCTCATCCCGATCATCGTCATCTTCAAGCTGGCCATCATCTTCCTCTGGCTCATGGCCGCATTCCTCGGCGCCGCCCTGTTCCCGAAGCCGCTGGCCTTCGCCGCCGGGGAGGTCCGTAAGTCCTTCTGGCCGGCCTTCGGCATCGGCTTCCTGGCCATCATCGTTTTTTCGGGCCTCGTCCTCTTCTCCGTTCTGCTGAGCTTCATCCTCATCGGCATCCCTGTTCTTCTCGGGCTCGTCGCCGCTGGTTTTATCATCAAGGTGTTCGGCCGGATCGTCGTCTTCTATTTCCTCGGCGACAGCCTCCTCCGCGCCCTCGGCTCCCGGAAGATCTCCGCGCTGGGGGCCGTTCTCGCCGGCCTCGCGCTCTTCAGTTTCGTCGGCTTCATCCCCGTCGTCGGGTTCTTATTCGGCCTGGTCATGAACGCCGTGGGCTGGGGGATCGCCCTACGGACGAAGTTCGGCACGCGGGAGAACTGGTTTCAGAAGAAGCCGGCCTGCTGACGGACGAGGGGCGGGCTCAGCGCTCGAGGATCGGCAGGGAGCGGAGTCCTCAGAGCGACCGATAAAAGCACGGCGGAGCAGCTCGGAGCCGTGCTTTTAGGAAATCTCTTAAAAAAGTAGTCCCAAGAAAGACAACACGTCCCTACAGGACATGTCCCGCATTCGGGGGGGAATAACGCCGAGGGAAGAAGACGAGCCCTGTCAAAGGGGCTTCAGCGTTCCAGAATTTCTTTCTCTTTCGCGCCGGCCAGCTCCTCGATCTTCCCGACGGTCTCGTCGAGGAGTTTCTGGAGGTGTTCGAGGCCCAAAAATTTATCGTCCTCGGCGATCTCTTTTTCCTTCTCTAGCTCCTCGATGAACTCCTTGGCCTCGCGGCGCATGTTGCGGAGGGCCGTTTTCTCCTCCTCGAGCATCCGGCCGATCTTTTTGGCGATCTCCCGGCGGCGCTCCTCGTCGAGGGGCGGGATGGGGACGCGGAGAACCTTGCCGTCGTTGAGCGGATTGAAGCCGAAGTCCGAGCTCCGGATGGCCTTGTCGAGGGGCTCGAGCATCGAGGGGTCGTAGGGCTGGATGACGATCAGGGTCGGCTCGGGGACCTTGACGGTGGCCACCTGATTGACGGGCGTGGGGACGCCGTAGTAGCTGATCTTGATTTCCTCAAAAACGGAGATATTGGCCCGTCCCGTCCGGAGCATCCCGAGGTTCTTCCGGAAATGCTCGGTCGAGGCCTTCATCTTCTTTTCCGCGTCCTTCAGCACGTCTTTGACCATCGCGTCCCTCAGTAGACTCTGGTCCCGATCGTCTCGCCCAGGACGGCCCGCATGATGTTGCCCCCTCTGCCCAGGGCGAAGACGAGAATGGGCAGGCCGTTGTCCTTGCACAAGGAGATGGCCGTGGCGTCCATGACCTTGAGGTTCTTCTTGAGGACGTCGATGTAGCGGATGGACTTGAACTTCTTGGCCGTCTTGTCGGTCAGCGGGTCGGACGTGTACACGCCGTCGACCTTGGTCGCCTTGAGGATGATTTCGGCCCCGATCTCCAGGGCCCTCTGGGCAGCGGCCGTGTCCGTCGTGAAGAAGGGGCTGCCGATGCCCGCCGAGAAGATGATGATCCGGCCCTTTTCGAGATGGCGGATGACGCGCCGGCGGATGAACGGCTCGGCTACGGACTTGATCTCGATGGAGGAGACGTGGCGCGTGACGGCACCGGCCTTGTCCAGGGCCGACTGAAGGGCGATCCCGTTGATGACCGTAGCCAGCATGCCCATCTGGTCGGCCGACGCCCGGTCGATACCGACATCCGTCCCACCGACGCCGCGGAAGATATTCCCGCCGCCGATCATGACGGCGATGTCGACGCCGAGATCGTGGACTTCTTTGATCTCCCGGGCGATGGCCAGGGCCCGGTCGTAATGGATCCCCGAGGGAATATCGCCGAGGAAGGATTCACCGGACAGCTTGAGGAGGATGCGCTTATAGGCCGGTTTGGACATGGGCTTCGGGCCTTATTCTATACCCGTTCGGGCCCGGATTTCAATCCCCTTCGCGAAATTGGAATTGCCAACCCCCGCTCCGGGGACAGGCGCTCCAAAGCCCGCGAAAGCTTGATTCCACCGGCGTAAGTCCGTGGAGCTTCAGTCCTGCCCGATCTCGTAGCGCGCGAAACGGCCGACTTTGATGTTCTCGCCCACCTTGGCGACGAGCTGGGCGATGAGGTCGCGGACCTTGATCTTGTCCTCACGGATGTAGGGCTGATCGAGGAGGCAGACCTCCTCGAAGAATTTGCCGAGCTTCCCCTGGACGATCTTCTCCATGATCTCGGGCGGCTTCTTCATGTCGCCGATCTGGGCCTTGATGATCTCCTTCTCCTTGGCGACGAGGTCCTCGGGGACGTCGCTCGAGGAGATGTAGCGCGGCTTGGCCGCCGCGATCTGCATGCCCAGCTCCTTGACCAGCTCCTGGAACTCGCAGTTGCGGGCGACGAAGTCGGACTCGCAGTTGACCTCGATGAGGACGCCAATCCGCCCGTTCATGTGGATGTAGGAGCCGACGAGCCCTTCTTTGGCGGCGCGGCTGGCCTTGGCCTCGGCCCGGGCGTGCCCTTTTTTCCTCAGGATCTCGATGGCCTTGTCCATGTCGCAGCCGCACTCGCTGAGGGCGCTCTTGCACTCCATCATGCCGATGCCGGTCCTCTCCCGGAGTTCCTTGACCTTGTCCGCCGTGATCTCCATCGTGTCCTCTTTCTCAGTTGTCTTCGGGGGTCTCTTCAACGGGGGGCGTTTCGTTCGTCTTCTCCGCGAGCAGCTCCTTGCTGATCCGGTTCTTCTTGCCCTCGATGATCGACTCGGCCGCCTTCGAAGCGAAGAGCTCGATGGCCCGCACCGCGTCGTCGTTGCCGGGGATGGGGTAGTTGATGACCTCCGGGTCGCCGTTGGTGTCGACGACGGCCACGATGGGGATGTGCATCTTCCGGGCCTCGGCGATGGCGATCGTCTCCTTCGACGAATCGATGATAAAGATGGCCCCGGGCAGAGTGTTCATGGTCTTCAGGCCGCCGAGGTTCTTTTGGAGCTTCCGGTAGACCTTCTCGAGCTTCGACTGCTCCTTCTTCGACTTGAGGTCCCAGCGGCCGTCTTCCTTCATCTCCTCGAGCTCCTTCAGCTTGTCGACACTGCCCCGGACGACAGCGAAGTTCGTCAGGAGCCCGCCGAGCCAGCGCTGGTTGACGTAGCTCGACTCGCACTTCACGGCATAGTCGCGGACGATGTCCTGAGCCTGCTTCTTGGTGCCGACGAAGAGGATCATCTTGCCTTCCTCGGCCACGCCCCGGATGTAGTTCAGGGCTTCCTTGAAGTACTTGATCGTTTTCTGCAGATCGACGATGTAGATGCCGTTCCGCTGCCCGAAGATGTATTCTTTCATTTTGGGGTTCCAGCGCTTCGTCTGGTGCCCAAAGTGAACACCCGCCTCCAACAGTTCTTTCATCGTGACAGAAACCAACTCGATCCTCCCCTCTTAGCGCTTGTGGTACTGAGGAGCCTTGCGGGCGCCCAGCAATCCGTATTTCTTCCGTTCTTTGACCCGCGCGTCCCGCGTCAGCAGGCTGGCCTTCTTGAGCACGGGCTTGAGCTCCCGGTTGAACTCGACCAGGGCCCGGGCGATCCCGAGCCGGATGGCTTCGGCCTGCCCCTTGGCCCCGCCGCCGCTGACCCGCAGGAAGATGTCGAACTTGTCCTCCGTCTCCGTGAGGAGGAACGGCTGGCGAATGATGACCTTGTAGGCGTCCAGGCGGAAATATTCGCTGTAAGGCCGCGGCCTCTTGTTGACGAACAGCGTGATGTCGCCCTTGCCCGAACGCAGGAAGACCCGGGCGATGGACGATTTCCTTTTACCCGTTCCGTAGTATTGGATCAGACTCAAGGTGCCTCCTAAAACTTGTATTCCTGGGGGTTCTGGGCTTCGTGGGGGTGGGAGGGTCCACGGTAGACCTTGAGCTTCTTGTACAGGGCCCGGCCGAGCTTTCCCTTCGGGATCATGCCCCAGACGGCCTTCTTGATGACCTCTTCCGGCTTCCTTTCGAGGAGGTCCTTGAGCGTCTCCTCCTTGATTCCGCCGGGATAGAGGGAATGGGTGTAGTATTTCTTCTGGTCGAGCTTGCGGCCGGTGACCTTGATCTTCTCGGCGTTGACGATGACAACGAAGTCCCCCGTGTCCAGATGGCTGGTGAACTGGGGCTTCCTCTTGCCGCGGATCAAGTCGGCGACCTCGGTGGCCATGCGCCCGAGGATCCGGCCCTCGGCGTTGATCAGCCACCACTTCTGTTCGATGTCATCCTTTTTTGGAATAAAGGTCCTCATGAGCTTCTAACCTTAAAACAGAGATAGATAGATGGACTAAAATACTAAATCCGCAGGAAATTGTCAACTTGCGCCCCGGGCCGGGCGGCGGAAGGCCCCCCTCAGGCGCTTTTTTTCAGCTCTTCCTCGAGTTTCTTCCGTTCGGCCGCCCTCTTGCGCAACTCCTGGAATTTCTCGATATACCGATCGGCCTCGGCGTTGTACCGGGCCGCCTTTTCGGGCTCGAGCTGGGCGAGGACGGCCTTATAGAGAGGGCTCATATGGGAGTAGGGCTCGGGGTAGTTGGGGTCGAGCTCGATCGCTTTCTGGATCGCCGCCAGCGCCTCTTGGGCGACTTTCAGCCGTTCTTCTTTCGAAACGCTCTGGAAGCGATAGGCCCGGTTCCATCGATTCACGCCCTTCGAAAGCCAGGCTTCCGCGTTCGTCGGGTCGAGGGCGATTCTCTTATCCCAATATTCATTGGCCCTGTCATAATTCGCGATGGCCTGGTCAATGTGCTCGGCCGAGGCGGGAATGGTCTCATAATAGTTGGCCGCGTAGGCATAGCCCTGGGTGTTCTCCGGGTCCGTCTCGATCCGGCGCAGATACATGGACTCAGCCTTCCTGTCCATCCCCGGCTGAATGCCAATGTACCGTTTGTAAAAGTCGGCGATGACGTAGTAATTGCTCATGTTGGCCGGCTCGAGCTGAATGATGCGGAGGTAGAACTTCTCGGCCTCGGGAAACTTCTTGAGCTTGTCGTACATGTCGCCGAGGGAATAGATGACATCCTTGTTGTTGGGCTCGATTTCGTAGGCTTTGGTCAGGGCATCGAGGGTCTTCTTCTCGAGTTCCTTGTTGATCTGCGAGTCCACGCCCGGCTTGTAGAGCTGTTTGTAGCTCTCGCCGAGGAAGCGGAACGCCTGGGTCATGTTGGGGTTGTACTTGAGCGTCGCCTCGTACTCGGTGATCGCCTTCCGGTACTGATTCTCCCGGAAAAAGCTGTTGGCCCGGCCGAAATGGTAGTTGGCGGAAAGCTTGGAATAGCTGATGTTCTGACAGGCCGTGAAGGCGAAAATCACCGCGAGCACGGCGGCGGCGAGGATCAATCTTTGGGTCGTCTTTCGAGACATCCTGACCTCCTTATAGTCAATAGCTCACTGCGGAGAAAGACAAGGACTTATTTATAAACGAAGCCTCCTCTAAAGTCAAGGAAAAACGGCCTGTCCGAGGGTTTCCAACGGGCGTCAGCTCGTCCGGACGATCAACCGGAGCGGGGTGCCGACAAAGCCGAACGCCTCCCGCAGGGAATCGAGGAAGAATTTCTCGTAGGTCGGCGAAAGCGGGCCCCGGGCGCCCAGGAAAAGGATGAACGTCGGCGGGCAGACGCCTTTCTGGGTCATGTACCGGAGCTTGGCCCTGGCCCCGCTCTTCAGGCGCGGCGGGTGGACGTCGGTCGTCCGGGCCAGGAACGTGTTGAGCTTCGACGTCTCGACCCGCGTCGAAGCGCTCTTGAAGACCTGTTCGGCCGTGTCCAGGATCTTCACGACCCGCTGCCCGGTCCGGGCCGAGAGGAAGAGGAGCGGCGCGTAGCTGACGAAGCTGAGCTTCCGGAAGACGCGGGCGCGCACGGCCTCGGGCCGGACGGCGTCCTTGTCGACGAGGTCCCACTTGTTGAGGGCGAGGATGAGGGGCCGGCCGGATTCGAGGGCCAGCTGGGCGATTCGGGCGTCCTGCCGGGTGGGGAACTCCTGGACGTCGAGGATGAGGCAGACGACGTCCGCCAGGCGGATGTTCGATTTCGCCCGGAGGATCCCGGCTTTCTCCCGGCTGTCTTCCGCGCCCGCGAGCTTGCGGATCCCGGCCGTGTCCACCAGGCAGAACGGCTTCCCGTCGCGGAGAAGGAGCGTGTCGGTGCTGTCCCGCGTCGTCCCGGGGATCTCGCTGACGATGAGGCGCTCCTCGCCGGCCAGCCGGTTGACCAGGGAGGATTTGCCGACGTTGGTCCGGCCGACGATGGCGATACGGAGGGGCGCCCGCTCGTCCCGCTCCGGTTCGGCCGCCGGCAGGACGGCGACGATGGCTTCCTCGAGCAGACCGACGTTGAGCTTGTGTTCCGCGGAGATGAAGCAGATGTCCTTTTCCCCCAGCCGATAATACTCGGCCGTCATCGATTCTTCCTGGACCTGGGAATCGACCTTGTTGACGACGAGAAGGATCGGGAGGCCGCGTTTTTTCAAGGAGATGAAGAGCTCTTTCTCGATCGGAGCGACGTCCCGTTTGCCGTCGAGGACGAACAGGACGAGGTCGGCCGCGGCCGCTTCCTCGAGGGCTTTTTCGCGGACCTTGTCGCTCAGGGGCTCGTCGGCGACGCCGAAGAGCCCGCCCGTGTCGACGAGGACGAACCTCCGGTCCTCGAGGACGCAGGTGGCCGAAAGGCTGTCCCGGGTCATGCCCGGGTCCGTGTGGACGAGGGCTTTCCGTTGTCCCAGGATCCGGTTGAAAAGAGTGGACTTGCCGACGTTGGGAAAGCCGACGATGACCACCCGGGGGAGCTTCTTCATGGCCGGACCCGGGCTATCTCGCGACCAGGGAATAATCGGGGAGAAAGGCCCGGGTCAGGTCGACATGCCCGCCGAGGGTCTCCTTCTCCGCTCCCTCGACGAGGATGACGACTTTCTTGACCGCCTTGAAATTGAAGGCCAGGGTGTTGACGACGGCGTAGACCGCCGCAAGTTCCATGGTCGAGCCGTATGAGAATTTTTCCGCGATGTCCCGGCTGAAATCGACGGTGGCGACGCCGTTCTTACCGATAAAGACCTGGCGCACCTTGGTCTGGGGAGGCAGCGGGGAGACATATTTCCCCTCCGAGCCCTTGATGAGCTCGGCCAGGGCCCGTTCCGCCTCCTCGGCGTCCGTCGGGCCGGCGACGATCTGACGCGTTTCCCGGTGGAGGAAGTCGTCGTCGTCGTCGAGGAAAAAGAGCGTCACCGTCTTGGCTTCGGCGGGTTCCCCCGCGACGGCCGGCGTCTTGGGGACGTTGGCGTCGACGAAGCGCTTGGCCTTCTCCCGACCCCCGCCAAAAAAAAAGATGATGACGAGGACGAGGAGGACGACGGACAGGACGCCCAGGACGAGCGCCGGTTTCGGTTTCTTGGCTTTCTTGTTGTTGGCCATGGTGTCCTACTTGGGCATCCGGAGGTAGCGGGCGAGCCCGCGGTAGATCGCCTCGGCGACCTTGGCCTGGAAATCCTCGGAGGCCAGCTTCTGTTCTTCCTCCGGGTTGGAAATGAAGGCGGCCTCGACGAGGATGGCCGGGCAGGCGACGCCGGCCAGGATCTTGAATGGGGCTTGCTTGACGCCCCGGTTCCGCGTCCCGAGGAGGGCGTCGAGTTCGCCCTGGACGAGCTCGGCCAGCTGGCTGCTCTCCTTGATGTAGGCCGTCTGGGCCATGTCCCAGAGGATCATCATCAGGTCGTCGTCCGACGACGGGTCGATGCGGCTCTGGAGCGCGGAGGAGTTGTTCTCGAGGTAAGCCAGCCGGCGCGTCTCCTCGTCGGTCGCATTGAGACTGAGGAAGAACGTCTCCGAACCGGCCGCCCTTTTCTGGACGGCCCCGTTGGCGTGGATGCTGATGAACAGGCCGGCCTTGCGGTTGTTGGCGATGGCCGACCGGTTCTCGACCGAAACATCCACGTCGTTTTCGCGCGTCAAGACGACCTCGAAACCCATGTTCCGCTCGACGAGGGCCTTCAGTTTGAGGCTGATGGCCAGGGTGATGTCCTTCTCGAGGTTCCCGAACTTGCCCTTGGCCCCGGTTTCCATCCCGCCGTGGCCGGGATCGATGACCATGGTCTGGATCCGCTGTCCCTGCCCAGCCGGGGCCTGGCCGGAGACGGGGCAGACGACCAGGGCGGCAAGGAGGGCGGCGGCGAGGACCGCGCCGCGGGCTGTCCGGTCTATCGGGTCTCTTTTCACGTTCGGGTCTGGTGGAGGCGGCGGGAATCGAACCCGCGTCCGAAAGCATTCAACAGCAAGTCTCTACACGCTTATCCCCTTCATTGATCTCGTCGCCCGGCGCTCGAAGAGGAAAAGCACCGGGAAACCAGCCCCGAAGGAGTTTCGCTCCCCGGCCTCAGGACGAAACCGGCTCGCTATCCCGCCCGTTTGACGCTCCGGAAGCCCCGCGGGAGAGGACCCCAGGAACGGCGTGCCTTTCTATTAGGCCGCGACTGCTAAAGGTTCTGCAGTTAAGGTTTTTCCACCGTTTAGCGAGGTGGGTGGGACCTCGGCGTGCAACTTGTGCCTCATTACTTCCGTCGAAACCAGTACGCCCCCATACTCCTTTCAGGTTTTATTATAGGGGCGGCCGGGGGGAGTGTCAACCGGAAGGGGTCAAACCCCAAGATGGCGATGCCCCCATTTGGGGTATTACCCCTTCCGGAGTCCGGTCCCGAAATAAAAAAGGCAGCCGCGGGCCTCGCGCCCGCGGCTGCCCGACGTTCGGAACGAACGGTCAGCGGATGAACTGGTAGGCGATAACGCTATAAGCGTGCCAGCTGAAGGTCCCGTCGGTCGCCTTGACCGGACGGACCCAGATCTTGACCTTGTTCACGGCCGGCGTGAGCAAGGCCTCCCATTCGGCGGGAACGACCGGCAGGGTGAACGTCACGAGACTGGTCGCGGCGTTCCAGGCGAAGGAGCCGACCACCGTCTGGAGGTCTCCGGTCGTATCCAGCATGACGGTCATGGTCACCGGCACGGACTCGTCCCAGCAATCGTAGGTCGAAACGCCCATGGACCCGCTCCCGGCGGTGTAGCCCGTCGTGATCTTGGTGAAGTCGTGGAGCTTCATGGGGGAAAGGACGAGGTTCTCGACGACCCAACGGGTGTTCGCCGTATCCCAGTAAAGTCCGGCCCTGGCGAAAACCCAGAGGTTGGCGGACCTGGCCTGGTCCACGGAGTCGACGAAGTCTTGGATGACTGTGGACCGGCCGGAAGGCAATCCGTAGAACCACCAGCCGAAGCCGTGGTCCATGAGGCCGCTATAGACCATCGTCCGGGTGTGATCGCGCCAGCCGAAGGTGAAGTTATCGCTGGCGGCGTTCGTGACCAGGCCCTCGGCATGGGCGCTGTGGACGTTGATCGACGCGGCCACCTTGGGGGAGGCGGCGGGGTCGGCGAAGGTCACTTCCACGCGGAAGCCCTTGGCGATAGAGCGGAGGATGGACGGCCCCGTGCCCATCGCGATGTTCTGGAAGGTCCAGGTGGTGTTCTCGTCGACGAAAACCGTTTCCGAGTTCCAGTCGCAACGATGGCGACGGTCGCCGGTGGGCTGCGTCTCCGTTTTCTTTTTCAGAATGTTGAGCCAGTTGGCGCCCACCCGTCGGACCAGACCCTCGGGAGTGAATTGCGGCAGAGTGTCGACGCTCGTGGCGTACCAGACGCGCCGGGCGTAGAGGCTGCCGTCGGAGTTCATGTTGGACGCGACGAGCGCGGCCCCGGTGCCCACGAGCGCCGAGAGGCCGGTGAAGGTCCCCGCCAGGTTGGTGTTCGCGTCGACATAGATCGTGTTGGCGTTGACGCCGAAGGTCAGTTCGGACTCCTGGAGGGTCTTGACGGCGAAGCTGGTACCGTCCGCGGCAGCGGCCGTGATGTCCCCGAGGGTGCGGGCGAACTGGAGACTATTGAGATGGCGCGGCATGGCCTTGTGACGGACCTTGAGGTTGATGACGACCTTCCCGTCCAGATTGACGATCGACAGGGGGTGGGCCAGGTCGAAATCGACCTGCAGGTTCGCCGTGGCGCCTTCGGCGACGGTGATCGCCGGGCTGAGGTCGACTTTGATCTCGCCTTTGCCGCTGGGGTCGACGACCGTGATGTTGGCCGGGTCGATCGTGTTCCCCTGGTCGTCGACGAGCTTCATCTTCGTCGGGTCGGTGTCGATGACGATCTTCATCAAGTTGTAGGTGCCGACGGGGATCGTGGCCGTCTTTAGGATCTCGGCCACACCGCTCAAGTCGACAAGGTTGACCTTGCCGGCGTCAGGGTTGGCCGGGTCGGTGGTCCAGACATCCTCCCAGGAATTGCCGTCACGGCGGTGAAGACTGACGGATTCGATGACGACGGACACTTCCTGCCAGTCGTCGGTGGGCCCGTCCGTCAGAAGCACGTTCAGCCTGCCCGTGGCCCCGGACGCCCCTCCCCCGGTGATGTTGCACGAGGTCACCAGCCCGAGGCCGGCTACGGCGGCAACCGCCAGGAGAGAAAGTGAGAGATTGCGGATGAAACGATTCAAAGGATCCTCCTTTTTTTGGCCGGATAAATTAGTTGCCCCAATCCAAGGATATATTATATCCGCGGGCGACCGGAGTCAAACAGATGGGATTTCCCGGTCTGCGGATCTTGTTTTCCTTTCTCGGGCGATAGGTACCACGCCGCCCCGCCCAGCCAGAATCCCCCCAGCGGAGGATTCCCGGGAGCATTCCCCCGGGTTTCTGGCTAACCCCAGTCCCGGACGAGCGGGCCGGGGCGTCACGGGCCGTTGCGGGCGTCATCTGGTCCTCAACCCTATTAGACGAGGAAGCACCGCCGACCTTTGCGGCCGGCAGATCGGATATTCTCGCCGATTGACATATCTCAAATTCCGAGAGTAAGATATGAAAATAAGAATACGTCCATTAAAAGCATGGCGCCTCTCACCTTCCAAAACATCCGGGCCAAGGCCACCCTGCTCATCCTTATTCTCCTCGCCGCCACGACGTTTCTGTCCTACGTCTTCACAATTCGCATCATGAGCAGCCATGTCGCGGAAAAGATCATCCGGACGGCGGAAACCCTGGGCCGGAGCATCGCTCCATCGGCGGGTTTCCTCATGGGCGCCCATGACCTGCTCGGCCTCGACTACATGGTCTTTCAGATCAGAAAGGCGAATCCCGACATCAAGTCGATCGGCGTCCTCGGTCCGGAGAGGGACATCATCGTCCACAGCGACATCAAGGAGCGCGGCCGCAAGTTGGAGCCGGCTCAGGGCGAAATCCTCGAGCGGAGCGAGGACGGGACCTTCGTTCGCAAGATCTCCGGCGCGCCGGGCATGCTCATCGAGATCGAAAGCCCGATCGTCTTCATGGACAAGCACCTCGGCTCCGTCATCCTCGAGCTCGATTGGTCCGTACTGTCGACGGCCCAGAGCGTGGCCCAGCGCAAGGTCATCGGGCTCTTCGCCGTCATCCTGGCCCTGGGCACCGTCAGCAGCGTCTTCCTGTCCTCCAACCTGACCCGGCCAATCAAAGAGCTCTCGTCCGGCGTCGAGGAGCTCAAGCGCGGGAAAGGGGCCAAACCGTTGCGCATATTTTCCGGTGACGAGCTCGGCCGGCTGACGGCGAGCTTCAACGAGATGTCCGGGCTCATCACCAACCAGCGGGAACGGCTGGCCCAGGACGCCCGGGATCTCGAAGAGGCCTACGTCTCCACCGTCCGGGTCGTGGCCGCGGCCATCGACGCCCGGGACTCCTACACGCACGGCCATTCCACGCGCGTCTCCGAGCTGGTTGTGGCCCTGGCCAGGGAGCTCGGCATGAGCGGGCAGGAGCTGGAGGACATCGAGATCGCCTGCCTCTTCCATGACGTCGGCAAGATCAAGATCTCGGACGCCATCCTCCACAAGGTCGGCAAGCTCGCCCCCGACGAGTGGGAGGAGATGAAAAAGCACCCCGAATACGGCGCCGAGATCCTGCGCAAGGCTCCCTCCTTGCGCCGGTTCATCCCCGCCGTTCGCCACCATCACG
This sequence comes from Candidatus Aminicenantia bacterium, assembly GCA_041479905.1. Taxonomy (GTDB): domain Bacteria; phylum Acidobacteriota; class Aminicenantia; order Aminicenantales; family Saccharicenantaceae; genus RBG-16-66-30. The sequence goes on from JBGOYY010000017.1 coordinate 27,595, forward strand.
AGTGGTACGACGGGAGCGGCTATCCGGACGGGTTGAGCGGGGAGAGAATCCCCCGCGAGGCGGCCATCATTTCCCTGGCCGACGCCTATGATGCCATGACATCGGACCGGCCCTACCGGACAGCGATGACCAAAGAGAAGGCCATGGCCACGATTCAGGAGTACAGCGGAAGGCAGTTCAGCCCGGAGCTCGCTCCGATCTTCCTCGGCACCGTCGAAAAGATGGGATGACATCATGCTCAAACGACCCCTGCCGCGTGCGCTCGCCTGGGCCGTCCTGCCCTGCCTTTTTCTATCGGCCTGCGCCTTGGCCGACAAGATCATGACAAAACAAGCCCCCGTCGAATCCCGGCCCGCGTTGGCAGAGGGCGATTTCGAGAAAGCCCTCGACGATTTCAAGGCGGCCTACGAGAAGACCCCTCGCAGCAGGGAACTTACGGCGGACTATGTCCGGACGGTCGAAGAGATCAAGGGCGCGGCCGACAGGGCCCTGGGCCAACGGGAGTACGCCCGGGCGGGCGGCATCTATCGAATTCTTATCGACCGCTTCGGCGATTTCAGGCCGTTCGCGGCGAAGCTCACGTTTAAAAAGGCCCAATTGGAGACGGCCCTGAAAGAATGCCGGGTCGCGGCGGTCGACAACCCGGCCGCTCAGGCCGTGAAGGCCGGAGACTTCGCCCGAGCCCTGGACATTTTTCAGGCCGCTATCAAGGAGAATCCGGGCGACGCCGAACTCGCGGCGAACTATCAGGGGACAGTCACCGAGATCAAGGCCATCGGAGACAATGCCTTCGGCGCCAAGGATTTCGCCCGGGCGGGCAGCATCTATCGGATTCTAATCGACCGCTACGGCAATTTCGGGGCGTTCGCGACAACGCTCACATTTAAGAAGGTCCATCTGGAGACGGCGTTGAAAGAATGCCGGACCGTGGCGGTCGACAACCCGGCCGCTCAGGCCGTAAAGGCCGGAAACTTCGCCCGAGCCCTCGACATTTTTCAGGCCGCTATCAAGGAGAGTCCGGGCGACGCCGAGCTCGCGGCGAAATATCGGGGAACGGTCAACCAGATCATGGCCATCGGAGACAAAGCCTTCGGCGCCAAGGATTTCGCCCAAGCCGGGAGAGTCAATGCCGTCCTTCTTGGGGATTACGCGTCGTTCGAAGGATTGCGGCCTCCCGTCGCCTTTAGCCGGGAGGCCCTGAAGGACGCCGTCTCCGCCTGCCGGGAGAGCCTGACCAAAACGGGTCTCTCGGAATACCGAAGGGGGAACCTGGCCAAGGCCATCGCCGTCTGGGAGGGCCTGCTCGCCTTCGACCCGGACAACGCCGAGATCAAGAAAGCCATCAACACCGCCAGAACCCAGCTCGACGGGATCAAGAAAAGACACTAGGGGGGATATCATGTTCAGGAAGTTTTTCGCGACCGACAAGGGTCTTTCCGGGACCATCCTCAGGGTCCTGTTGGGAATCGTGATCTTCCCCCACGGCGCCCAGAAGCTTCTGGGCTGGTTCGGCGGCGCGGGCTTCAACGCCTCCATGAGATGGTTCGAATCCAGTCACCATATCCCGACGATCTTCGCTCTCCTGGCCATCCTGGCCGAATCGGTCGGGGCCGTGGCCTTGATCGCGGGATTCTTCACGAGAGTCGCCGCCCTGGCCATCTCCGTGAACATGGTCGTCGCCGTCGCTCTCGTCCATTGGAAGGTCGGCTTCTTCATGAACTGGGGCGGGACCGCGAAGGGCGAAGGGTTCGAATATCACATTCTGGCCATGGCCATCGGGGTCGCTCTGCTGATCATGGGCGGCGGCCGCTGGTCCGTGGACGGCGTCATCGCCAAGAAGCTGAAAAGATAGTCGGCCCCGGCAGCCAGTCTTTTTTTAAGGCCTGATGCTCAACGTGATCTTGAAGACTCCGCGTTCACCCAGCGGAACGAAGCGGCTGACGGGATCCCAGCGCCGCTCCCAGTTCTTCGTATAGACGAGATAGATCTCATTACCCGGCGAGAGCTGCCACCGGAACCGGATGTTGGCGCCCAGCGTTCTCGAAACGTCGTCGTATTGGATGTAGTTCATCAGTCCGAGGTCCGGCGAAAAGGAAAAATCGGCCTTGAGCTGGTAGACATTCGCTTTGAAATTTCCCTGCGGCAAGCGGCCTCGGACGAACTCCGCGTTCAGGGCCAGGCTGACATATCCCTTGAACTTGAACCCGAATCCGACCGTGGCATCGTCATAATGGCCGGAATAGAATTGTCCGAAACGCCAGCTCACGTCGACGGTCCAGGGGCGGAACGTGGCGGAATTGAACTCGGCCCGGTAGCCCATAAAATTGTAGGGGCCCTGGGGGATCACGACGCCCGGCGCGATCTCGAAGTTATAGGGTAGGACATCACGGTTGGGGATGACGTTGAATTCGATGTGCTCCCCGCTCTCCGTCCGGAGGTTGAGAGGGGCGGTGAAGATCTGCCGTGTCTCGAGATTTCCCTGGAGGTCCCAGTAGAATTGGCCTTCCAACTCGAAGAAGAATTGCCGGACGAGATTGCCGATGAGGGTCCCCTTTGCCGGGCGCGGCTGAAAGGCCATTCCCAGGTTGAGAGACTGAACATTGCCCCTCGCCAGGAAGCCCAGGCCGGGGTCGAGAGCATCTCCATAATAAGAATAGCTGCCTCTGATATCCAACAAGTCGTTCGGGAAGTCGAGCCTGAGTCCATAGGCCTGGTGCTTCCCGATCGTGATCGCGTTCCAATTATAGACATACCAGCCGCCCGTCAGGAAATTCTGGTGGCCCAGAAATCTCGACGTCTTGTAGGTCAGGTCGAAGCCGGCCAAGGTGTTTTTTTCGCCCGTGGGGCTGCCGCTCGTGAAAATGACACCCACTTTGCTTTCGGCGAGGACGTTCTGATACACGCGGGCGGCGAAGAAATTTTCGGCGGGGGGGCTGAGGGAGAGGTTCTCGTCGGCGAACGCCCGGGTCTTGACGTCCACAACCGACAGGTTGGTATTCCCCAGCTTGCCGAAGAATTTCGTGCCGAAAGCGACGGGAATCTGGGTTTCTCCATAAAGTCCGATCCGCCGGCTGAAAAAGGGCGAGAAGTTCTCTCCGCCCCCGCCGAAATTGAAAATTTCCGACCCTTCCAGAAAAAAGGTCCTTTTCTCCGGGAAATAGAGCGGAAAACGGGTTAGATTGATGCGGCGGTCGTCGACTTCCGTTTCAGCGAAATCCGTGTTATAGCTGAGGGCGCCCGTAAAATTGGGAGTGAAATTCTTATAGAGGTCGAACCCTCCGTCGAGCTTCCAGGCCGCGGCCATCCCTTCAATGTAATCCTTACTGCCGCGGACGATACCGTAAGGACGGAAGGTCAGGCCCAGGCCTTGTTTGACTCCCCCGATCCCTTCAAGCGCGACCGCTTCCATGGGGTTATAAAAGAGACTGTTCCTGGTCGTACCGGAAAGCCGGTCCGTCTCCTGTTTCCTGGCAATATATCGCTCGACGTTGATTCCCCATGACGCCAGGTTCGGCTTGAACGAGATCGTCTTGAACGGGATCTTCATTTCCGCGCTCCAGCCGTCGGGCTGGATCCGGCTCTTGGCGTCCCATATGCCATCCCAGTTGAGGCTGGCCGATTCTCCAGAGGTAAGGCCCTCACTCCGGCCGCCCCTGGCGTTGACGATGAACACATAGGCATTCCGCTTGTCCTGAAAGGGGTCGAGGAGGACTCTGACGACGTCGTCAGCCTTGCCTTCGCCCACGCCGTCATGGACCATGGAGTTGCCGGATATTCTTGACGGCACACTGTCGTAGCAATAGACGCCGATATAGAGGTTGGCGTTATCAAAAATAACGCGGAGCTCGGTTCTTTCTGTGGGCTCCATTCCAGGGTTGGGGAACACCATTTTGAACCCGGTGAACGGGGCCGCTTGTCTCCAAGCTTCGTCCTGGAGGTCTCCGTCGAGAACCGGCCCCTTTTCAATGCGAACCGCCTTCTGAGCGGTTCCGGTCCCCTCGGAAAAAGAAAACCCGGCCAGGATCAACAGGCACGAAACGGCAAAAACGGTCTTCAGCTTCATGATAGGGCTGGTTTAAAAGAGCGGATTATAGCAGTACCAGCAAATCAGATGAAACTATATTTTTGAAAGAATGAAGGCGGTCAAGAATCCCAACATCGTCAAAAACCCGATCAGAAATCCGCCGTCTTCATAGGCTTCGGGCATCATGCTGTCCGCCAGCATGGCCAGGATCGCCCCGGACGCAAAAGACTCGATGATGCCGAGAGCATTGAGATCCAGCCTTTCCAGGAAGAGAAAACTCAAGACGACGCTCGCCGCGACACAGATGCTGACGATCGACCATGACAGATAAATGCGCTTCTTGGAAAAGCCCTCTCTTCGCAGATCGTCTATGGAGGACAGGCTTTCGGGCAGGTTCGACAGAAAAATCGCGACGAGCATCAAAAGCCCGATTCCGTTTTTGCTGAGAAGGGCAACGCCCAAAGCTATGGATTCGGGAATCCCGTCAAGGAGAGCGCCCAGGACGATGGCCTGACCGTTTGTTTCTTTTGCCGGTTTATGATGCGCCTTTCGCTTATGGTTTCTTCCGCCGATTTTGTGGATCAGGACATCCCCGGATATGAAAACCAGGCCTCCCGATAAAAATCCTATGATGACCGCATCAAACCCGCCATGTTTGAACGCTTCCTCCATCAGCCCGAAGGTCAAAGCGCATATTAAGACCCCGGAACCGAAAGCCATGATGGCCGCGATAATTTTCTGGCTGATTTTTAGGGTGGTTCCAATGATGACCCCGAGGATCAGAGAAAAACCGGACAGAGCGGCATATAATAAAACCGTCGTTGTCTTAATCACTGCCGGGAATATATCGCCGCGTGGGCGGCAAAGTCAATGTCCCCTCCCGCCGGCTTTGTTCGTAGTTCTCAACCCCCTTTTCCCCCTTTGTATTTAGGGGGGGGCAGGAGGACGGCGCGCTGTATTTACCGTATTTTTTTGATTACTTTTCGGCCTTCACTTGGCCTGCCGGTTCCTCCCCCGATTTTTCTGCTTTCTTTTTCATTGTTGCCTTGCCTTCTTCGGGGGATTCCGTCGTTTTCTTTATCTTCTTTTCCTTGCCCTCTGCGGCGGTCTTCTTAGGCTTCTCGCCTTTACCGCCTTCTTGTTCTTTTCGGGGGGCTGCCGCTCTTTCCGCCTTTATCTTCGCCATTTCTTCCGTTTTCTTTTCGCTGTCGGCGATCAGCCTCAGCCTTCTATTCAGGGCCCTGATATTTGCCTGCAATTTTCTAACGAGAGTGTCTTTGTCGGCCTTGGGAGATTCGATCCCCTTCCCCGACAGGGAAGACATCCGATCTTGCAGTTCATGTTCAAAATATGACTTTTGCCGCATGAGCATCTGTTTCCGCTTTAATCCCATTTCTTCCTCCTCTCCGATTTAGCTATTTTTCTCCGGCAGATCAGAAATTATGCAGATAGTTTCAGAAGGTATTTATATCAGGGTTTTGGCTAAAAAGCCATCGCATTTTAAGATGAGTTCTTCTTTGCGCCGCCGGCTCAGGGATTTGACGGCGCACTCCCGTGACAGGGACCGGGAACGGGTGCCGCACTCTTCCTGGTAGACCAGAACGACAGGGCGCCGGGTCCGCGTGTAGCGAGAGGCCGTGCCTTCCTGGTGCTCCCGGAGTCGGCGGTCAATATCGATGGTCACTCCGGTGTAGAAGGACCCGTCGCAGCATTCGAGGATATAGAGGAACCAGATGGCTCCTGCGGTCGCGTTCGGCGCCGGTTGTTCCTCCTTGGCCTTCATCGTCCGGAGCATACGGCGGTACAGGGATTTCATTGAACCAAGATCAGGGTATCGGATATTCCGATCGGGAGAATACTTCCGGCCGTTCGGTGATGTCAAGAATCCCTGGGTTCGCGGGCCGCCCGCTAACGTTCGTCGGGATTTCCATCAGTCCTTTTTGATCTTCAAAAGCTGGGCGTTGATCGCGACGATCACCGTGCTCAAGGACATGAGGACAGCGCCCAACGCCGGGCTTAAAACGATCCCCTCCTTATAGAGCGCTCCGGCGGCGAGCGGAATCGCGAAGGCATTGTAGCCCGTCGCCCAGGCGAGATTCTGAACCATTTTCCGGTAAGTGGCCCGGGCCAGGCCCAGGATGGCCACCACGTCGAGCGGGTTGCTTTTGACAAGGACGATATCGGCGGTTTCCACGGCGACATCGGTCCCGGCGCCAATAGCAATACCGACGTCAGCCTGGGCCAGGGCGGGCGCATCGTTCACGCCATCCCCTACCATTGCCACAACAAGCCCGCGTGATTGGACTTCCTTCACTTTTTCGGCTTTCTGCTGCGGCAGCACCTCGGCGAAATAGTCGTCGAGTCCCAGCTCTTCGGCCACCCATTTGGCCACAAAGCGATTGTCCCCCGTCAGCATCATGCACCGGACGCCCATCTCCTTAAGACGGCTGATGGCCGGCCTCGATTCCGGCCTAATGATGTCGGCCAAGGCCAGCGCCCCAACGAGCTTCCCGTCCAGAAGGACAAAGACGACGGTTTTGCCCTGAACGGACAGAGCCTCGATCCTTGCGTCCTTCACCTCGATCTTCTTTTCTCTCAGGTACCCCGGGCTGACGACTTTGACGTCCCGGCCGTTGACGCGTCCCTCGGCGCCTTTGCCGGGGATGGCCTTGAACCCCTCGACGGGATAGACGGCTCCGGAGGCAGCTTCACCTATGCCTTTGGCGATAGGGTGCTCCGAGTGGGCCTCGACGGACGCCGCATACTTTACCAGCTCGCTTTTATCCATCCCGCCGTCGAAAACCAGGGTATCGGTCACGCCGAATCGTCCTTCCGTGAGAGTGCCTGTTTTGTCGAAAATAATGGCCTGGATTTTCCTTGCCCTCTCGAAGGCGGCCCGGTTTCTGATGAGGAGACCGTTCCGGGCGGAAATCGCGGTCGAGATGGCCACGACCAAGGGAACGGCAAGCCCCAGGGCATGCGGGCAGGTGATGACCATGACGGTCACCATTCTCTCGAGCGCGAAAGCGAAGCCCTTACCGCCCAAGGCGAGCCAGATGAACAAGGTCAGAGAGCCGGCGCCGACGGCGATCAGGGTCAACCAGAGCGCGGCTTTATTCGACAGGTCTTGCGTCCGCGATTTGCTCTCCTGGGCCTGCCTGACGAGGTCGATCATCTGGGAAAGATATGAATCTCGGCCGGTCTTTTGGATCTCTACTGTGACGGACCCCTCGCCGTTGATGGAACCGCCGATGACTTTGGCCCCCTTTTTCTTGGCCACGGGCTTGGACTCCCCCGTGAGCATGGCTTCGTTGACAGAGGTTTCGCCTTGGATCACCTCGCCATCGGCCGGCATCTTCTCTCCCGGCTTAACGAGGACCCTGTCCCCCGCCTTGAGTTCCGCGAGCGGCACATCCATAACCGTCCCGTCCAGCTCCAGCCTATGGGCTTCCGACGGCATGAGCCTGGCCAGCTCTTCGAGGGCCCTGGAGGCCCCCATCACCGATTTCATTTCGAGCCAATGGCCCAGGAGCATGATATCGATCAGCGTCGCCAGCTCCCAGAAAAAAATCTCCCCGGCCAGCCCGAAGACGACGGCGCTGCTGTAAACATAAGCCGTCGTTATGGCCAAGGCGATCAGGGTCATCATGCCGGGCCTTATGGCCTTGAGCTCGGACACGATGCCTTTCAGGAACGGGTATCCTCCGTAGAAAAAAACAAAGGACGAAAAAGCGAAGAGAACGTAGGCATCCCCGGCGAACCTGAGGGCGTCCCCAAGCCCCAGAAAACTCTGAATAATCGGCGAGAGGCCGAGGATCGGAATGGTCGTTATCAGGGATATCCAAAATCGCTTCTTGAAGTCGCCGACGTTATGGGCGTGATGATCGGCGGATCTCGCCGCATGTCCCATGCCGCCGGGGGCCGCATGATCTCCGTGGCCCATTGAGCCGCTCGGCGCGTGAAGATGCTCGTGCTCATGGCTATGTTCCATATTGCTGCGCTCCTCGTCGCGGCCGGGCCGCCCCGTCTCAATGCCCCCTCAGGTGGGGAACCGGCAGTTGGCTGACGTCCACTGTTCCATGCTTCATCTCGTAGCGCCATTTCCAGATGGCGTAAATCGGGGGGTAAACCAGCAGCTCCAGGACGAAGCTTGTAAAGACGCCCCCGATCATCGGGGCGGCGATGCGCTTCATCATATCCGAGCCCGTGCCAAGGGACCACATGATGGGAAGAAGGCCCATGAACATCGCCGTTACGGTCATCATCTTGGGCCGGATCCGCTTGACGGCCCCGTGGATGATCGCTTCCTTGAGGTCCTGGAATGTCTTCATGCGCCCCTGCCGGACCATGTCGTAATAGGACAGGTCGAGGAATAAGAGCATGAAGACACCCGTCTCCGCGTCCAATCCCATGAGAGCGATCATGCCGACCCAGACGGCGATCGAAACGTTGAACTTCAGGATGTAGAGGAACCAGACGGCGCCGATCAGGGAAAACGGCACGGCCAGCATGACGATGCCCGCTTTAACCGGGGATTTGGTGTTCATAAAGAGCAGGACGAAGATGATGAAGATCGTCAAGGGGATGACCACCTTGAGCCGCTTTTTCACCCGCAGCATGTTTTCGTATTGCCCGCTCCATTGGAGGGAATAGCCCGTTGGCAGGGTCAGTTTCTCCCCGACGATCTTCTTAGCCTCGGCCACATAACTTCCCAGATCGCGGCCCGTGATATCGACATAGACGTACCCGGCGAGCATGGCGTTTTCGTCCCGGAGCATGGACGGTCCGAGAGTCAGGTGGATGTCGGCCAGCTGCTCCAGCGGGATCTGGGCGCCGGACATGGTCGGGACGAGCACGCGGCGGAGTTTATCCAGGTCGTCTCTGAGCTCTCGGGCGTACCGGACGTTCACCGTGTATCGCTCCCGGCCTTCCACGGTCGTCGTCACGGGTTCCCCGCCGATCGCCGACATGATGATCATCTCGACTTCCTTGATGGTCAGCCCATATCGGGCGATATCCTCTCGCCGGATATCGAAGTCGACGAAATAGCCTCCCGTCACGCGCTCGGCGAAGATGCTCCTCGTCCCCTTGACGTCCCTCAGGATCGTCTCGAGGCTTGTTCCGATCCTTTCGATCTCCTTCAGGTCCGCTCCGTAGACCTTGATGCCGATCGGGGTGCGCACGCCCGTCGTCAGCATATCGATCCTGGCCTTGATGGGCATCGTCCAGGCGTTGGAAACGCCCGGGAACTGCATCTTCTGGTCCAGCTCGTTGACAAGTTGCTCCCAGGTGATGCGGTCGCGCCAGATATGACTCAAAGGCTTTTGGAGGAACCGCGGCAGAGACGAATACCAGCGCTTGACCGGCCGCCATTCGCTCTCCGGCTTCAGGACAATTGTTGTCTCCATCATGCTGAACGGCGCCGGGTCCGTCGAGGTCTCGGCCCGGCCCGCCTTGCCGAAGACCCGTTCGACCTCGGGCGTGTCCTTAAGGATCTTATCCATCGTCTGGAGGAGGTTCTGGGTCTCGGTCACCGAGATCCCCGGCAGGGTCGTCGGCATGTAGAGGATCGTCCCTTCGTTGAGCGGGGGCATGAACTCCGATCCCAATTTGAGATAGATGGGCACGGTGGCGGCCATCAGGACGAGGGCCCCGGCGATGGTGGCCTTGCGGTACTTGAGGACAAACTCGCAGACGGGCTCATAGATCCGGAAGAGAATCTTGCTGATCGGGTGTTTCTCCTCGGGGTAATACCGGCCCACCGTTATCGTGTTCACGACCCGGGACATCCACTTTGGCCGGAAATGTTCGTAGTCCATCCGGGTGAAAAGCATGCGCATGGCCGGGTCGAGGGTGATGGCCAGGATGGCGGCGATGGCCATGGCCAGATTCTTGCTGTAGGCCAGCGGCCTGAACAGCCGCCCTTCCTGATCGACGAGCGTGAACACGGGCAGGAACGCGACGGCGATGACGAGGAGGGAGAAGAAGACCGCCGGCCCGACTTCTTTCAGCGCGTTCAGCCGGACCTCATGGTAATCGCCTTTCCGGCCTCCGGCCTGCCAGAGCTGGAGCTTCTTATAGGCGTTCTCCACCTCGACGATGGCCCCATCGACGAGAACGCCTATGGAGATGGCGATCCCGGAAAGGGACATGATGTTGGACGTCAACTTCATGCCGTATAAGGGGATGAACGCCAGCAGGACCGAGATCGGGATGGTGACGATCGGGATGACGGCCGAGGGGAAGTGCCAGAGGAAGAGCATGATGACAATGCTGACGATGATCATTTCCTCGATGAGCTGGCCTCTGAGGGTTTCGATCGATCGATTGATCAGCTCCGAACGGTCGTAGGTCGTCACGACCTCGACTCCGGGGGGCAGGGAGGGCTGGATCTCTTTGAGCTTGTCCTTGACCCGGTTGATGACGTTCAGGGCGTTCTCTCCGGAGCGCATGATGACGATGCCGCCCACGACATCGCCCTCGCCGTCGAGGTCGGCGACTCCGCGCCGGATCTCGGGGCCCAGGACGACCTGGGCGACATTCCTGACGAGGACCGGAGTCCCGGACATGTCGTTCTTGACGACGATATCTTCAATGTCCTTGATCGACTTGGCGTAGCCGCGGCCCCGGACCATGTATTCTTTGCCCGAGAACTCCACCAGCCGGCCGCCGACATCATTGTTTCCGTCTCGGATGGCCTCGATGACTTTCATCAAGGGGATGTTGTAGGCCTGGAGGGCGTGGGGATCGACATTGACCTGATACTGTTTCTGAAAGCCTCCGACGGAAGCGACTTCGGAGACCCCAGGGACCCCCTGGAGCCAGTAGCGCATGTACCAGTCCTGGAAGCTCCGGAGCTGGGCCAAGTCGTTCTTCCCCGACTTGTCGACGAGGGCGTACTGATAGACCCACCCCACGCTCGTCGCATCGGGCCCCATTTCGGTCTGGACGCCTTGCGGGAGCCTGGGCGTGATCTTGCTCAAGTATTCCAGGGTGCGGCTGCGGGCCCAGTAGAGGTCCGTCCCGTCCTGGAAGATGACATAAACATAGGAGAATCCGAAGTCGGAGTAACCGCGGATGGCTTTGACCTTGGGCGCTCCGAGCATGGACGTCACGATCGGATAAGTGACCTGGTCCTCGATGACATCGGGGCTCCGGTCCCACCTCGAATAGATGATGACCTGGGTGTCCGAGAGGTCCGGGATGGCGTCGAGCGGGATATTCCGGATGGCGTAGATCGCGCCGACGATGGCCGCGGCGGCGAAAATGAGGACGATATACTTATTCTTCGCCGAGAACTCGATGATCTTCTCAATCATGTTTGTGTTCTCCCGCCGCGGTCTTGGCCATCCGGTTGAGAGCGGCCTTGAGGCTCGACTCGGAGTCGACGAGGAAGTTGGCGGACGTGACCACGCTCTCGCCGTCGCTCACCCCGCCGAGGACCTCGACCATGTCCTGGCCTCTGACGCCGAGCTTGACCTCACGGGGTTCAAAATAGCCATCGCCTTTGGCCACGAAGACGATCTTGGTCTCGCCGGCGTCCAGGACGGCGTCGGGTGGGACTGTCAGCTTGGTCCCGTAATCGACATGGATCTCGAGGTCGGCGAACATCTCGGGCTTGAGCTTGAGACCCGGATTGGCTACCTCTATTCGGACCTGGTTCGTCCGCGTCTCGGATTTGAGATAAGGGTAGATGTATGTGATCGTCCCGGCGAAAGACTCCCCGGGATAATAAGAGAGTGAGATTTTCGCCTCTTGCCCCGTCTTGATGAAGGGCAGTTCATACTCGTAGATCTCGCCGAGGATCCAGACTCGGGAGAGGTCGGCGATTTTGAACAGGTTCTCCCCGGCCATGATCCTCTGCCCCTGAAGGACGTTCTTCTCGATCACGATCCCGGATCCCGGAGAATAAACCGTTATGGTTTTCGTGGATTGCCCGGTGCGTCCGAGCTCGTCGACCTGGCTGTCCGTGACATCCCAAAGCCTCAGCTTCTCCCGGGCGGACTTGAGGATCGACGAGGCATCGCCGAACGTCTTCCCGGCCTTGAGAGCGATGAGGTACTCCTGCTGGGCCGAGACAAGGTCGGGGCTGTAGATATCGAACAGGGGCTCGCCCTTCCGGACGGCCCGGCCCGTGGAGTTCACGTAGAGTTTTTCCACCCAGCCGTCGAACTTGAGGTTAACGACCGAAATGTTCGGCTCGGCATAATCCACGCGGCCGACCGCCTTGATGAGCTTAAGGATGGGCTGCGACTTCACGACCGCCGTCTTGATGCCGATGAGCTGCTGCCTCTCGGGACTGATCTTGACCTGGATCCGCCCTCCGACTTCTGTGACAGTGCCGCTCTCCTCCACTTCGAAGGGCACCATGTCCATGCCCATCGAGTCCTTACCCGGTTTGTCGGAGACCTCGCCGGGGCTCATGGTCGAACGGTACATGACCTTTTTTTGGGGGGCCGGCGGCTCGTCGGTCTTAGCCTTTTCCGCTTGGCCGAGGGTGTTTCCGGCGGACCCGGCCGCCGGGCTGGTTCCATTGCTCCCCTTGCAGGCCGCATAGAGAATGACGGCGACTGCCGTCAGACAAAGGACCGCGATCCTAATTTTGGTCTTCATTCTTCCCTCCCCAATTCACGATCTCTTTCGCCGAATACTCTTCCAACCGGGCGATCGAGCTCCAGAGCTCGGCCAGCTCCCTGTAATAAGCCATTTGGTACGAGAAATAGGTGTTGATGTCGGCCAGAAGAGCCAAGAAATCGGTCTTGTTGACTTGGTAGCTGGCCAGCGACGATTCCACGGTCAGAGAGGCCTGCGGGATGATCTTGCTCTTGTACAGCTTGATCAGGCTCTCGGCCGCCCGGGCCTTGAGATAATCCTCGGTCACCATGAAGGTCACGTCGTTCTTCATGGATGTGAGGCCGTTCTTCGAGCTCTCGAGGCGGACGAGCGTTTCCTCGAGCATCTTGGATTGTTTCGTCTTGCGATAAAGCGGGATCTCGAACCCGACCATGACCTCGTACATGCTGGGCAGCCGGCCCTTGAATTCCCAGCCCGCCCCGACCACGAAGTTGGGAGAGAGCTCTTTCCTGGCGAGCGCGATCATCTTCCCCCCCTCCTCGACCATCAGGGAGGCATCCTTCACCATGGGGGAGTTCTCTTCTGCGGCTTTCTTGATCTCTTCCAACGACACGGGGAGGCTTTCGACTCCCTGGTCCTGCGGCATTCCCAGGGGTTTATCCGCGGGGAGATCTAGGAGCAGGTTGATCCGAGCCTCGAGAGATTTGATCATTTCGGCCATCGGCGTGATCATCTCGTCCATCCTCGAGATCTCAACCGTAGCCTTCAGGACGTCCGACTGAATACCGCTTCCGACGGCGTACTTCGTCTCGGTCAATTCGAGCGCTTTCTGCAGGACGGCTTTCTGTTCCTGGAGGATGGCGACGGACTTGTGCAGGGCGTAAAGCTCGAAATAAGCGGTTTTTACGTCCTTGAGGACGCCCAGAACGACCGCGTTGCGGACCTCCTTCGTCCTCTCGAAGGCCTTCTCGGCGATCTCGCCTTTGAGCCGGAGCTTGCCGGGAAACGGGATGGCCTGGGAGAAGGAAAGCCCGATCCCGCTCATTACTTCCTGGCCGAGGGTGAACTTGGGGAAGCCCATGTTCTTCAGGCTGAAGCCGACCATTGGATCGGGCAGGCCTTTCTCCTGGGGGATCCGGAAGGACGTGGCTTCGGCCTCAAGCCCCACCGACTTGATCTTGGGGTTCCTTTCCAGCGCCTGCTTAAGGAGATCGTCGAGGCGCACGGCATCTTCCTGGGCGAGCAGAAGCGCGGGGAACAGAATGAGAAGGCCTAAGAGGATGGTTTTTTTCATAGTCACCTCCCGCGACCGACCTCTATTTGAGGCCGGAGCGCAAAACGCAGGTCTTGTCGTGATTGATGAACAGTGAAGAGACGCTTTTTTTGACCGGGACCAGGGCGATCATGGCCGTGATGGCCAATAGAATGATGGTGAGGAAAGACTTCGCCTTTTTCCGGCGAATCTCTTCATACGGGTTTTTTGAACAGTCTTCTATGCCCACTTCGGAAGGTGACATTCCCCGGTCAATGTACTACCTCTGAAGTGAAATTATCAAGAGATATGCCTGTCGCCTGATCAGCTCCATGGGCTTCCCGACTATCGTAGTTCTTAACCCCCTTATCCCCCTCTGTAGTTAGGGGGAACCGGAGGACAGCGTCTAAAGATACAAAGCTGCCTTTTAAGACTTTGTCCTAGTTTCTTAACCCCCCTGCCCCCCTCTGTAATTAGGGGGGACACGCGGCAGGCAGAAAACCTGCAAAGACGCGTCCCAAGACTCTGTTCTGATTTCCTAATCCCCCTTATCCCCCTTACGCCATTAAGGGGGACATAATAGGACCGCGTCTTTGACAAAGGAATGGCGGGGCCGACGAGACTCGAACTCGCGACCTCCGGCGTGACAGGCCGGCGTTCTAACCAACTGAACTACGACCCCGCGATGGGCTGGCCTATTATAGAGAAATGCCCGGGCACTTTCAAGAAGCCCGCGGCCTCTCGAAGAAGCGTGGGTTTTCTGATATATTGAAGCCCGGAGGGGAAATCATGGCAAAGCTCACCAAAAAAGACGAGTTCCTGGAGAGACTCGGCATCGAGATGGACCACGTCAAGGCCGGACTGATGGAACTCAAGGCCAAGAGCCGAACGCTCAAGCTCGAGGCGCGCCTGGAGTACGACAAGGGCCTCAAGTCGCTTGAGGAGAAAGAGGGGGAGCTCAAGGTCCGAATGGGGGAATGGATCAAGGCCGGCGAGAAGGCCGGGGAAGACGTGAAGAAGGGGCTCGAGCGGGCGGCCAAAGACCTCAAGAAGGCCGTCGACGACGCCTACGCACGTCTGAAGTGACCTGCTGAAGCGCGGCCCCGCCGCTCCGCCTACATCTTCTCCAGGGCGGCGATGCGCTCCTCGATGGGCGGGTGGGTGCTGAAGAGCTTGTTGACGCCGCCCTTGATGTTTTTGAGGGGGTTGACGATGTAGAGGTGGGCCGTGGCCTTGTTGGCCGCCTCGAGGGGCTCGGTGTCGGCCGAGATCTTGCGCAGGGCCGAGGCCAGGCCGGCCGGGTAGCGCGTCAGCATGGCCCCGCTCGCGTCGGCCAGGAACTCCCGCTTCCGCGAAACGGCCAGCTGGATGATCGTAGCGATGAACGGAGACAGAATCGCCAGGGCGAGGCCGACGAGGACCAGGATGCCCCCGGCGCCGCCCGATCCGCTCCGACTCCGGCCGCCGCGACGCCGCCCACCGCCCCACAGGAAGCTCCTCAGCATCCAGTCGCTGAGCAGGGCGACGATGCCGGCCATGACCACGACCAGCGTCTGGAGGCGGACGTCGTAATTCTTGATGTGGGACATCTCGTGGGCGATGACGCCCTCGAGCTCGACCCGGTTCAGTTTTTCGAGGATTCCGGTCGTGACGCAGATGACGGCCGTCTCCGGCTTGCGGCCGGCGGCGAAGGCGTTCGGGGCCGTATCGTCGATGACGTAACAGCGCGGCGCGGGCAGGCCGGCGGCGATGGCCAGGCCCTCGACGACGTTATAGAGGTACGGGAATTCCTCTTTGGTCGCGGGACGGGCCCGGCTGATGGTCAGGACGATCTTGTCACTCGCGTAGTAGCCGACCGCGGCCATGGTCATGGACACAACGACGGCCAGGACGAGGCCGCCCTTCCCCCAGCCCGTCACGTACTCGAAAAACCAGGTCAGGAGGAAGATGAAGGCCACGAAAAAGAGAATGAGGGCGGCGGATTTCCACTTGTTGCGTGAGATCTGTTCGTACATCGTCGGACTCGCTGTCTGCCGGGACAGAATTACAGGATCTCAATAAGGGGGATACGCGCCGCTTCTCTCGAAGCGGTGCATGTCCCCCTGAAGATCCGCTCTCTTAGAAGCTGACCTTGACCGGGCCCTTGGCCACTTCCTCTTCGATCTGGAAGTATTCCTTGGTTTTGAAACCGAACATGCTGGCCAGGATGTTCGAGGGAAAGACCTGCTGTTTCATGTTGAACTTCATGACGACGTCGTTGTAGAACTGGCGGGCATAGGCGACCTTGCTCTCGGTCCCGGCCAGCTCCTCCTGGAGCATCAGGAAATTCTGGTTGGCCTTGAGGTCGGGGTAGGCCTCGGCGACGGCGAACAGGGATTTCAGGGCGCCGGTAAGCACGTTGTCGGCCTGGCCCTGGTCCTTGACGGTCTGAGCGTTGACGGCTGCCGCCCGCGCTTGCGTCACGCGTTCGAAGACGCCGCTCTCGTGCTTGGCGTAGCCCTTGACCGTCTCCACCAGGTTGGGGATGAGGTCGTAGCGGCGGCGGAGCTGGACGTCGACCTGGGACCAGGCGTTGTCGCAGCGGTTGCGGAGCGTGATCAGGCTGTTGTACATGCCGACGGCCATGATAGCGATGGCCGCGATGATGACGAGCAAGAGAACTAAAGCACCCATGTGTTCCTCCTTCGGACTTCTGTCCGTTCCTAACAATACGGGCCCGGGGCCGAAAAATCAAGCCTTAAAACTTGGCTCCATTCGATTTGACGCGCCTCGCGATGCTCGCGACATGTTCGCCGAGGGCCTGACATTCCTTGAGAGCGGTTTCATTTACCGGGTCCAAGGCGGCCACACCTGCCGTCCCCATCGTGCCCTCGACGATAGGGCCCGCGATGATCATGCCGGCATTCATCATCGCGATGATGAGGGAATAGAGAACGTGCTCTTTGCCGCCGGAATCTCCCAGGCCCGACGAAAATGCCCCGCCGACTTTATCCACAAGGTTAGCTCTGTATTTGAAGAACCAATCGTCGATAAAGGACTTCATCGGCCCCGCCATATCTCCATAGTATGTTGGTGAACCCAGGAGAATCGCGTCTGAACTCTTGAGGTCATCATATGTCACGTCGGCAATCTTCTTGGCCAGTGAGGTCACTCCCGCGATTTTTTGTGCGCCCAGGACGACGGATTTCGCCATTTTTTCGGTATTGCCTGTTTGGGAGTGGTAAATCACGAGGACTTTGACGCCGGCCTGTTGCGGCGGGCCGATAGGGACATCGTTCTGTGGAGCCCCTAGCGAAGCCAGCGGAAGCAGAATAAGGACGGAAATTAGCAAAGAGATTATGGGTTTCATCTCGAGCCTCCCTTTTTCTAGGGGGAATAATGCCCAAATATCAGGAGGACGTCAATCGAAAACTCCCAGTAGGCTTTTCCTGAAGGCCTGCGACTTTCTTCCTCCAATACAAGAAATATTCGGATACACGGGATTCTTGAAATCCAAGAGCGGAAAATACATAATTCCAGTCCCCGCTTCTGATTTCATCGGACATAGGAGGCCTTCATGAAAAAAGTGGTTATCTTCGCAGCCGCCATCTTCATCTCTCTGTCATTTTCTCTGACGGCACAGGGTTGGGCCCAAGATCCCGCAAAACCCGCAGCAAAACTGGACGCCAAGGGCGAGAAAAAGGCGGCCCTCACGCCCGAGCTCCTCTCGGGCCTGGCCTTCCGCAATATCGGCCCGGCCATCATGTCGGGACGGATCAGCGACATCGTCATCCACCCGCTGAAGCGCCATACCTGGTACGTCGCGGCCGGCTCGGGCGGCGTCTGGAAGACAGAGAACGCCGGGACGACCTGGACGCCCGTCTTCGACGGCCAAGCCTCCTACTCGATCGGCTGCGTCACCCTCGACCCGTCGAACCCGGAGACCGTCTGGGTGGGCACGGGCGAGAACGTCAGCGGCCGCCACGTCGGCTTCGGCGACGGCGTATACAAGAGCCTGAACGGCGGAAAGACGTGGACGAACATGGGCCTCGGCAAGTCCGAGCACATCGGCCGGATCCTCGTCGACCCGCGGAACTCGAATGTCGTCTATGTCGCGGCCGAAGGGCCCCTCTGGTCCTCGGGCGGGGAGCGCGGCCTCTACAAGACGACAGACGGCGGCAAGACCTGGGCCCTCTCCCTCGAGATATCTAAGGACACAGGCGTCACCAGCGCCGAGTTCGACCCCGCCAGCCCCGACATCCTCTATGCCGCGGCCTACCAGCGTCGTCGCAGCGTCGCCGCTTTCATGGGCGGCGGGCCCGAGTCGGGCATCCACAAGAGCGAGGACGCCGGCAAGACCTGGCGCAAGCTCACGGTCGGCTTGCCCTCCGGCGACATGGGCAAAATCGGCCTGGCCGTCTCGCCCATCGATCCCCGCATCGTCTACGCCACGGTCGAGGCCGGACCGGAAGAGAAAGGCTTTTACCGGTCGACGGACAGGGGCGAAAGCTGGGAGAAGCGCAATCCCTACATCAGCGGCGGCACCGGGCCGCATTATTACCAGGAGATCTTCGCCGACCCCAACGTCCTCGACCGCGTCTACCAGATGGACCCGTCGATGATGGTCACGAACGACGGCGGCAAGACCTGGCGACCCGTCGGCGAGAAGAGCAAGCACGGCGACAACCACGCCATGGCCTTCGCCAAAGGCGATCCCGATTACATCCTCAACGGCAGCGACGGCGGCGTCTACGAGACGCACGACGGCGGCCGGACCTGGCGCTTTTTCGAAAACTTGCCCGTGACCCAGTTCTACAAGCTGGCCCTCGACAACGCGCTCCCCTTCTACAACGTCCACGGCGGCGCCCAGGACAACGGCAGCCAGCTCGGGCCGTCGCGGACGCCGAACGGCAACGGCATCTCCAACTTCGACTGGGCGATCACCTTCGGCGCGGACGGCTACGCCAGCGCCATCGACCCGGCCGACCCGAACACGATCTACGTTGAGATGCAGGAAGGCGTCCTCTTCCGGTACGACAAGAAAAGCCAGGAGACGGTGAACATCAGCCCGAAGCCCGAGGCGGGAGAGCCGCCCCTGCGGTTCAATTGGGACTCGCCGGTCGTCATCAGCCCGTTCTCCCACACGCGGATTTATTACGCGTCCCAAAACCTGTGGCAAAGCGAGGACCGCGGCGATTCGTGGACGAGGATAAGCCCCGACCTGACCCGCGGCGTCTTCCGCCTCGAGCAGAAGATCATGGGCCGCGCGTGGAGCGTCGACGGGCTCTGGGATCACGGGGCCATGTCGCAGTTCTCGACGATCACGACCGTGAGCGAATCGCGCCTACGGGAAGGGCTGATCTACGCCGGCACGGACGACGGCCTCATCCAGATGACCGAGGACGGCGGCAAGGCCTGGCGGAAGATCGACCGAGTTGCCGGTGTCCCCGATTATTTCTTCGTCAACAAGATCATGGCCTCCAAGCACGACAAGGACACGGTTTACGCGGCCGTCGACAGCCACAAGACGGGCGACTACAAGCCCTATCTTTTAATGAGCGGTGACCGCGGAAAAACCTGGACGAATATCGCCGGCGACATCCCTCAGCGGAACCTCGTCTGGTCGGTGGCCCAGGACAACGTCAAGAAAGAACTCCTCTTCGCCGGGACGGAGTTCGGCATTTACGCGACGCTCGACGGCGGCAAGAAATGGGTCAAGCTCGGCGGCGGAGTGCCGACGATCTCCTTCCGCGATATCGAAGTGCAGGAGCGCGAGAGCGACCTCGTCGGGGCCTCGTTCGGCCGGGGCTTTTTCATTCTCGACGACTACTCGCCGCTCCGGGAGATGAGCGAGGAAAGCCTGGCGAAAGACGTGGCCCTCTTCCCGGTCAAAAAGGCCCTCCAGTACATGCCGCTCAAGCCGATCGACGCGAACGGCAAGGGCTGCCTGGGCGAGACGTTCTACCTCGCGCCCAACCCGCCCTTCGGCGCCGTCTTCACCTATTACCTGAAGGACGGACTCAAGACAGGCACCGAAGTCCGCCGCGAAGAAGAGGGGAAACTCGTCAAGGACGGAAAGTCCGTCCCATTCCCTGGCTGGGATAATCTCCGCAAGGAGGAGAACGAAGAAAAGCCGGCCGTCGTCCTCACCATCACGGACGAAGCGGGCCAGGTCGTCCGCCGGTTCCCCGTGCCGTCAGGCAAGGGACTTCACCGCGTCGCCTGGGACCTCCGCTACCCGCCCGTTGACCCGACCGAGGTCGAAGAGCGGCCGCGCGATGAATGGGGCTGGAACCCGATGGGGCCCCTGGTCATCCCTGGCAAGTTCACGGCCGCGCTGGCCAAGAAAGTCGACGGCGTCCTGACGCCGCTGGCCGAGCCGCAGGCTTTCGTCGTCGAATCGCTTAACCTGACCGGCCTGCCGGAAAAAGACCGGACGGCCCTCCTCGATTTCCAGAAGAAAGCCGGGGAGCTGCAGCGGGCCATGATGGGCGCCGGCGCGGCGGCCGAGGACGCCCTCAAAAATATTTCCTTCATTAAAAAAGCGTTGCTCGACACGCCCAAGGCCGATCCGAAGCTCGCCGAAACGGCCCGGACGATCGAAAAGCGTCTCCAGGACCAGGTCATGGTCCTCTTCGGCGACCGGACGAGACAGCGCCGGAGCGAAGGCGCGCCGCCGGCGCTCATGGACAGGGTCAGCTCCCAGCTCGACGCAACCGGGCCGATCACGGCGACGGTCCGGCGCGGCTATGACATCGCCGCCGGCGGGTTCGAGAAGCTCCTCGAGGAGATGCGTCAGACGATCGAGGTGGACCTCAAGAAGCTCCAGTCCGAGCTCGAGGCCGCCGGCGCGCCCTGGACGCCCGGCCGCGGCGTCCCGATCTGGAAGAAGAAATAAGAGGGACAGTCCCCAAATTAGAACTGAAGCCGGAAGCTCAAACCGCCCGGCCAGACGCCCAGGGACCACCTGCATTCCGGCTGGGCCGGAATCGAGACCCCGTCATTTCCCGGGTAGCCGGCCTCGTATCTTTTCAGGTCGCGCGTCGCCCGCATGGGTTGGCTGAAGATATTCAGCAGCGACACGGCTTCTCCGGTCGCGAACGTGAAGAGCCCGTCGGTCCAGGGCCGCTTGAAAGCGGCCGCAGTCACGACACCGGCCGCGGCGTTGACGCCGGCGTTCATCAGGTGGGTCTTCAGGCTGCGGCCGTCCTTCTCGCGGCGGGCGCACTGGCGGAGGAGCTCCTCGGCCCGCCGCAGCTTCTCCAGTCGTTCCACGGGCGTCGCTTCCGGCAGGGGCCGCAATTTTCGCGCGGCCGTGGCCGGGACGAACGGGTCGATGAGCAGGCCGGCGACGCCGAGGGCGAAGGTCGCGCTGCCGACCAGCATGTCCTGGGCGAATCCGCGGTCAGGTTCCTTCCAGTTCGTGGCCGCCAGGACGCCCATCGTGACGGCCCCGGCCGAATATCCGGCGATCCAGCCGTACCACCAAGTTTTGGCGCGGGGCTGACCGGCGCTGAGCGCGTCAGCGACAAAGGTGAGCCGGGCTTTCACCTGCTCGTCGGAGAGCGCGGTTTCCTGAGCCCGGGCGATTCCCGACGCTACGAGCTGCAGGGCGAGTGCGATGACCAACCCCGAATAAAAAAGCCGGTGAGACAAACGATTCATGGGGACCCCCTTCGGGAACGTTAGGGCTGTCTATGGGCCAAGCCCGCGATAGCCTCTTTCAGCCGGGACACGGCGCCGACCATCAGGTAGACAATAGAGCAGGTGCGAAATGGTGTCAAGGCTGGGAAGCGGGAGGCCGAGGCTTCGAATCCTGTTGCGGCCGGGCCCCCGAATGTGGAGAATAGGGGCTCGGTTAAACGCCTGAACCAGGAGGCCATCCATGAAGCCGTTCCCCCGGGCCCTTGCGGCCGTCATTCTTCTCGTCGCCATCAGCGCTTTCGCCTCGGACCAGACACCGACGGTCGATTGGGATACGGTCGCGAAAATCCGTGAAGAAGGGCTCCAGCGCTCCCAGGTCATGGACATCGTCGGCTACATGACCGACGTCCTCGGCGCGCGGCTGACCCTGTCCGAGGACATGAAGCGGGCCCAGGCCTGGGCCAAGGACAAGATGGAGAAGCTCGGCCTCACGAACGTCATCGTCGAGCCGTTCATGGACTACGGCGCCGCCTGGGACAACGAATATTTCTCGCTCCACATGCTCGAGCCGGACTACCAGCCCATGGTGGGCTTCCCCCTGGCCCACACCGCGGGCACAAAAGGGAAGGTCGTCTGCTCCGCGGTCATCGCCTCCGACATCCTGACGAAAAAGGACCTCGACCGCTACCGGGGCAAGCTCAAGGGCGCTGCCGTGTTGATCACCCCGCCGTTCACGCTCGACATGGCCGCGCTGACCCAAGGGGTCGCCCGCCGGACGCCGGAAGAAATGAAGCAGATAGAGGAGGCGGTCATCCCGACGCCGCAGCGGCCAGCGACCCCGCCTCCCCCGAGGAACCCCGACCTTCTCAAGCCCGAGGAGAGGCTCGAATTCTTCCGGGCCGAGGGGGCGGCCATCGTCCTCCAGTGCGAGAGCGGCATGCCGGGGGCGGTGCGCGGTTTCGCCCGGCCGGGGACGAAGGACGACCAATGGTCGCGCGAGAAAACGCTCGGGACCCTGCCCATCGTCGCCGTGACGCCCGAACACTATAACCGGATGTACCGCATCCTCAAGAGGAATATCCCGGTGAGGATCGAGGCCGAGGTGCGGAACCGCGTCGGCGAGAAGGTCGAGAAGGCGGCCAATGTCATCGGCGAATTCCCGGGCACGGACCTCGCCGACGAGGTCGTCATGGTCGGGGCCCACTTCGACAGCTGGCACGCCAGCCCGGGCGCAAGCGACGACGCCGCCGGCTGCGCCGTCGCCCTCGAAGCCGTCCGCATCCTCAAGGCGATCGGCGTCAAGCCGCGCCGGACGATCCGGCTCGCCTTCTGGGGCGGCGAGGAGCAGGGCCTCCACGGCTCGCGCGAGTACGTCAACGCCCACTTCGGCAACCCGAAGGACCCCAAGGCCGGCATCAAGCCGGAGTACGAGAAGTTCTCCGCTTATTTTAACCAGGACTACGGCGCCGGCCAGTTCCGCGGCATCTACCTTCAGGGGAACGAGTACGCCCGGCGGCTCTTCGCGGCCTGGATGGAACCCTTCCGCGACTTCGGCCTGACGACGATCTCCATCCAGAGCGTCGGCAGCACGGACCACGTCTCCTTCGACGCCGCGGGGCTCCCCGGGTTCCAGTTCATCCAGGACCGCGTCGGCGGCACGGCCGGGCACACGAACATGGACTTCTTCGACACCCTGCGCGCCGAGGACCTGATGAAGAACGCCGTGGTCGAGGCCGCCTTCGTCTATCATGCCGCCATGGCCGACCAGAGGATTCCGCGTAAGCAATTGAAATAACAACAATTACAATCGTTTCCACGGATCGGCTGAGGCCCGGTAGGAGCCATTTTCAGATTGACTCTCCGCGGCTCCCGTGCTAAGATGAAGCGCTTTGCGAGGGTGATTTTCACCCTTTAAATACATCAATCAGGAGGTTTATCTCGAAATGGCGACATTGAAAGAGAAATTCTACGCCAAGGTGGGCCCGATGAAGGAACGGGTCCAGAAGCTCAACAAGGAATTCGGCGATGTCAACGTCTCCAGCGTCAACGTCGGCCAGGTGGTCGGCGGCGCCCGCGACATCATCTCCATGCTCTGGGACGTCTCGCTTCTCGATAAGTTCGAGGGCATCCGTTTCCGCGGCTTCTCCATCCCCGAGCTCCGCGAGAAGCTCCCCAAGGCCCCGGGTGGAACCGAGCCGTTACCCGAAGGCATCTTCCATCTCCTCCTCCTCGGCGAGCTCCCGACCGCCGAGGACTGCGCCGCCATCACCGAAGAGTGGCAGAAGCGCAGCGTCCTGCCGCAGTATCTCCTCGACACGATGAACGCCGTCGCCAAGGACACCCACCCGATGACCCAGTTCTCCTTGGCCATCCTCCAGCTCCAGCGGGAATCGGAGTTCGCCCGGCGCTACAAAGAGAAAATGCCCAAGTCGCAGTACTGGGACGCGACGTACGAAGACGTCATGAACCTCATCGCCAAGCTCCCCAACATCGCCGCCTACATCTACCGCCGGAGCTACAAGGGCGGCAAGCACATCGCCCCCAACCTGAAGCTCGACTGGGGCGCCAACCTGGCCCACATGCTCGGCGTCACCGACGACCCGGCATTCAAAGAACTCATGCGGCTCTACCTCTGCATCCACAGCGACCACGAGGGCGGCAACGTGTCGGCCCACACAACCCATCTCGTCGGCTCGGCCCTGTCCGACGCCTACTACTCCCTGTCCGCCGGCATGGACGGCCTGGCCGGGCCGCTGCACGGGCTGGCCAACCAGGAAGTGCTCCGCTGGATCCAGGAACTCGTTAAGGACCTCGGCGGCGTTCCGACCAAGGAACAGCTCGAAAAGTACATGTGGGACACCCTGAACGGCGGACGGGTCATCCCCGGCTACGGCCACGCCGTCCTCCGCAAGACCGACCCCCGCTATGTCGCCCAGAGGGAGTTCGCCCTCAAGCACATGCCGGACTACGACCTGTTCAAGGTCGTCAGTATGGTCTACGAGGTCGCCCCCGACGTCCTGACCAAGCACGGCAAGACCAAGAACCCCTGGCCGAACGTCGACGCGCATTCCGGCGTCCTCCTCTATTACTACGGCGCCGTCGAGTACGACTTCTACACCGTGTTCTTCGGCGTGTCTCGCGCCCTCGGCGTCCTGGCCCAGCTCGTCTGGGACCGCGCCCTCGGCCTGCCGATCGAACGGCCGAAGTCCGTCACAACGGAATGGCTGGAGAACTTCATCAAGGAGCATCCCCCGGCCGCGAAGTAAACGTCTCTCGTACAGCAGACGTCAAGGGCCGCTCGTCCTCATCGCCGGCGATGAGGGCGGCGGCCCTTTTTTTATGCCCCGGTTTTGTGCTATAGTTATTTTTCCGAAAAGCGCGCCAGGAGGACAGGAATGGAACACCGGATCGGTCTCATCGGCTGCGGCACCGTCGGACAGGGGCTGCTCGGCATTCTCAACGATAAGAAAGACTATCTCCGCGATACATTCGGCTTCGAAGCCCGGGTCGTGGCCATCGCCGACAAGTTGAAGGGGACGCTCATCCTCCCCGAAGGGATCGACATCCCCACCGTCCTGGCCCTCCTCGGCCAGGGGAAAAGCCTCGCCGAATACCCCAAGGCGACACCGGCCCAGATCGAGCCCCTCGACCCTCTGGACATGATCGAGCACACCGACGCCGACATCATCGCCGAGATGACCTACACCGACATCAAGACCGGCGAGCCGGCGTCGAGTTACATCAAGAAGGCCCTCCGCCTCGGCAAGCACGTCGTCACCTCGAACAAAGGGCCGGCCGCCCTCCACTACCACGACATCAAGGACCTGGCCCGCAAGAACGGCCTCCAGTTCCGGATCGAGGGCACGGTCATGAGCGGCACCCCGGTCTTCCACCTGGCCGAATGCGGCCTGGCCGGGAACACGGTCCGGGAGGTCAAGGGCATCCTCAACGGGACGACCAACTTCATCCTGACCAAGATGGAGACCGAAGGCATGGACTACAGCCCCGCCCTGGCCCTGGCCCAGAAGCTCGGCTACGCCGAAGCCGACCCGACGGCCGACGTCGAGGGCTTCGACGCCCTGGCCAAGATCGTCATCCTGTCCAACGTCCTCCTCGGCGGCTCGCTCAAGACGACGGACGTCCCCTGCAAGGGGATTTCGGCCATCACCAGGGCCGACGTCGAGGCGGCCAAGGCCGCGGGTTTCCGCTACAAGCTCATCGCCCACGCCAAGATGGACGGCGGCACGGTCACAGCGACCGTCTCCCCCCAGAAGCTGCCCCTCGCCGACCCACTGGCCGGGGTCATGGGCGCCCACAACGCCCTGACCTTCGACCTGGACCTGTTGGGCAAAGTGACCATCTCCGGTCCGGGCGCGGGCAAGATCGAAAC
>JBGOYY010000018.1:0-52647 GCA_041479905.1 Candidatus Aminicenantia bacterium
ACGCGGCGCCCCAGGAGATCATCACCTACGACAACCTCAACGCCCGCGTCGACGCCCAGGTCTACTTCAAGGTCAAGGACGACGAGGGAAGCGTCAAGGCCTCCCAGTACAACGTCAACAACTACCAGTGGCAGATCGTCAACCTGGCCCGGACGACCCTGCGCAACATCATCGGCACGCTGACCCTGAAGTCGGCCAACAGCGAGCGGGGCAAGATCAACGAGGAGCTCCTCAAAACCCTATCCAGCGAGACGGCGCGCTGGGGCATCGACGTCGTCCGGACGGAGCTCAAGGAGATCGACCCGCCCAAGGACGTCCAGGAGACGATGAACAAGGTCGTCAAGGCCGAGAACGAGAAGGTCGCCGCGGTCGACTTCGCCACGGCCCGGGAAACGGTCGCCGACGGCGAGCGCCGGGCCGAGATCAAGAAGGCCGAGGGCGTCCGGCAGGCCACGATCCTCGAGGCCCAGGGCGAGGCCGAGGCCATCCGACTGGTCAACGAAGCCGCCGAGAAGTATTTCGTGGGAAACGCCCAAATCCTGCGCCGGCTCCAAGCCCTCGAGACGGCCCTTCAGTCGAACGCCAAGATCATCGTTCCGTCCGATAAGGACCTGGTCAACGTCATCGGCGAAATGGCCGGAATCATCCCCCTCAAGCGGGAATAACGGCGTCAGTCGATCTTGACCAGGATGATCCGCACCTTGCGGTTCTTGCCGCCTTGGTCGACCTCGAGCGTCACCGTGTCCCCGATCTTGTAGCCGTCGAGCGCGTTGTAGAGGTCGTCGTAGGACGCGATCTTCGTCCCATCGATCCCGATGATGACGTCCCGGATGAAGAGCCGGCCCCTGTCGTCGCGGCTGAGCCCGCGCAGACCCAGGTCGTAGGCCGAGCTCGCCCGGGGCACCTCGGCGATGACCGCCCCCTGGACCTCGGCCTGGCGGGCGTACTCGTCGCGGACGAACGTGATGCCCAGGCCCGGCCGCGTGACCTTGCCGAACTGGATGATCTGGGGCACGATCTTCCGGATGGTGTCCACGGGCACGGCGAACCCCACCCCGCTCGAAGCCCCGGACGGGCTGGCGATCATCGTGTTCATGCCGATGAGCGCGCCGGCCGAGTCGAGGAGCGGCCCGCCCGAATTCCCCGGATTGATCGAGGCGTCGGTCTGGATCATGTCCCGTATCGTGACGCCCCCCGCGCCGGGCATGCTCCGGCCCAGGGCGCTGACGATCCCCTTGGTGACCGTGTGGTCGAACCCGAAGGGATTGCCGATGGCGATGACCTTCTGCCCGACCAAGAGATCCCGCGACGTCCCGATCGTGACCGGCGTGAGATCGGACACGTTCTCCCCGAGCTTGAGGACGGCGATGTCCTTGTTCGGCTCGCGGCCGACGAGCGTCGCCTCGACCTGTTTCTGGTTGGGCAGGCTGACCATGAACTTATCGCCCTCGTCGATGACGTGGAAGTTGGTGACGATGTGCCCCTGGTCATCCCAGACGAACCCCGATCCGCTGCCCCGCGGCACCGGCTGGTCGGACGAATAGAAGAAGTCCCGTACGTACTGGAGGTTGGTGATGAAGACGACGGAATTCTTGGTCTTTTTGACGACCTCGATGGTGTTCCGCTCGTCCTCTGTAAACTGGGCGTTGGCCGGGACTTGCTCCGCCAGGGGCGCGCCGGCCGGCTGCCCGGCTTCCGCTCCTGCGCTCAGGGCAAGCTCCGTCCGAGGCGGCGGCTCCCCGAGGCCCGGCCGCGTTTCCGCGGCCGCGGTCTGAGTCCCCGGGCCGTTCGCCTTCTGCCGTCCGGAGTCGCCGCAGGCGAGGAAGGCCAGACCCACGGCGATGACGGCCAGGATGATGACTTTGTTCGTACGCGTCTTCATGCGCTTGCCTCCCCGTTGACCATTATCACACTCACTCTTCGCCCCGGACGAGCCGGCCTATCTCTTGATGAAAGGCTTGGTTTCGAGAGGCTTGGCCGCGTCGTCGAAAAAGCGCTTCTGGAGCTCCAGCGTGACCGCGTCCTTCTTGACCGACCGGATCATCTCGACGAGAAGCCCGGATTCCGCTTCGAACAGGGCTTTGCCGAACTCCTTGTTGCCGGCGCTTCCGTTGCCCCGGTAGTGGTTGGGCTGGCCGGCGTACCACCAGATGCCCGTATAGGCGTATTTCAGCCCGGCCAGGCGTTTGACGTCCTCGCCGCTTTCCGCGCCCGCCCTATCGAGGTGCACCAGGTCGGGATGATGGGCCAGCATGACCGAGGTCTCCTCTTCGCCGGCGTGCCCGTCGACAGCGGTTTTCCGGAGCTTCGCCAGGTGCGCCTCGGTCGCCGCGTCGAAAGCCGGGTCGAACAAGTACACGGCATAGTCCCGCCGGCTCTCGAGCTGGCTCTGGCAGAAATACCTGAGGAGGGATTCGTTTCCGCCATGGCCGTTGACGAGAATGATCTTCCGGATGCCGTTCCGGGCCAGTTCGTCGCACGTCTGCTGAAGGACATCGAGCAGCATTCGGCTGCCGTAGGCGATCGTGCCCGGCTGGTTCTTGGCTTCGAATATCTGGCCTACGAAGTAGGGCGGGAAGACGATCGTGTATTCTTCGGCCGCCGCCCGGAGCGAAACCTCCCGGCAGTCGATGAGGTCCGTCCCGAGAGGGAGGTGCGGCCCATGTTTTTCGAGGATGCCCAGGGGGATGATGCACGTCGCGCCGGAACGGGCCACGGCCTGGACGAAATCCGACGATGTCAACTCTTCGTAGCGGACGGGGACGTCCGGTACGGCCGGCTTCGCGGCCTGTTGGACGGGCTTGGCCGCAGCGGAGAGAAGGACGAGAGCGCCAGCAAGGGCGAGGCACGTTTTTTTCATGGGATGCGCCTCCTTGGATGGGAATGAACGTGCCCGAACTATAGCCTCGGCCGCGGCCCCTGTCAACAGGAGCCGACGGGCGCGCGAAAGCCTCGTCCGCTGTTTGGCGAATTCCCCCGAAAATGGTATATTTTTATTGAGGAAGAGGTCACCATGAACATCCAATTGACGAAAGAACAGCTGGCAACCCTGAGCAAGCTCGTATACCTCGGGAACAGGATGGCCAACGACTGGCGGACCGACGACGTCATCGAAGAATACGACGAGGTCGAGAGCCTCGTCCTGGCCGCGGCCCAAAAGCACGACCTCGGGGATTACGTGGATTTCGACGAGGAGACCAAAAAGGCCATCCCCTCCGGGGAGCTCGAGGAGAAGATGACCGAAACCGTCGATTTCTATAACGATAACTGTTTCTGGGACCAGCTCATCTACCGCATGGCCGACCGCGACTACGTCCTAAAATTCGGAGAAAAAGCCCTGGAAGAGCTCTACGCGGAGAAGGGCATGGAGCGGGAGCGGCCGCTCATCGAGAAGTACGAGAAGGAATTCAACGAGCACGGCCTCGACCGGCTCGAGCTCCGTCGCGACAACTGAGCAAAAAAAAAGGAGCGGCTGAACCAGCCGCTCCCTTCGTAGAGCCGTGTTTGCAGCCCCGGACGATCCCGGGGGTCTTAGTACCGCCCGCCGCCGCCGGAACCGCCGGATCTCGGTGAGTCCGTGCGCGGTTTGGCCTCGTTGACCGTGGCCGTGCGGCCCTTCAGGTCCTTGCCGTTCAGCATGGCGATGGCCTTTTCGGCCTCGTCCTTGTTCGGCATCTCGATGAAGCCGAAGCCGCGGGACTCGCCGCTGAACTTGTCCTTGATGATGGAGGTCGTCGACACTTCGCCGAACGCCTGGAAGGTTTCCCTCAGGTCGCTCTCGTTGATGGTCTTGACCAGATTGCCTACGTAGATGTTCATTCTCGTCTCCTTTTGACGATGGAAAATAAGATCTTAGAACGTCATAAAGGAGAGGAGTGTGTGACCGATCAGGGCCTCTGGCCCCTTCCTTTACTCATTCAGGTGTTTGAAGCTGGGGTTTCCCTTTGCTTATGAACAGAGCTATTATACCACGGCTTTCGGGATTCCGCCGGGCGTTTCGATGGCGGGCAACCCTAACCGGCTGATTCCAGACGTTTAGCAAAATATATATTTCTCTTTTCTGCCTGGCGAGCCCCGTTCCTTGGGAAGACCGTGACCGGGATGAGCCTGAGGCGATTTTCGAGCGTCTTCTTTTATGAGAACGAAAAGAAGCCTTGAAGGGGCGCCATGAATAAGTTACACTATAGTGTAACAAATATGGGGAGGCGACCGATGCGCTACGCCGGAGTCAAAGAGCTCAAGCAAAGAACAATGGACCTTCTGAAGGAATCCGAGAAGGGCGATATCATCATCACCGCCTATGGAAAGCCGGCGGCGATCCTCCATCACGTCACGGAAGAGGACGTGGCGGACTATCTCATCGAGAACGACCCGGAGTTCCGGTCGAAGATCGAAGAAGCTTATTCGGAATACCTGAGCCTGGGCGGGATCGAGGCGGGCGAACTGCTCAGGAAGCTCGAAAAGCGGAATGCGGGAAAAGCGGCTTAAGGTCATCTTCAGCCCCGCCGCGGCCAGGGATGTCGAGAGTCTCGAAACTGCGGCGGCCATCCCGCTCGTCAAGGACATCCAGGCCTATCTCGAAGTCCGCCCGATCCCGTTCGGGAAGTCCCGCATCAAGAAGCTCGCCGGCTTCGACCCGCCCTTGTTCCGGCTGCGGAGCGGCGACTTCCGCGCCTACTATAGGATCTGCGGTGACGAGGTCGTCATCCTGGCCGTTACGCGGCGCAAAGACAGCGACAAGCGGCTGAAGCGGATCGCCGAAAAACCGGCGTCCCGATATCGCCAGGAAAAATCGCGTTAATCTGGACGGACCCTCCCATTTGTTCCTGGAGCGTGAGGGCCAGGAGAATCCGCTCAGGCCGCTTTCTTTTTCCGGCTGAACTTGGCCGAGATGTCGTCGACGATCGAGTAGACGACCGGGACGACGACCAGAGTCAGGACGGTCGAGCTGATCAGTCCGCCGATGATGGTATAGCCGATGGCGGCCCGGAAGTTCGAGCTCGCCCCGAAGCCGACGGCGACGGGAATCATGCCCAGGATCATGGCCAGGGTGGTCATGAGAATGGGCCGCAGCCGGGTTGAGCCGGCCTCGACGATAGCCTCGAAGCGCTTCATCCCCCGCCGCCGCAGGACGTTGGTGAAATCGACGAGCAGGATGGAATTCTTCGTCACCAGGCCCATGAGCATGATCAATCCGATGAAGGCGACCATGTCGAAGAGCTTGTTGGCCAGTAGGAGACCCAGGACCGCGCCGATGATCGACAGCGGCAGGGCCAGCATGATGACGAACGGCTGGACGAAGGACCCGAACTGCGAGGCCAGGACCATATAGACGAAGATGACGGCCAGGGCCATGGCCAGGCCCAAGGAGGCGAACATCTTGCGGTTCATCTCGACCTGCCCGCCGAACTCGTAGGTGACCCCTTTGGGATAGGGGATCTTGGCCAGGGCGTTCATGACGTTCTGGGTGATCTCGTTCAAGGCCCGCCCCTTGAGGGTGTTGGCGGCGATCATGATCTGACGGCTCCGGTTGGAGCGGCGGATCTGGGTCGGGCCGTTGACGGCGCGCAGGCTCCCGACCTGGTCCAGGGTGATCGCGCCGCCGCGCAGCAGCGGGATGTAGGCGCGGCTGAGCCTCTGGACGTTGTTACGGACGTCCTCGGTCGCTCGGACGCGGATGTCGTAGAGCTTTTCGCCCTCCCGGTATTTGGAGGCCAGGTCGCCGTCGACGATCGACCGCATGACGGCGGCGATCTGCCCGGTGCTGGTGCCGAGCCGGGCCGCCCGTTCGCGGTCGATATGGATCTGAAGCTCGGGCTTGGGGGGACGGTTGTCGCTGTTGACGTCGGTCAGGCCGCTGACGCCCTGCAGGGCCATCTTGACCTGGTCGCCGGCCGCATAGAGGCCGGCCAGGTCGGTCCCCTTGAGATAGATCTGGATCGGCAGTTGCTGCATCGCCGCGAAAGCGGCACCGCCCATGGACGAGGCGTCCTGGAAGGTGATCGTCGCTCCGGGGACCCGGGCCAAAAGGGGACGGAGTTTATCGCGGTAGGCCTGCGATTCGCCGGCCGGGATCTTCAGCTTGACGTTTACGCTGGCGTTGTCGGACGAGCCGTCGGTCGAGCCGACGACCGTGGCCAGGTCCCCGATTTCCGGCTGTTCCCGGAGGATTTTTTCGATGGCCTGGACGACGACGTCCGTGCGGTCGAGCGAACTGCCCGAGGCGGTCTGGATCGAGAGGTTGAACTCGGGCCGGTCGCCGCGGGGATTGCCGCCGGTCCCGACGACGGTGAAGAGGTAGGCGCTGAGGAAGAAGACGACGGCCGTGATAGAAATCATCGTCTTGCGGTGGTTGAGGGCCCAGCGGAGGAGCGGGCGGTAATTGTCGCCCAGCTTCTCGTAGACCCGCGACACCAGGCGCTCCAGCCGCGAGGACAGGGTCTTCTTCCCGTTCCGCTCGGCCTTCTTGAAGAAATGGGCCGAGAGCATGGGGGCGAAGGTGAACGCTTCGAACAGCGAGATGAGGACGGCGGCGGCGACCGTCACCCCGAATTGGCGGAAGAACTTTCCGGCGATGCCGGTGGTGAAGGCCACGGGCAGGAAGACGGCGACAATGGTCATGGTCGTGGCCGTGACGGCCAGGCCCACTTCCGATGTTCCCTCGCTGGCCGCCTTCATCGGATCCTGTCCCAGCTTGTCCATATGGCGGAAGATGTTCTCCCGGACGACGATCGCGTCGTCGATGAGCAGGCCGACGGACAGACTGAGGGCCAGCAGGGTGATCATATTGATCGTATAGCCGAAGAAGGACATGACGGCGAACGCGGCGATGAGACAGACGGGCAGACCGGCCACGGTGATGATCGTGTTGCGCAGATCGCCGAAGGAGAAAAGAACGACCAGCCCGGCGAAGAGGATGCCCAGGAGGAGGGTTCTGAGGACATCGTCCCGGGAGTCCTTGATCTGGATGGACGTGTCCGTCGTTCGCCGGATATCCAAGTCGGGATTGGCCCGCTGGACGAACGCGATCATCTTGTTGACCTCGTCGGCCACCTTGACCGTGTTCGTCCCGGACTGCTTCTGGACGACGAGCGAAACGCACTCCTGTCCGTTGATGCGGGAGATCGTCCGCTTGGTCTTGAAAGCGTCATTGACCACGGCCAGGTCCTTCAGGTAGACGGGATGGCCGCCGACATTGGCCACGACGATGTCCAGCATTTCGGGAAGATCGGTGAACTCGGCCTTGGTCCGGATGAGGAAATCCTGGGCCTTGCCTTGGACCCGGCCGGCCGGCATGTTCAGGTTCTCCCCGCGGATGGCCTGGGTCACCTGGGCGGTGGAAATCCCCTGGGCGTTCATGCGGTCGAGGTTGACCTCGACCTGGATTTCGCGCTCCAGGCCGCCGATGAGGTCGACGGCCCCGACCCCCTCCACTTGCTGGATCTGGACCTTGATGGTGTCGTCGACGAATTGGCGGACCTGGGGCAGGCTCATCCTCCCGCTCTTGCTCAGGATGGCGAAGGAAACGATGGGCACGGCCGAGGGATCAAATTTGTTGATGACGGGTTCGATGATCTCCCGGGGCAGGGTGTTGCGTATGGCGGCAACCTTCTCCCGGACCTCGGTAGCCGCCAACTGGGCGTCCTTTTCCAGGACGAAGGCGGCCAGGATCACGGAGACGCCCTCGGACGAGGTCGAAGTGACCTTGTCGATGCCGTTGATGGTGCTCAGCGCATCCTCGATCGGCTTGGTGACCTGGGTCTCCATCTCCTCGGGGCCGACGCCGGGGTTGGCGATGCTCACGGCCACGTAGGGCAGGGAGATATCGGGCATGAGGTCGACCCCCAGCCGCGAATACGACAGCGCGCCGACCACCACCAGGGCCACGATGACCATGGTGATGAAGACGGGCTGCTTGATCGAAATATCGGCGATTCTCATGGCGGGGCCGCTCCTTACTTCCGAGCGGCCGGGCGCTCAACGATCGTGATCTTGTCCTGGTCGTTGAGCTGGCCGGCGCCGGTCGTGACGACGCGCTCGTCGCCCTTCAGGCCGGAAAGGACCTCGATCATATCGCCGGCGACGGCGCCGACGGTGATCGGGACCAAGCGGGCCCGGCCGTCCCCGGCGGTGAAGACGCCTTTCTGGCCGCCCCTGTCGACGACGGAGACGAGGGGAATGACCAGTGATGTCCGCCGGCTCTCGACCCACTCGACCTCGGCATACATCCCGGGCTTGAGGCGATGAGAGGCATTGGAAATGCTCAGCTCGACGTCGATCGTCCTGGCCACGGGGTCGGCGATCGGGCTGATGTTGGTCACCCGAGCGCCGAATATCTCACCCGGGAAAGCCTCTAGGGTGACGGTCGCCGGCTTGCCCGGCCCGATGAAGCGGATCTTCTTCTCGTCGACCGCGGCCACGACCTTGACGGTGTCGAGATCGACCAGGTTGAGAATCGGCGAGTTGGGATTGACCGAGGCGCCGGGGTTGAGGAGAATGCGGGCGACAACGCCCTTGGCATCGCTCTTGACCTCGTAGGGTTTATAGTCATAGCCCACCTCGTCCCGGTTGACGACGCTGACGACCTGGCCGGGAGAGACGACGCTGCCCATTTTGACAAAATTGTTGGCGATCTTGCCCGGGACCTTGGAAAAGATGGACACTTCGGCGTCCGCCTGCAGATTACCCGAGGAATGGATCTTGTCCTCGATGTCCTGATGGGCGGGCGCCACGGTCTCGACCGGGACGATCGTCACCGTGGCCGGTTTGGCCGCCTCGCGCTTCTTGGCTTGAATGTTCTGGTTGGCCCGGTAGCCTACCCAAGCGACCAGGGCGATCAGGATGAGGATGATGAGGATTCTTCCGATTTTCATATTTTCCTCCCGCAGGAACGATACAGGGTGAATTTGCCCAGGGTATGGCCGTAGACGAGCTGCAGGGCGTTCAGCCGGGCGTTTTCCACCGCGTTCTGGGCGTCGATGAGTTCGGTGGCGCTGAGGAGCCCGTTGCGAAAGCGCTCCTCGGCGATGTGCAGGCTGTCCTCGGCCTGCCTGATCTTGATCTTCTCGATGTCCAGCTTCTGCTCGGCGACCTTCAGATCGGCCAGGGCGGTCTGGATCTCCTGGTGGACGGAGCGCTCCAGGTCGATCTTGCGCAGCTCCACCGCTTTCAGACCGGACTGGGCCTCGGCCACCTGGGCCCGGACGCGGAAGCCGTCGAAGACCGGGTAGTTCACGGACAGAGCGGCCGTCCAATTGCCCTTGATCTTGTCTATCTCGGGCATGAACCCGTTGCGGAACTCGTAGTTGAAGGCGGCCATGACCGTCGGCTTGTCTCCGGTCTTGGCCAGCTCGAGCGAAGCCTTGTTGAGGTCGATCTGGTGCCGCCACTGTTGGAACTCGACCCGGTTCTCCAGGGCCTCCCTGAGCAGGGCTTCGGCGTTGAAGGCCGCCGGTTCGAAGACGAAGACGCCGTCCGGATCGAAGGCGGCGCTTGGATCGCGGCCGGTCAGCGTGTTGAAGGCGATGCGGAATTTCTCGATGGAGTTGAGGAAGTCGAGCCGCTGGCCCCGGACCGTGCTGATCTGGACCTGGAGAAGGTTGACGTCGAAGCTCGAAGCCAGGCCGGCGTCATAGCGCTGCTTGGCCGTCTCCAGCTTTTTTTCGTACGCCTTGAGGGTCTCGTCCAGGACCTTGTCGGCCTCCCGGAAGAAGACCGTCCCGTAGAACAGGGGGACGATCTGGTAGGACAGCATGTGCTTGGTCAGGGCCACGCCGTCGTTGGCCAGGTCCAGGCCGGACTTGCTGATGTCGACCGTCCGGGCCGTGCGTCCCCAGTTGAAGACCTGCTCCATGACCGAGGCCCGGAAGTTATAATTGTTGGGCGTGCCGAACTTGATGGTCATGATCTCCCCGTTGAAGGGGATGGAAAACTCGCCGAACAGGCTCATCCGGGTGTAATTCCCGGTGACGTTGAGCTGGGGAAGGTACTGGCTCTTGTTCTCGCCGATCTTGAACTCGGCCCCGGCGACGTTTTCAGCGGCAATTTGGACCTGCTGGTTGTTCTTCAGGACCAGGTCGACGGCCTCCTTGAGCGACATCTTGTCTTGGGCCGCCGCCCCGGCGCCGGCCAAGGCCAGCAGCAGTCCCAGCGCTGCGACGCGTTGCTTCATGACTTATCCTCCATGACTCGTTTCATGATTTCGAGAAAGAACCGGCCGGCCGCCCGGGCGTCGGCTTTATCGCCCTCCAGGAGCTTGACCCCCATGCCGATCTGGAGGGTCTTGAGGAATTTGAGAATCTCGTCCAGGCTGAAGGGCACGCGCTCCCGAGCGATCTTCTTTTTGAGCATGTCCCGCAGGGACCGCCATTGCTCGGCATTCTGGATCAGCCGCTGGCGGGCCGATTCGTCCTCGAAGCGGATCATGCCGCCCATGCAAGGCAGGAACATGCGCAGGAAACCCGGGTTGTTCTCGAAATACTCGAGATAGAACTCGATCCATACTTCGAGAATTTCCAGGAACGACTCCCGCCCGGAGATGCGCCGCTGCAACTCCTCATGGACCTTCCGGGTTTCCCGCTCCAGGAGATGGACGAAGATCTCGTCTTTGCTCTTGAAGTAGTAGTAGAGGGTGCCTTTGGCCAGCTCCGAGGCCTCGGCGATATCGTCCATACGGGCATGGAAGTACCCCTGTTCGGCGAAGATCCGTTCGGCCGCCGACAAGATGGCCGCCAGGCGGGCGCCTTCCTCCCGTTCGCGACGCTCTTTCACTCCCATCAGACGTTCTCCATTTCTGATTTCGACTCACCGGTCAATTTTCTACCAGTGAGTCATAATACGTCGTATGAAGCCCTTTGTCAACCACTTTTTCGTCCGGGCCGGGGGCCTTGTGCCGATATGCCGGCCTGGGCGCAGACGACGAAGCGGGCCTGCACAAGGATTTCGACGACGGACTGAGGATTCCGCGTTTTAACGCGGCTGAGGGCCGGCTATTTCCAGAAGATCATCTCCGGGGGGGTCCTTTTCATGGTCGTGAACTCGACGGCCGGATAGCCGACTGCGATCGGCGCCACGACCGCATGATCTTCCGGGACGCCGAAACGCTTCTTGCCATCGGGGGTTCCGAGATACATTCGCACGAAGCCCATCCAGCAGGTGCCTAGGCCGAGGCCGCGTGCCGCGAGCATCAGGTTTTCCGCGGCCAACGTGCAATCGGTCTCGGCGGTCGGGCTGGAGTTCGGTTTGGAACAGATAAGGACCAGTACCGGCGCGCCATAAAGGACGTTGAAATTGGGATCCTCGAGCGTCTCGCGGTACCTCGCGAGCGGCGGCATCCGGTCGATCATTCCGAGCAGATGAGCCTTTGTCCGGCTGGAAAGGTCGGCCAGGATGGCGCGGTCCTGGATGACGGCGAACTTCCAAGACTCGATGCCCATGCCGCACGGCGCCTGCACGGCGGCGTCGATCAACTGCTGGACCACGTCGTGGTCGACGGACTTGCTCTCATAAGCCCGGATGGATCGGCGGGTATAAATGGCTTCCTTAAGGTCCATGGTTTTCAGCCTCCTGTGGCGGGGATTTGCGATGGGCGAAATGTTAGCCGATGGCCGACTGAGAAGTCAATGAATTAAATCTGTCAAAACATCTGCTCTCGTTCAGATACATAGGTGACACCTTGGGCTATGATAGGAGTCGCCATGTATCTGAAGTCATCAACGATTTACGGGTCAGTCATTCCGGGGTCGGAGTTCATCCGGTCCCTGGTCCGCCAGGGGACGATCTCCCAGGACGCCACTAAGCGCCTGAGGTGGTTCGATTGTTACAAAAGATGTGAGGATGCCCGGTTGACCTGCCGCCATTTTGGCATCTCTCCCCAGACCTTCTATCGCTGGAAGAACCGGTTCGATTCCTATGACTTAACCACCCTGGAGGCTTGGAGCCGACGACCCCACCATGTCCGGAAGCCCCTGACCCCGGCCCCGATCGAAGACCGGATCCTCGAGCTCAGGACGAAGTATCCCCGGTGGGGGAAGGACAAGCTCGTCGTTCTCTTGAGGAGAGAAGGAATCCGGGTCTCGACCTCGACGGTAGGCCGGGTTATGAATCGGCTCAAGGACCGGGGGGTGCTGGTCGAACCGCTCATCGGAGTTTAAAAAGCACTTCGAACAGGCTTGCCGGGAACGGGGGATCCGGCTCTTCATCATCCCCCTAGGACTCCTAAGCTGCAAGGCTATGTCGAGAGCGCCAACAAAACACATCGGCAGGAGTTTTATGAAGTCGAAGATATCGGCCTGAAGATGGAGGAGCATAATAGGCAACTAGAAGAGTGGGATAAGATCTATAACCATATCCGGCCCCATCAGTCGCTTGATTATCTGACGCCGGCCGAATACTATCAGGGCTGGCTGAAAACTCATCCGCAGTCCAGCGTGTCACTAATGTAGTGGACGAGACCAAGTTCTTGACACATGTCCGGGGCCGGGATATCCTTATTTCATGAAGGGAAGGGTTGATTCTGAGACCGAAGCCGGCGATTCCATGCCACGCGAAAAAAGGAATTTCTTATCCTTTTAAATACAGAAGGGAAGTTCAAGGAATGAAACGCGCACTTGAAGTGCCTCCGGGAAATCGTTCAGAAATCATCCTCTACAATACGGAAGATGGTCAGGGCCGCATTCAGGTGCGTTTGGAGGGCGGCACGGTCTGGCTGCCTCAGTCCGGTATGGTCGAACTCTACCAAACGACCAAGCAGAATGTAAGCCTTCATATCCAGAACATTTATGGGGAAGGGGAATTAGCGCGGGAGGCAACTGTCAAGCACTACTTGACAGTTCAAACCGAAGGGAGCCGGAAGATTACTCGGCCGATCGAGTTCTATAACCTCGATATGATCCTAGCTGTCGGCTACCGAGTCAGGTCTCACCGGGGTGTCCAGTTCCGACGGTGGGCCACTGAGAGACTTCGCGAGTATCTCGTCAAGGGTTTCACGATGGACGACAAGAGGCTCAAGGAGGGCCGAGTCCTCGGGGCCGATTATTTCGATGAGCTTCTGGAGCGAATACGAGATATTCGCGCTTCAGAGAAGCGGTTTTATCAGAAAATCCGCGACCTTTATACCCTCTCAATCGACTATGATCCTAAAGCCGAGCAGACACTGGAATTTTTCAGCATCGTCCAGAACAAGCTCCACTGGGCAATCGCGGGGAAAACCGCGGCCGAACTCATCTCAGAGCGGGCTAACGCTGAGAAACCGAACATGGGCTTGACAAGCTGGAAGGGCGGCAAGGTGCGCAGAACCGACGTGGCGGTGGCGAAGAACTACCTCACGGCCGATGAGATTTCCGAGCTCAACCGCATCGTCGTCATGTATCTCGACCACGCCGAGGATCAGGCACGCCGCCGGCGGCCGCTATATATGCAAGACTGGCGCGCTAGGCTCGATGCCTTTTTAAAGTTCAATGAGCGCGAAATCCTTGAGCATTCGGGAAAGGTCTCGATGGAAGTGGCCCAGGCGCTCGCGCTCGACGAATATGAGAAATTCAACAAACTGCGACTTGATGATGAAGCCCGGCGGGAGGCGATAGCGGATGATGGATTTGATGAGACGGCCAGGATGATAGAGGGCAAAGCAAAGAAACGAAAAGCGCTCCCGCCTGATTCTGGGCGAAGGGATCAGAAAGGCCGTAAAAAGGCTTAGGAACAAGAACAACCCAATATCGCGGATTATCCGGGCTCGCCGAAATTCCCTGAATTCCCCCTTGACAAGCGCCCTTTGCCGCATTATCTTATAAAAGGTGAACAAAATGGTAAACACATTGAGACGCGAACTGACCCTCAGGCAGGCCACGGTCCTCAAGGCCGTCGAAGACTTCATCCTGGGGCACGGCTACGCCCCGACCATCCGTCAACTGGGGTCGGCCCTCGGAATCCCCAGCCCCTCGGCCGTCCTCAAGCACCTCCAGAGCCTGGAGCGGAAGGGGTACATCACCCGTGAGGGCGCCGAGATCCGCGTGGCGGGGCTGCCGGCCCTCCTCGAAAGCCAGGTCCGGGTGCCGATGGCCGGGCTCGTCCCGGCGGGCGGGCCGCGCGAGTCGTTCGACGTCTCGGGCGAGGCCATGGATGTCCCGGGCTGGATGGTCGGCCGCCGCCGGGGCAACGTCTTCTGCATCCGGGTCGACGGCAAGAGCATGATCGACGCCTACATCGACGACGGTGACCACGTCCTGCTCGAGCGGACCAACCTGGCCAACTCGGGCGAGATGGTCGTGGCCCTGCTCGAGGACGGATCGGTCACCCTGAAGCGGCTGCGGCGGACGAACGGACAGATTTTTCTCGTCCCGGAGAACCCGGCCTTTCAGCCGATCGAGGCCCCGTCCGCGAGGATCCTGGGCCGGGTCATCGGCGTCATGAGAAAGTACTGAACGGGACGGATCCCGTGCCCCGCCGCTATATCGTCCACGTCGACATCGACGCCTTCTTCGCCGCCGTCGAGGTCCTCCTCGACCCGTCACTCCAAGGCAAGCCGGTCATCGTCGGCGGCCTGTCCCACGAGCGCGGCGTGGCCTCGACCTGCTCCTACGAGGCCCGCAAGTTCGGCGTCCACTCCGGCATGCCGCTGCGCAAGTGCTATCAGCTCTGCCCCGAGGGCGTCTTCGTCCGCGGCAACTACCAGGTCTACCAGGCCTTCTCGGAGCGCTTCTTCCGCGTCCTCCACGCCGCGACGCCCGACACCGAGGAAGCCTCCCTCGACGAGGCCTACCTCGAACTCACCCGCTGCGGACACATCTATCCCTCGTTCCCGGCGGCGGCCCGGGAGATCAAGCGGCAAGTCGAGCGCGAGATCGGGGTCACCGTCTCGGTCGGCGCCGCCCCGAACAAGATCCTGGCCAAGCTGGCCACCCGCCGGGCCAAGCCGGCCGGCTTTTTCGAGATCCGCGAGGGCGAGGAAGAGACCTACCTCCGCGACCTCGGCATCGAGGCCCTGCCCGGCATCGGCCCCAAGGCCCAGGTCGTCCTCCGCCTGATGAACATCCACAAGATCGGCGAGCTGTGGGAGCTGCCGCGGACGACCCTCCACACGCTCTTCGGCCAGGGCGGGGACGACATCTATCTCCAATCGCGCGGCATCGACAGCCGGCCGCTCGTCACGCGGACCCTGCCCAAGTCCGTGTCGCGCGAGACGACCTTCCTCGAGGACCTCTGGGACAGGCACCTGCTCCTGGCCCACCTCGCCTATCTCTGCGACCGGCTGACCCTGGCCCTGCGGGAGGACCGCCTCTACGCCCACGTCATCGAGGTCAAGGCCCGCTATGCCGACTTCAAGACCGAGATCAAACGCCGCCTCGTCCTGTCGCCGCTCCAGGATATGGGCAAGATCTACAAGATCGCCGAGGAGCTGTTCCTTGAGCTTTTCTCCGGCTCGCGGCTGGCCCTGCGCCTCGTCGGGGTCAAGGTGTCGGACCTCGTCCGCGTCCGGCCCCTGTCGCTCTTCGAGCCCTACTCGGAGCGGCCGGAGAGGCTGGGCCGGGCCCTCGACCAGGTCCGCGACAAGTACGGCTTCGGCTCGGTGCTGACGGCCCGGGAGAAGATGCTCGACGCCGTCTACGCCTTCGAGCCGCGGCGGGGTTACGTCCTGAAGACGGCGTCCCTGACGAAGTGAAAGCATGTTCGTCCCGCTCCGCCT
The DNA here is from genome assembly GCA_041479905.1 of Candidatus Aminicenantia bacterium. Taxonomy (GTDB): domain Bacteria; phylum Acidobacteriota; class Aminicenantia; order Aminicenantales; family Saccharicenantaceae; genus RBG-16-66-30. The sequence goes on from JBGOYY010000018.1 coordinate 15,683, forward strand.
TCATTCCGTGTACAGCCGGGGGAAGGGGAGCGTCACGCTCGAGGAGGCGGCGGAGTGGGCCGGGCGGCAGCGGCTCCCGGCCGCGGCCCTGGCGGATGTGGGCAACATCTACGGCTGGGGCAAGTGGAAGCGGGTCGCGGCGGCCGGCGGCTTCAAGCCGCTCTTCGGGTGTGAGCTCGAGTGCGTCGGCCGGCGGTTCGTCTTCCTGGTCAAGACGCGCGAGGGTTACTCGAACCTGATGGAGATCTTCAACCGCAAGGAGGTCCGCGACGCGTCCGGCCTCGTCGTGATCTATATTCCGGACGGAAGCGGGGGAGATGCGGTGGCGATGCTCGACGACCTCCGCGGAAAAGTCGCGCCGGGAGATTTTTACATCGGAGCCGATTTCGCGAACTTCAATCGGCTGCTGGAATCTGGGGGACACGTACGGGAATCCGGGGGACACGTACCAATTTTTTCAAAATTGGAACATGTCCCCGATTCCCTCGCTGGCCTGCCCGTCGTCTGGGCGAACCCGGTCAAGTACCTGACGAGCCCCGAGCGCCTCGTCCTCCTCCACGCCATCGAGAAAAAGATCCCCTACCCGCCGGAGCGCGACCGACTCCTGGCGAAGGTCCGGCTTTTTGGGCCGGACCAGGAGGCGCTCGCCGTACGCCGCTTCGGTGACGGTGTCAAAGACGTCCTGGCCCGGACGGCCGAGGTCGCCGAAAAGTGCGAGTTCGTCTTCGAGGACGTCATCCCCAACCTTCCGACCGACCTCTTCCCCCGGACCCTCCGCGACGTCGTCACGGAGCGCCTCGCGGCCGCGAAGAATCTGACTTGGAAGGAGCGCCAGCGGGCCCGCCGCGAGCTGGCCGGCGTTGAGCAATCCGGCTTCGGCCCCTACTTTCTCGCCGTCCACGACATCGTCGAGTTCGCCCGTGGCCGCGGCATCCTCCACAATTTGCGGGGGTCGGGGGCCTCGTCCTTCCTGGCCTGGCTCCTCGGCGTGTCCCACGTCAATCCTATGGAGTTCGACCTCTATTTCGAGCGCTTCCTCAACCGCGGCCGGCCCGACCCGCCCGACATCGACATCGACTTCGATTCGCGGCGCCGCGACGAGGTCCTGGCCTACGTCCTCAAGCGGTACGGCGCCGGGAATACGGGCGCGGCCTTCGTCTGCAGCCTGAAGAACTTCGGGGCCCGCTCGGCCCTCTACGAGACGCTCCGGGCCTTCGGCGTTCCGCCCGAGGAGGCACGGGGGCTCTCGAAGCGCGTCCCGTATTTCGCGGAGCCGTTCTATCTGCGGCGGGCCGCGCCCGCCCCGGGCCGCCTCGACGTCTGGAAGCTCGCCGCCGAGCTCCAGGACGTCTACCATGAGACCTCGCTCCACGTCGGCGGCGTCATCCTGACGCCGGCGCCGGTCGAGCGGTACCTGCCCCTCGAGACCTCGGCCAAGGGCCTGCGCATGACCCATTTTGACAAGGACGCGGTCGAGGACCTCCGGCTGATCAAGCTCGACCTCCTCTCGGTGCGGGGCCTCGCCGCGATCTCGGAGACAAAAGAGAAGCTGAAGCTGAAGGCGCTCCCGCCGGGAGACGCCGGGACGTACGCGGCCCTCCGCGCCGCCCGGACGGTCGGCTGTTTCCAGGTCGAGAGCCCGGCCATGATGAACCTCCTGCGACGGATGAAGCCGGCCGACATCCACGAGATCACCCAGGCCCTGGCCCTGGTCCGGCCGGGGCCGACCGAGAGCGGGATGAAGGAGGCGCTCCTGCGGCGGCGGAGCGGCCGGGGGGCGGGGACACCTGTGGCGGACGCCTTCCTGGCCCGCATCCTGCCCGAGACCGGCGGCATCCTCCTCTACGAGGAGCAGGTCATGCAGGTCGCCGAGCGGGTGGCCGGCATGCCTCCGGAGGAGGGCGACCTCCTGCGGCGGAGCTTGCGGAAGGGCAAGGGCGGTGACCCAACGCTTCGGGCCAAGTTCGTCCGCGAGGCCGGGGAGCGCGGCTACGCGGCGGCCGAGGTCGAGCGGCTGTGGAAGACCCTGGAGAAGTTCTCCTCCTACTCCTTCAACAAGGCCCACAGCGCCTCGTACGCCCACATGGCCTACCAGGCCGTCTACCTCAAGGTCCGTCACCCCGGGCCCTACTTCGCGGCCGTGCTCAACGCCGGCGGCGGCTATTACGACCTCGCCGAGTACATCGCCGAGGCCAAGAGGAACGGCATCCGCATCCTGGGGCCGGACGCGAACCGCAGCGGACCCGGCTTCGAGGTCGAGAACGGAACGGGGAACGGAGGGAACGGCTCGGGCGGCGGACCCGTCGCCATCCGCGTCGGCTTGACGTCGATCAAGAGGCTGGGGACGAAGACGATCGAGCGCGTCCTCGAGGAGCGGAAGGCGGGCGGCGAGTACGCCTCGGTCGAGGACTTCCTGGCCCGGACGAAGCCGGGCAAGGCCGAGCTCCTCGCGCTCATCCGGGCCGGCGTCTTCGATTCCCTCGAGCCGCGGCGGACGCGCCAGGTCCTCCGCTACTTCCAGGGCCTCGAGCACATGGAGGAGGTCGCCGACATCGCCGCGGACGAGAAACGGCGCATGCTCTACGAATCGCTCGGCTTCCTGCCGGAGGGGGACGAGCTCGACCTCTACGAGGGGAAAAGGCCGGCGCTTCGGGTCAAGGACCTCAGGGACTGCGCCGGGACGATGGTCGAGCTCGTCGTCCGGGTGGTCGATGCCCGGCAGAGGGAGACCTACGGCATGATGCGGAGCGGCAACGGCCACGGCGGCGGAGACGACGCGCGGCCGGATCCGGGCAACGGGAACAGTGGCGGCGCGAAGTATTTTTATCTCTTCGAAGACGAAACGGGCCTTCTTGAGGGCATCGGCGAGACCCGCTGCGTCACGTACGGGACTCCGCCGGTCTGTTTCCTGCGCGGCGAGGTCCGGAAGGACGGCGAGGGGATCGCCAAGATCACCGATTGCGCCTTCCTGAGGTCGTTCTGATGAGTTTTCTCACGCTAATCCTCTTGAATGAGGTGCGTGCCACCAGAATTCGCTAGGAGGTCGATCATGAGCGGATACCGATTTTCCGTATATGTCATCCGGGATGGGGAGGGTTGGGTCGCCTGCTGTCCGGAATTTCCGGACTGCCGGGCCTGGGGCGCGACCTACGAGGCGGCGCTGGCCAACCTCCGCGACGTCATCAGCATCTTCGTCGAGGACGGCCTTGGCGACGACGAGCCGCCGCCCCAGCACGATGAGCTGTCTTTCACGACCTTGGTGATGTGATCATCCCCAAGGGACCGGTCTTGAGCCTGCGATGTCAGCGGGCTGTCAGCTTTTCGATCATTTCCGCGACTCTCGTCCGATAGCGCAGCAGGTCCAGCGGGTCCTTGGTATATTCGGTGCCGCTCGTGAAGAGCTTAGCCGGGAAGTCGAGAAGCTTGGCCGCCTCGCCGATGATCCCCTTATTCTTGGTTTTCCCCTTTGGCTCCTTAACCGCCCGCTCGAGCAGGACGAAGTACTCGTAATCCTCGATCCCTTCGCGCATGATCTCCCAGCGGACGGAGTTGATGGGTCCGACGAGATACTTAGTTTTATCCTTCCCGGGGTCGCGGTTGGGCGGGTAAAGGAAGCGGCCGTCGCCATTGCCCCAGTGATTGACCTGGCCGAAGGGCACGCCGTAGCCGACGGTGTAGGACATCGGGTCGGCCCACGGGTTCTGGAGGACGCCCGGTGGGAAAAGGGTTGGGCTCGACCAGTAGTCGGCTCGCCAGACGAGGATGCCCTTGAGCCCCCATTTGTAGGTCATCCACAACCACATCCGCAGGTTGACCGCGGGATGGTCGATGAACAGGGTTACCCAGGGGCTTTTCGGTCCGGTGCAGAGGTAGGACCAGAACTCCCGGCCCTTCGGAGCGAGCTCGGCCACGGCCTTGGGATCGACGCGGTTAAAGATCGTGCAGCCGATCTCCGAGACGTCCATGATCTCGGGGCCCGGCTGGTGTTCGGTGATGAAACGGGTCAGGCGCGGCGCGTTCTTCCGGATGTTGAGCATGCCCTCGCGGACGAAGGGATAGTCCTTGGGGTCGGGCTCGTCGAACCAGTAGATATACTCGCGGCCGAGCCAGCCGTTCCTGGCCAGGTGGTCCTCGACCTGGCGGAGATACTGGCTGAGCAGATTATCGTATTCGGGCGTGCCCTGACGGAAGCCGGCGAATGTCCCCGCCGTGCGGTCGTAGAAGGAACCCGTGCCCAAACCCTCGAGAGGAAGGTCGTAGGCGTTGAAGCCGAACTCGTCTAGGTAGCGGCGGGCGCCCCTGTCGAAGTCCGTGAAATCAATAGAAACTTTCATCCCTTCGACCGGCATCTCGAAGTCGCCGCCGGCGAGGAGGCTGTCGATCCGAGCCTCCGGACCCTTCGGCGCGGCTTGAAGGACGATGTCGTCGAACCAGGCGGTTCCTTTTGTGGTCTCGGTGTTGTCGCGGAACGCCGGGAAGAGGCTGAGGCGCAGTCCGGAAGCCTCGGCCGGGAGCTGGGGGAATTCGACCGTTTCCTGTTTCCAGTCCGTGACACCTTCGAAAACCCGGAGCAGGTTCGCGGCGGGGATCCAAGCGCCCTCCGGTGTCGTGAATTCACAGAGGACCGTGTAGCGCTGGCCGGCCTCCGCGGTCCGGGCCCAGAACGACAGCCTGAGAGGCGTGTGCTTATCGACGGGAACCGTTGATTCGTACTCGGCGGCGACGTTTCGCTCCACCGTGTCATCCGTGACCTTAAGCGCCCGGCGTCCGCCGTGGACGCCCTCGGTGACGAACTCGCCGCCTTTCCAAAAAACGCCGCTCGTCGCGGCCTTCATCGGGTAGAGCTCGAAGGGCGAGGTCGGCGCGACGCGGTGCTCGCGCATGTTTTGATAATAGAGGTCGACGACTTTTTCGAGCTCCTCGCGAGTCTCGAGGTTGTGGTAGGCTTTGATGTCGCCGGAGGGCAGTCCGAACGAAGAGCGCACGGAGGCCTTGTCCGGAAGAGTGAAGCCCCAAACGCGGAGCTCGACAGGGACGCGACACGACCAGCCCTCCGCCGCGAGCGTGATCTCGCCCTTATAGATACCTGCCGGACTATCCTTCGGGACTCGGACCGTGATCCAGAGCGGGTGATTCTCCCCAGCAGGTGCCGTGAAAGGCCCGTCATAGGGCGGAAGAGGATCGGGCCACCAGCCGGCCGTCCCCAGCGCATCCGTTGGCGTCGTGACGTTGACATATCCGACGTGGCAGACGGAAATTTCCGTAGCGCTGATCGTCCCGCCATTTTCGTCGGTGAGCGGACCGGCAACGACCCTAACTTCGCCCAAGCGCGCCTCCGGCCTGAGCACGAGAAGGAACGGCTCGTACTCGTTTCTCGCCGCGGCGAGCTTAATGACCCCGCCCTTAGCCGCAGGGACCGGGTCGTCCTTCATGACCTTGTAGGCCCCCTCGGCCCACCAGACGGCACACGGTGGGCCGTTCTGGACGAGATGTCCGTATCCGACCGTTTCCGGGCGTGCGGGAAGAGGCGAAAATGCGATTCCCAATAGCGTGGTGATGGCGACCATCACTGGGATTTGTCCGAGCTTGCGCATGAATACCCTCCGGCGGAGGGAGGCGATCGGAAATCGAAAGCCCCCGTGTTTTCGGGCTAATTCTATGTCTCCGTGCTTCGGCCGTCAACCAGAGAACGCGGAGCGAGTTCCCTCTCGGGCAACTAGTGCTTGACAATAGTATGATAAAAACATATAAAATATGTTGGAGTATGAAATGGTAAGAAAAACAGTTGTGATGGATGACAAACTAGCCAGGGATATCGACCTATTTGCCAGAAAAGAGGCCCGGGATTTCTCCGGTGCCCTCCGCTATGCCGCGAGGATTGGCCTGCTTGCCGTCGAGAATCCCGAGCTGACCATCCAGGAGATCAAGGACATCCTGGAAGCCAAGGCCGAGTACGAAGAGGGACGCACGAGCGAGCTCGACCCGCGGTCTATCTGATGCGACTCCTTGAAACCGCCAAGTTCCAGAAGCTCCGGAAAAAGCTGAAGGACGAAGAAGAGCGAGACGCGCTCAAGGATGCGGTCCTTCAAGTTCTCGAGAATCCGGAAGCGGGAAAAAAGCTCAAGGGCGAGTTTCGGGACCTCCGCGCGTTCCGCTTCGCGGTTCGCGGACAGGCCCATCGCCTGATTTACAAGCATGATAAGGACGCCGTTGTCCTTTTCTCATTCGGGCCGCGCCAAGGAATATACAAATAATATCTCAGCCGCACGGACTGGTCGTCCTCAGGAAGGCCATTTTAGGGCCGTTTGCCATCTTTCTGCGCCCCCCGCACGTCTCTACTGCGGAGCCGAGATGAGTCGTAAGGACGAGGCCCGCTGGGCGGACCGTCTGATCGCCGGCGACCCCTCTGCCTTCCGGGAGTTCGTCGAGGCCTATAAGAGAAAGGTTTACGGGCTGGCTTATGAGATGACGCGAAATCACGCCGATGCGGAGGACATCTCCCAGGCCTCCTTCATGAAAGTCCACAGGTCCATCGGGACGATCAAACCGGGCCGCGGGCTGAATGCTTGGCTCTACCGGATCGTTTACAACACCGCGCTCGATCACATCCGGAAAAGGCCTTTTTATCCCAGGGAGGCGCTGCCGTCGCTCGCCTCTGAGCCGCATTTCGACGGGCCTCGCGACCCTGCCCCAGGCCCTGAAAAGGCGGCCGAGGCCGCTTGCCTGCGCAGCCGGATCGACGAGGCCTTAACCAAGGTCACGGAGCGGGAGCGGGCGGCCTTCATCCTCCGTCATTATCACGACCTCAAGGTTAAGGAGATCGCCCAGACCTTGGGTGTCAGCCTGGGCACGGCGAAATGCTATCTCTTCCGCTCGCTCCGGAAGCTCCAGAAGGAGCTGGCCGACGCCGAGACTTGTTTGGACACGGGAGACAGGCCATGAAAAGATGTCGCTATTGGCGAAATCGGATTCCCGAAGCCATCTACGGGGACTTGGACATAAAAACCCGCGAGAAGCTGGACCGCCACCTCGCCGTCTGCGAAAGATGCTCCGACGTTTACTCGGGAATGGCCGTAACCGTCCGGAAGATGGATGCCAGGCCCGCCCCTGATCGAAGCCCGCAATTCTGGGAGGATTATTGGGATCGTCTCGAGGGGCGGATGGCGCATGAAATGGAAGAACCGGACGGCGCCCAGGCAGGGAAGAAGGGCCATCCGGCAGGTGTACCGCTCAGACGGCGCCGCGCGTTCTCGGTCCCGCGCTGGGCCTATGGCGCGGCCGCAGCCATGGTATTCCTCACTCTCGGGATCTTCGTCGGCCGGAACTTGTTACGTCCGCCGGCTGAGCCCCCCCTCTTAACCCGCGTCATGCCGTCAAAACCCGCTCCGGGCGGACAGCCCGTGCTTGAAACCGGCCCGGCCGCATCGCCCCTCGCCGTACGGGCCTCCCGCTACCTCAAACGCTCCAGGGTGCTCCTGCTCGCGGTCGTCAACTCCGACCCTCGAGCCGAGGACGTCTTCAGTCTTAATCTGCCGCTCCAGAAGAAGACGTCAGAAGAGCTGGTGAAAGAGGCCACGGTCCTGAAGAAGGAGTTCCGCAACTCGGACCGCCGCCTCGAGCGACTCATTTCGGACCTGGAAACGATTCTCCTCCAGATCGCCAACCTCAAGTCGGACGCGGGCCCCTCGGCCGTCGAGATCATCAAAGCAGGGGTCGAGAGCAGGGACATCCTCTTCAAGATCGACCTGAACGTGGTCCGCCGCTCGGCAGGGAAGTCCATCGTCGGGCAGTCGCCGGGACCATGGGGCGAGAACCGCAACCAGGCGAACGTCAAAACAGCCGCAAAGGCTTGAAATACAACCCATGACGTCAAGGAGAATAAACATGAGAGAAAGAACGAAGCTCATCGGGACAAGGGCCGTGCTCAAGGTCGGGCTCGCAGCCTTGTTGGTGCTAGGCCCCGCCGCCTTGTCCGCTTCACAGGCGCAGGCGACTCCTCCTGAGCGGACAATTCGCCCGCCTCGCGCCCATCTCGCGGCGACCCTCCGGCCGGTTGTCGCCGCAATTCCTGTCCCCCGCCTTTCCGGCGCCGCGGCCATCGCTCCTCTTGCCGCGTCTCCGCTTGGTCGCTCCTCTCTCGATGATATGCCCTTCGCCCCCGCCGATCCCCAGACCGAGGACGCCCGTAAGTTCCAGGCCGTCTACAGCCTGATCATGGAGGAGGAGTGGGAAGAGGCGGGCAAGGCCCTGGACGAATTCCTCAGCGCTTATCCCAAGAGCCCTTGGGCCGACGACGCCCGCTTCTGGAAATGTTATGTCCTCGAGGAAAACGACGGCTCGCGGGCCACGGTGTTCAAGTGCTACCAAGAGTTCATCTCTGCCTATCCCACGAGCGAATGGGCCGACGACGCCCGGACAAGGATGATCGAGATCGCCGAGGAGCTGGCCGACCGGGGCAAGCCCGAATACCAGGCCATCGTCAAGGCCATGGACAAGACGAGCGACGAGGAGGTCGCGATCGCCGCCCTTGAGGCTTTGCGCGATGTCGGCGACGAGAACGCCCTCCAGAGTCTTCTCGACCTTTACGGCCAGAGCCAGGACGGGAAGCTCCGCTCCCGGATCATCCATGTCTTGGGCGGGTTCGAAAACCCCAGAGCTCTACAGAAGCTCGTCGAGATCTCCAAGACCGACGGCTCGCCCGAGCTCCGTCGCCGCGCCTTGGCGGCCCTCGGTGAGACCCGCCAGGCCGAGGCGGTCCCGGTCCTCAAGGACGCGGCCCTCAACGCCGCCGAGCTTCCGCTGCGCCGCACGGCGCTTAAGGCCCTGGAAGATTTTGAAGATCCGAGCCTTGTCGCCTTCTTCAAACAGATGGCTCTGTCCGGCACAAACCCTGAGCTGGCGCGACTGGCCGTCGACGGCCTTGGCGATATGGACCAGCCGGGCTGTGAGGAAGCCCTTATTCAGATCGTCAAAGACGCCAAGAACGCTGAAGTCAGGCGCCGAGCACTCAATTCCCTGGCGGACCGTGATAAGCCGGCGGCCGGCCTGACCGGCCAACTCCTGCGAGAGCTGGCCCTTAACGACCCAGACCCGGAGATCCGCAGCACGGCAACGATGATGATCGCCGAGAACAGAACGCCGGAGAGCCTGACGCACCTTAAAGAGATCCTGTCCGCGGCCAAGGACGCCCAAGTCCAAGAGCAGGTGTTGGAGGCGATCGCTAGGGTCGGGGGGGCTGAGGCCGAGGCAGCTCTCGCCGCGGTGGCTGTGGCCGGGGCGAACGAAGAGCTCGCCCGGGAAGCCACGAGCGCCTTGGCGGAGATCGAGGATCTCGACAAAGCCGCGGTTCTTGGCGACATCTATCGGCGGGCCAAATACCCCGAAGCCAGGGAAGCTGCGCTCGAGGCGATGGCCGATAAGCAAGATCCGGCCGCGATCAAGGCGCTAGGCAAGTTCCTCAAAGAGGAGAAGGACAGCAGTTGGCGGGAAAAGATCGTCGACACCCTCGGAAGCTCGGAGAGCGACGAAGCGGTTCCCTTCCTTCTCGACGCGGCCAAGACCGACCCCGAACTCGAGGTGAGGACGGCCGCAGTCTCGGCGCTCGGCGATATCAAGACGCCCAAGGCGCGTCAGGCCCTCCTGGATTTACTCAAGGGAAAAAAGGGCGCGGCCGGCCGCGAGGCTGAAGATCGGGACGGATATGGATCATAAGAAGCATTCAGGGGCGATCTGGCCGGCGCTGGCCTGTCTTTGTCTAGTCGCCGTCGGGGCGCCGGCGAGATCGATGAGCAGGGCGAGAATCACTGCCCCGGAGACAATGACCGTTCCGCCCGGGCGGGCCCCGGACTCGGACGCCGGCCAGACGTTCATTCATCCCCAGCCATCCGGGCCGATCGCGGACCGCGTGGCCTGGGCGCGCGGCGAAGCGAAGGCGAATCGCTGGGACAGGGGATTCTGGCTCGGGTTCGGGATCCGCCGTCTCATGGGAGAACATTCGTCGATGGGCTGGTATCCTTGGGGCGGCCCGGAAATGCGCCTCACCCTGGACGACCTCATTAACGGCAGGAAGACGCCCCTCGAGAAGAAAATCGCCAACGACCAGGCGGCGCGCGGGACGGCGGCGTCGATGCCCGCCGCGGCGCGCTCCTTTGCCGCCAAGCAGAGGGAAGACGAGCCTGAGCGTCTCGTGATGAGGGAGATCGGCATCCTGGTCCGTTTAACCGCAATGGAGTCAGAGTTCCCGGCCGACATCAGGGTGAGCAATCTCAACCTGCCGTTCGATTTCGAGGAGCTGCCCTTCGTTTGGGTGGGGATGGCGGCGGATTCCGAGAGCCTGGCTTACCTTATTCCGCTTTACGTTAAGGCCGCCGCCGAGGAGGACAGGCGCTCCATCCTCTGGGCCATCGGCCTGCACCGGGACTCCGCCGCCGTCGTGCCGTTCATCGAGCGGATCCTGGCGGGCAAGGAGAGTGAGGAGATCCGCGCCGAAGCCGCCGCGTGTCTGGGCGAGCAGAACGAGCCTAAGGCGCTCGAGCTCTTATTGAAGACGATCAAGGCCGACCTATCCAGCGAAGTGCGCGAGCGTGCCGTTGGCGGCCTGGTCGAGATGGAGTTACCGGCGGCCGCTGAGGCGTTGATCTCGTTCGCCCTCAACGGTGCGGATCGCCAAATTCGCAGTGAGGCCGTGCGTGGGCTGGCGGAGAAGGCCACGTCTGCGACGGTCAAGGTGTTAGAAAAAATCGCGACCGGCGACAAGGACCAGGAAATCCAGGAAGAGGCGATCCACGCCCTCGCAGACCTCCCAAGTCGAAGCGGGCTTCCCTATCTCATCAGCCTGGTCAGGACTCACCCCGAGGCTGCGGTCCGCAAAGAAGCCGTGGCGGCGATCGGTGACGCGGGCGGCGCCGAGGCCGTAAAGATCCTGACCGAACTGGCCAAGGGACGGAGGCGCTAAGACCGCCGCTGGCTTTTCTTTCCTACTTCTTCTTGTCCGGATAGGGCGGATGCTTGGGGACCTCCACCGGGTCCTTGGCGATGAGCTCCTGGAGGTGCTTGACGGCCGCCTCGAGCTGAGCATCCTTTCCCTGGAACGTCGCGTGCGGCATGTTATCGACGACGATGTCCGGGTCGACGCCGTGGCCCTCGATGAGCCACACGCCCTCGGGTCCGTAGACGCCCGTCTCGGCCGCCGAGGCGAGCCCGCGGTCGACGAGGACGTTGGACGAGCTCAGCCAGATCTCGCCGCCCCAGGTCCTCGTCCCGATGACCTTGCCTAGGCCCAGGCGGCGGAAGCCCTCGCTGAAGGCCTCGCCGTCGGAGGCGGTGTATTCGTCGCAGAGGACGACCATGTGGCCGCGGAAAGCGTATTGCATGTTCCAGGTCGGGTTGCCCACCCGGTCCTGCCAGTAGAACCAGGCCCGCCGCAGCAGCTTCTCCAGGATCCAGGAGTCGATATTTCCGCCGCGGTTGTGACGGACGTCGATGATCAAGCCCTTGCGGTCGAACACCGGGTAGAAATTCTTGACCCACTCCGTGTAGTTGTCGCCGCTCATGGCCCGCAGGTGGACGTAGCCGAGCTCACCCTTACCCGCCTTCTCGACCTCGAAACGGCGCGCGTACTCCCACTCCGCGTAACGGAGGTCGGACTCGGCGCCCGGCGTGATGGGGAAGACGATCTCTTTCCGGCCCGCCCCCCCGGCCGCCGGTTTGACTTCGAGGAGCACCTGCTGACCGGCCGTATTCCGCAGGAGAAGCGACGGGTCGGGGACGCTGAGCGTCGGGCTGCCGTTGACCGTCGCGATGATGTCGCCCTCGCGGATCTCCGACATCGGTTTTCCCAAGGGCGACATGCGCTCGGGATACTCGGGGTCGGCCCGGTAAATGTGCGCGATCCGATAGCCGCCCTTAGCCTCATCCCGGATGAGACGCGCCCCGAGCGAACCAGGCGCGACGCTGTTGCCGGGCTGCCTCAGGTCGCCGCCCCGAACGAACGTGTGCAGGGCCGAGAGCTCGCCGACGAGATGGGCCAGGAGGTCGTTGAGCTCGGCGCGGTCGCTGACCCGTTCCACGAAGGGACGGTGCCGCTCCAGGAGCCCCTGGTAGTCGACGTTGTGGAGGTTGCGGTCGTAGAAATAGTCGCGCTCCATCCGCCAGGCGTCGACGAACATCTGCCGCCATTCCTCGCGCGGGTCGATGGAAAACGACCACCGGGAAAGGTCGATGCGTCGCTCGGCGAGCGTCTGTTGGGTCGGCTGGGCCGTTCCGGCGTCGATGATAAAGAGATCGTTGTCCTTGCGAACGAGGATCTTCTTCCCATCGGCCGAGAGTTCGAAATCTCGGACGTCCTCGAGGAGGGTCTTGGCCTGGACGTTGCGGTTCTTGACCTCGAGGGCCTGGAGCTTGGGCCGGCCGGCGGCGTTCGATTCGCGGTCTATGAAGTAGAGGGTTTTTTCGCCGACCGCGAGCCCGGAATAGACGCTCGCGGGAAGCGGGACTTCGAAGACCCGCTCCTGGATGCCGGGAAGGTCGATCGTAACAATGGGCGCCGGTTTGACCGCTTCCTTGACTGGCTTCCCGGCCGCCGCTCCCGTCTTGGCCTCTGCTTCCTTGGCCTCCTTCTCGTCCCCGCCGACTTTCGCCGCCGGCTGAAGTTCCGTCGCCGGGGCGAAGGGGAACGTTTCCTTGGCCGTCAGGGCCATGGCGTAGATCTTGGTCGTCTTATCGAAGTAGGGCTCGGGCTGACGCGGCCCCCAGGGGCTGCCCACGGCGCTCCGGAACCAGCGGTCGGACAGGAAATAGAGCCACTTCCCGTCCGGGCTCCAGGCCGGGCTGTAGGAATCGACACGGTCGTTGGTGAGCTCCGACGTCCGGCCGGTCTCCGCTTCGAGAAGCATGGTCTGGCTGAACTGGTTGTCGGCGTTCTGGGTATAGGCCAGCCAGCGGCTGTCGGGGGACCAGGCCAGGTCGCCGAACATGCCGTTGCCTGACACGGCGATCCGGGTCAGGGCCTTCTTGCCGACGTTGAAGAGCCAGAGCTGGTAGTCCTTGTCGGCGAAGGCGAGCCATTTTCCGTCGGGCGAAGGGAGGCCGTCGAAACGCAGGACCTTGGCCCCCGTCGTCATCTGCTCCGCCGGGCCGAGACCGTCGGCCGCGAAGCGGTGGAATTCCCATTCGCCCGTCTCATCGGTGAGGACCATGAGGCTCTTGCCGTCGCCGAGGAAACGCGCTTCGCGGGCCCGGACGCCGGCCTTGCGGCTGACCCGGACCCAGCGGCCGTCCGCCGCGGGGGCGACGAAGACGTTGCCCCGGGAGACCAGGACAAGGCGGTCGCCCGAGGCTGAGACGTGAACCGAGGTGAGGTAATCGAGGGGTTTCGTCACCCATTTTTCGCGCATCTGGTCGAAATCCGAAGGAAGGGTGATGTCGATTTTTGCGTCCTTTCCGGAGGCGATGTCGAAGACGTGGATGTCGGCCACGAGCTGGTAGGCGATGCGGCCGTCGTGGAGGCTCGGCGAGCTGGCGTCGTATCCTTTGTGGGACGTTTGCTGCTTGAGGTTGCCACCCTTGGGGTCCATGGACCAGATGTTCATGGAGCCGTCGCGATCGCTCAAGAAATACACGCGTTCCTTCCAGACCATCGGGTTCTTGCTCGTCCCGGTATAGTCGGTCGTGAGGGGCGCGGCCTCGTCACCGCCGAGGGCGAACAGCCACAGGTTCTGAGCGGTGCCGCCCTTGTACCGTTTTGTGTAACTGCCCTGGAACGGGAGACGGGTGAAGAAGAGCGTCTTGCCAGAGGCATCGAACGATCCGTCGGCCGCCTGGTTGAGGGGAAGCAGGATCTCGGCGTTCGTGGCGGGGTCGAGGATGACGAGCTGGGCGTTGGGCAGGGTCGAGTATTTCTGTGTCGCGTAGAGGATCTTCCCATCGGGCGTCCAACCGGCGACCGTCGATGTCTGCCCGGCGAACGTGCGGCGGACAGGGAGGCCTCCGGCGAGGGGCATGGTGTAAACCTCGGTCGGGCCCTCGTACTGGGCGGAGAAGGCCAGGGTCAGGCCGTCGGGCGAGATGGCGGGGTTCGTTTCAAGCCCAGAATGTGATGTCAGGCGGCGGGCCGTCCCTCCCCGGACGTCGACCGTCCAGAGGTCTCCTTCGGAGGTGAAAACAATGACGTCGCCGTGGATAGCGGGGAAACGGTAGTAACCGTTGCGGCCGGCGGCGAAGCCGGCTTGGGCGAAACAGAGGAGACAGAGGATGACGGCGGCGAGGCCGAATACTTTTTTCATGACCTTCTCCTTTTCGGCGTGGTTCACGAGGCTCTATTGTATGGACTCGAGTGCTGCGAATTCAAGGGATTTCGTTCCGGGTTGATCAAGAGCGACCAGACGGCCTTCTGACGTCGGAATTCCTTTTCGACAGGGGTGGTTTCGTGGGGAAAGAGGGGTTTGGGATTCAGGGCCTTAAAGAATAAAATAAGCAAACATAGACAAACCGGACGTCCGGAAGGGTCTTAATAGCTGGAACAAAAAAAGGCGATCGTTGACCCTCGAAGAGCTGTACGGATGCCATGGAGAGAACCTGTTTCGGTATCTCATCTTCAGGCTCGGCTCGGCGGAGGACGCCGAGGACGTCCTGCAGGAGACATTCTGCCGTTTCGCCCACTATGCCCTGCGCTGGAGGTTGGTCCGAAATCCCCAGGCCTTCGTCTTCAGGGTCGCCCGGAACGAGGCCAATCGGTTCCTCAAGCGCAAGCTCGGCCGGCGCGAGGGGGAGAAGATGATTCTAGCTAGGGAGGCAGGCGGATTCGCGGCGGCGTTTACGGCTCCCGAAGAGCCGTCCCTGGCCCTGCTTCTGCGCCAGGCCGGGGAGCTCCCCGTGGAGCAAAAAGAGATCGTTTTTCTGAAGGTGTTCGACGGTCTGACCTTCAAGGAGATTGGTTCGGTTTGCGGCGTATCCGCCAACACCGCCGCAAGCCGGTACCGCTACGGGCTGGCCAAGCTCCGTGAGGCCGTAGAGGGGAAGCGATGATAGAGCATGATCCGGACGATATCGAAAGATCTTTGGGGCAGCTCGTTCCCAAACCTGCCCCGTCCGGACTCCGAGAACGGGTTCTGGATTCCGCTCTCGAATCCCGCCGGAACGCCCCTTTCACCCTGCGGATGCGGGCCGTGGCCGGGGTATGTTTCGTGTTGACGTCCCTCGCCATGATAGGGGATGCCGTCATCTCGAAACGGCAGTCCGGACGCATCGCCGCCTTGCTCGGCGGCCCGGGCGTTTCGAAGCCGGCTGGGGAAGAGGCCCGTCTTCTTTGGGCGGAACTCGGCTCGGACTTGGGGGATCTCGACAAATTACGAAGAGAGGGAATCGCCCTCTCCCGCCTGGGGAGCCGGCATGATTCCCGCTGGGCTTTTATTGAAGCTCGAGATAGGCTGAAAGGAATGATCGACCATGAAGATCCGGAAAATTTTTATTAGGATTCTCCTCGTCCTCTTGGCCGTTGTGACGGCCGTCCTCGTCGTGCGGGCCGTCCTCAACTTCACCGAGGGCAGGCGTCTGGCGCGCACGTTGGCCGACCTCAAGGCGAAGGGCGTCCCTCTGACCGTCAAGGACCTGGTCACTTTGTGCCCGGAAGGAGAAAACGGAGCTCCGCTCTGGAAAGCGGCCGAGGAGCTGTACGCCTTCAAGGGAGAGGATACCAAGCTTCTTAACGAGGTTTACCAGAACTTTGTCAGGGCCACGCCGATCGCTGCCGAAAAGTGGTCGGCGCTCGCCCGGCTCATCGAAAAGAACAGGAGAGTCCTCGACCTGATCCCCGAGGTCGCCGGGAAACCCTGTTTCCAGTATAGAGACACGGGCGTGAAGTCCTGGGAGAAGAACGTGAAGTACTGGGAGAAAAAAATGCCCGATGCGATCAAAACTATCCGGGCCGCGAGACTCTGGGGATTTGACGCCTTCCTTTCCGCCGAGAAAGGCGACGTGCGGGCTTCCATTGATCGCCTGCGGATTGGCCTCCGATTCGCTCCGAAAATCGCCGAAGAGTCCACGTTGATCACTTATTTGATCGCCGTTGCCGACGCGAAAGGGTGCCTGATGTTCCTGAACAAGGCCATCAGTGGACGCGAGGTCAGCGCGGAGCTCCTTCTTCCCGTCCTCGGCGACCTCGACGATCGCCAGATCAACCACTGGAAGGCTCTTTTGAGGAACAGCATCCGCGGCGAGCGGGTCCTTTTCATGGATGTCGGCCTGCCCCTAAGCCCTGCGGCTCTCCAACAGGCTTTCGGGGGAAAAGCCTGGACGGAACGCCTTTATTACTGGCTCCTCCAGCCGTTCGTCAAGAGAGATATCAGCTTGAACCTCCCCAAGTACGAGGAGCTGGAAACAAGGGCCTTGTCGTCCTATTATCAAACGAGAGATTTCTGGAAGCCTTATCGGGACCATCTCAACGGCCTTCCCTGGTATGCTATCGTTTCGAAGAACATCCTCCCCGACATGGAAGCGGCCTTCATGAAAGCGGCGACGCTCGACGCGCTGATCCTCACCGCTCGGTTTGGGCTGGCCTGCCGGATATTCAAGAGCCGGACCGGGGAATATCCTGATGGCCTGGACGCTCTCGTCCCCGACATCCTGAGCGAACTGCCGGTCGACCCGTTCACGGGCAAGCCGCTCGTCTACCGGCGGGAGGGGAAGGGCTTCATCGTCTACAGCCTCGGCTCCAACCTCAAAGACGATGGCGGCCGCAGCACTTGGGAGATCACCCAGCTGGTCATGGAAAAAGATGACGATTGGGCCTGGCGGGAAAGCAAGTAAGAACGTTTTGAGCGACGGATCCGTCAGTTCAAAGTCTCAGTAGACGCAGGCGCGGGCGGCCTCGGTGTAGACGCGGAGGTTGGCCGGCGGGGTTTCGAAGAAATGATCGCAGCAGGAGAGGATGTAGCCGCCTTCGAAACCGACCTTCTCGAAAAGCATTAGGACCATTTTCCGGATGGCTTCCGGAGAGCCCTCGGTCAGGACGTTGAACTGGTCGAGTCCGCCGATAAGGGCCAGGCGGCGCCCGATCTTCGCCTTGAACTCCCACGGCTCCTGGTTGCCGCCGATCGAGGTCGGGGCCAGGGTCTCCGAGGCGTCGCAGCCGTTCCCGACGATATGCTCTTCGATGCCCTTCGTCCCGCCGCAGGTGTGATAGACGACGGTGAAGCCGAGCGAGTGAAGGGCGTCGTGCATTTTCCGGTCATATGGCAGGCAATATTCTTTGTGGAGAGCGGGGGAGATAAGCGTCGATGAAGCCGCGCCGCCCCCCGTTTCGACGAGGTCGAAGCGGGCTCCTTTCATGGACTCGATGAAACGCAGTTTCTTCTCGAGGAGGATGCCGAGGAGCTCGTGGACCCAATCGGGTTTGTCGAAAGTGCGGAGGATGAGGTCCTGGGTGTCGATGAGGCAGGCGGCGTGCTGCCAGCAGCCAGCCTGGTCGCCCCAGACGAAGCCGCGCAGGATACCCCGGTCGCCGACCGCGTCGTAGGCCCGGCTGACCGGCGCCGGGGCGAGCTTCGGGACGGGCATGTACTTGTCGATGAGCCGGATGTCGTCGTCGTGTTTGATCAGGTATTCCGCGACCCACGTCGTCATTCGGTTGCCCTCGGTCCGGTAGGTGAGGGTTCCGCCCGGCGTGGTGATGGTGTGGCGACAGACCCGGTGGTCGGGGTCGGTGTCCAGCACTTCAGCTTCGTCCCGCCAATCGGGCGTCGAGAATTTATTGAAGTCGGCATCGGTTAGCCAGAACTGGCCCATATCCTGGAAATACTGGATGGACGCATCCAGGCCGAACATCCCGAAGGCCTCGAGGTCAGACAGCCCGCCCATGAAGGTTTCGAGATGGTACTTCTGCCACTGGTGGACGGTGGCCGGTAGGCGGTCAGGCTTCTCCCCGGCCAGGGCCCGGAGCATCCGCTCTTTCGAGGTCACGGCCGGATTATAGAACTCCCGTCCGGGGAGGTCAACGCGGCCTCTTGTTATTCGCCCGGGGCCGTAGCATAATGGGCCTGCTTGGCGGGCGTTCCTGACGTCCGTTCTTAGGGAGGTTACAGGATGGGAAATACGAAAACTATCTGGGAAGGGGACATCGCGCCGGATTTCACCCTGAAGGACCATCACAACCGGGATTTCCGGCTCTCCGAGTTCACCGGCCGGCGCGTGTTGCTGTCCTTTCATCCGTTGGCCTGGACCCCCGTCTGCGCCGACCAGATGAAAGGCCTCGAGAGCCAGAAGGCCGTCTTCGACGGACTCAAGACCTTCGCCGTCGGCGTCAGCGTCGATTCGGTCCCGACCAAGCACGCCTGGGCTAAGGAGCTGGGCATCAAGGAGACGCGGCTGCTCTCCGATTTCTGGCCCCATGGCGCCGTGGCCCATGTCATGGGGCTGTTCCGCGAAGACGACGGCTTCTCCGAGCGGGCCAACGTCGTCGTCGACGAAAACGGCCTGATCGTCCTGATCAAGGTCTACGATATCCCGCAGCTTCCCGACATCGAGGAGATCGTCGCCTTCCTGAAGAAGTGACCCGCCGCGGGGCCGGACGCATCAAAACGGCTCCGCAAAAGATCCGGAAAGGGAGGATTCCTCATGGACGTCCATGCCGCCATCGAAACTCGCCGCGCCACGCGCTCGCTCGACCGCGTGGAGATCACCGCCGGCCTCGTCCGTGACCTGGCCTCTCACGCCCGGCTCGCGCCGTCGTGCTCCAACAATCAACCCTGGCGGTTCGTCTTCGTCCATGATCCCGAAAAAATCGAGGCCATGAAGCCGGTGTTCAACGAGGGCAACCGGTGGTGTCATGCCGCCTCCCTGATCGTCGCCGTTTTCAGCCGAAAGGACGACGACTGCGTCGTCAAGGACCGGGAATACCATCAGTTCGATACCGGGATGGCGACCGCCTTCCTCATCCTCAGGGCGACGGAGCTCGGACTCGTCGCCCATCCGATCGCCGGCTACAGCCCGAAAAGAACGCGCGAGGTCCTCGGCATCCCCGAGGAGTACCAGGTCATCACGCTCGTCCTCGTCGGGAAGAGGTCGGCGACGCTGAGCCCGGTCCTCTCGGAGAAGCAGATCGAAGCGGAGACGACCCGGCCGGAGCGCCTGCCGTTCGAGACGTTCGCCTTCGTGAACACCTATGGCGGCTAGGGTGGCAGCCCTCATCTGAAGGCAAAAGGTTCAGATGAGGACCTCGCGGGGGATTTCCCGAAGGTTGAAGTTCGAGGCCATGCTCCGGCAGTAGGCGCCGGCGCACAGGACGGCGAGGACGTCGCCGCTTACGGGCAGGGGCATGGACCGTTCCCGTCCGAAAATATCCCCGGTTTCGCAGAGATTCCCGGCGACGGTGATGCGGGCCCTGGCCTGGCCGTCGATCCGGGAGGCGTTGACGATCTCGTGGTGGGCCTGGAGATATATGGCCGGCCGGGGCACGGTGTTGAACGTCCCGCCGTCGACGCAGGCGAAGATGTTGCCGTAACTCTCCTTGACGTACTCGACGCCCAGGAGAAGGACGCCGGCGTCTCCGACCATGTATTTTCCGGGCTCGATGGCCAGGGCCTTGACCGCGAGTCCGGCCTTGGCGACGGCGCCCGAGAGATAGGCGATGTAATCCCCGACCGGGAACACGGCCCGGTTTTTCAGGTACCGGGGACCGAAGCCTCCCCCGAAATCCAGGAATTCCAGGGGGAACCCGGCCTTTTCGACTTCCCGGGCCTTGCGGACCAACCGGTCCACGGCCGCCCGGACCATGCCGAAATCCTCCCGCACCCAGCCCGAGCCGAGATGCTGGTGCAGGCCGACGGGATGGAAGCCGAGCCGCCGGGCCCGGGAAAAGACATCGATCACTTTTTTCGCTTCGACCCCGAACTTGATCGGCGTCCCGTCGGACGACCGTTTCCCGGCCGTGATGACGCGGGCGTCGAAGCCGCGGCCGATGCCCGGGTTCCAGCGCACGGACACCCGGATGGACTTGGACGGGAACTCCCGGCGCCTGACTTCGCTCATGATCTCGAGCTGTTCGGCGGCGTCGATGTTGATGGTCAGCCCGTCGATCCCGAAGACCGTCCTGAGGTCCGCCCGGCTGACGCTCGTCCCCGTGAAAAGGACGCGCTCGGCTGGGAACCCGGCCTTAAGCGCCGTCTCGACCTCGCAGGGGGAAACGGCGTCGATCCAGGCGCCCCGCCTTTGGAGCAGCCGGAGGATGCCCCGGTGGGAGTTGGCTTTCATGGCATAGCAGATGCGGGCGGGAAGCGCGGAATGCCGAGTGAAGGCATCGTCGAGCTGGGCGTATCGCTCGAGGATACGGTTCTTGCCGTAGACGTAGAGGGGCGTGCCGTAGCGCTCGGCCAAGGCCGCGGCGTCCCGGCCGGCGATCTGAAGCCTGTTTTCCCGGACGGCGACGAAATCGGTTTCCCACCAGTTCATGTCTCATCTCCCTTGCCGTTTTTCCCGTCCGGGGCCCCGTCCGACTTGAACAGGTCCATCTGGCCGGCTTGGAGCCTCCGGACGATCTCTTTCAAGACCGGATACTTCTCGAGGAGAAGCTCGGGGATGTCGACCTTTTTGCCCGTGATCATGTTCCGGATCTGGAGGGCATTGGCCATGGCCTGCCCCTGGTAATGATTGTTCGTGATGACGTAGACCTTGCCGCTTTTCTTGCCGAGCTCCTTGATGCGCGTTATCCACTCCCCGAGCTCGTCCTTCGAATAGAGATAATCGTAGCGGGCGTCGCGGCCGGCGCCTTCCCGGAACCAGTTCTCATGATTCCGGCCGTGAAAGCGGACGTAGGCGAACTCGGGGGTCGTGCTCACGGCCGAGGGTTCGATCGAGTTCTTGAAAAGGGGCTGGTCGATGTTGCAGAAGCCGGCCCGGTTCTCGCGGAGCATCCCGTAGAAACCGGGCGTGTCCCAGCTCGCGTGACGGACCTCGACGGCCAGGGGATAACCGGCGAAGAGGCCGAAGAGGCGGAGGAGGTAGTCGGCGTTCTCGGGCGTGTTGGCGTAGGACCAGGGGAATTGGACGAGGAGGGCGGCCAACCGGCCCTGCAGCCGAATGAGGTCGGCCGCGGTCCTGAATTCGTCGACGTCCTTTTGAGTGAAGCCCTTTCGCTGATGGGTGAAGACCTGGTGGAGCTTTACGGAGAAGAGGAAGTCCGGGCAGTTTTCGATTTTCTTCAGCCAGGACCGGGCCATAGCCGGACTGGCCGGCCGGTAGAAGGTGCTGTTGACCTCGACGATGTCGATGTAATCGGCGAGATAGGGGAGGGCATGGAAGCCGCGGCCCTTCGGGACCGGGTAGACGATGCCGTCCCAGTCCTCGTAGCTCCAGCCTGCCGTCCCGACGTAATATTTGGCCATGCGCCCGTTATTGTACCCCCGGCCGAGGTAATTCACAATTCGCCGCGTCCTCTTTTCTTGGAAACGGCATTTCCGTTTGTGGTAAGTTAGAGCGTGGAGGAACAGCATGGTCTACGAAGCTGTGAATTTTCCCGATAAGGTGAGAGAGGCGTATGGACGGATCCAAACCGACATCAGGCGGACGCCGCTCGAATATTCCGCGCCGCTGAGCCGGGAGACAGGCGCCCGGGTATTCGTCAAATGGGAGTGCGACCAGGTCACGGGCTCGTTCAAGCTGCGGGGGGCGCTCAACAAACTCCGCTCGCTCTCTGACGCGGACAGGGGTCGGGGCGTCGTTTCGGCCTCGACGGGAAACCACGGCCTGGCCATCAGCCATGCCTCGAGGCTCGAGGGCATCGGGCTCAAGCTCTTCCTCCCGACCACGGTGGCGGAAGTCAAGAAAGCGAAGATCGAAGCCCTGGGGGTCGATGTCGAGCTCCAGGGGTCGAGCTGCGAGAGAACCGAAGCCATCGCCCGTGATTTCGCCGGGCGGACGGGGCGGGTCTTTGTCTCTCCTTATAACGACTGGGATATCGTCTTCGGCGCCGGAACGGTCGGGCTCGAACTCGCCGACGACCTCTCCCGTTTCGAAGACGTCCTCGTTCCCGTCGGCGGCGGCGGGCTCATCGCCGGGATAGCCGGTTTTCTCAAAGCGGCCCGGCCGGAGGCCCGTATCGTCGGGATCGAGCCCGAGACGTCGGCCTTCATGGCGGCGTCCATCGCGGCGGGCCGTCTCGTCGAGATCGACGAAAAAGAGACCATTGCCGACGCCGTCGCCGGCGGGATCGAGCCCGGCGCGATCACCTTCCCGCTCTGCCGGGATCTGGTCGATTTCATCGAAGTCGTCCCCGAATCCCTGATCGCCCGATGCCTGGCACTCGTCCACGAACACCACGGCCGGATGGTCGAGGGAGCGGGCGCGTTGCCCTTCGCCGCCCTGCTCCATTCGCCGGAGAAATGGCGGGATAGAACGGTCGTCGCGGTCGCCAGCGGCGGCAATATCGCTCCAGCACGCTTCCGGGCGATCACGGGCCGGGCGTGACGCTCGGGGCCTCTTGCACGCGGGCTCGGATTTAGATTAAGATGAGGGCGACCGGCCATGAAAAAAACGGTGCTCTCCGTCGGCCTGCTGGCAGCCCTTCTCTTTTTCCCCTCCTGCCGTAGAAAAGAAGAATCCCCCGCCGCCGGCGCTCCCAAGCCTTATGTCATCGGCCTTTTCCAATCGGTGGATTCGCCGACGGGGAACGAGGTCCGCCGGGGCATCCTCCAGGCCTTCGCCGACGCGGGCCTGCGCGATGGCGCGGAGATCGTCGTCACCATCCGCATCGCCAACAACGACATCTCCGAGGTCCAGAGGATCGCCCAGCAACTCGTCGCAGAGCGGGTGGATTTGATCATCCCCATGTCGACGCAGGCCCTCCAGGCGGCCATCCTCGCCGGCCGGACGACGCCGATCGTTTTCAGCGCGGTCGCCGTGCCCTACCTCGTCGGGGCGGGCAGGTCGGCCGACGACCACCTCGGGAATGTCACGGGGGTGGCTTCCACGGGGCCCATCCGGCAGACGATGGCCCTCATCCGGGAGGTCCTTCCGAAGGCGAGGCGCGTCGGGTCGCTCTGGACGCCCTCCGAGATCAACTCGGAATACTACCTGGACCTGGCCCGGGAAAGCGCCGCGGAACTCGGCTTCGAGATGATCGCCGTCCCGGTGGCCGGCCCTCACGGGATCCACGGCCTGGTCCAGGGCTTGCTCAACGAGAAAGTCGACGTCCTTTTTCCGATGTCCGACAACACGATCAACAGCTCGTTCGACGTCATCGGCCGGGCGGCCGAGGAGAATGGAGTGCCCCTCTTCGGCAGTTTCCTCCGTTCCGTCGAGTTCGGCGCCTGTGCGGCGCTGGGGTTCGATTTTTACGACATGGGCTACAAGACGGGCCGGATCGCGGTTCGCGTGAAGAACGGCGAGAGCCCCGCCCGGATCCCCATCCAGTCCATGGACGAGGTCAGGCTCTATATCAATCCGGGAGCCGCGGCAAGTCAGGGGGTCAGCTTCTCGAAGGGCCTTCTCGACCGCGTGAACAAGGCCGTCAGCGCAACCCTCGGCCCGGCGCCGGCGTCCGGCTCCATTTTCGACTGAGGTCGAAAACCCGCCGGCTTCCCGCCGCCGGCACGGCCTCGCGGATGGCCTTTCCGACCAGGGCGATCCCCAGCCCGCAGGCTTCCTTGAGCGTGCGTCCTTCGGCCAGGTGGCCGAGGATCGCGGAAGACAGGAAACAACCCGTCCCGTGGACATCCTTGACCGACCGTCCGTGTTCGAAGGCCGTGAACTCCCGGCCGTCGTAAAGGACGTCCACCGGCTTTCCCTCGAGATGGCCGCCTTTGAGGAGGCACGGGATGCGGCCCGCCCGGGTGATCTCGGCCGCCGCTTTTCGCATCTCCGGGACCGACCGGACCGGGCCGCCCACGAGGATCTCCGCCTCGTCCAGGTTGGGCGTGATGAGGTCGGCCTTTCCTCCAAGGACGTCCAGATAGCGTGGCCAAGCCTTCTTTTCGAGAAGGACGGCGCCCGAGCTCGATCGGAAAACCGGGTCGATGACCCGGGGGATGCGCGCGTTCCGGGCCAGGATCCGGGCGACGGCGGCCAGGTTTCCGGCCGTGCCGATCATGCCGACCTTGATCCCGGCGATGACGGCCGTTTCCGTCAGCCGCCCGAACTGATCCGTGACGGCCCGCGCCGCGAGAGGAAAAACGCGGTCGACCCGTTCCGGGTTCTGGGCCGTAACGGCCGTGAGCACGCCGAAGCCCCGATAGCCGAGACGCTCGAAGACCCCGATGTCGAGAAGGACGCCCGCCCCTGCCGAAGGGTCGTAGCCGGCGATCGAGACGAGATTCTTGGTCATTTCCGTTTATCGCCCCATCGGGGCGATGCGATTCTACCATGAATCGAGGGACAGGACCGAGGTTGACCCGTTCGCCGACGCTGATCCCCGCCTTTCATGCCGGGGAGTCCAGGGGTTGACTTTTTTTAGACTGGTAGGGTATTAGCAGAGGTGAGTGATTCAACTTAAGGAGAGAAGGGCATGAAAAAAACATCGGTCGGGCTGGCGGTCATTCTGGTCCTGGCTTCCGGGCTCCTGGGGAACGGCCTGAACCTGAACGGGTTCGGCGCCCGGGCGGCGGCCATGGGCGGCGCGTTCGTCGGCCTGGCCGACGATTTCACGGCGGTCTTCTGGAACCCCGCCGGACTGGCCCTGCTGAAAAAGGGGACCTTCGGACTGACCGGTGACCTTCTCGTGCCGAAGAGCAAGTATTTTCTGAGCTCCTCCTTCGACATGAAGACCAAGAATAAATACTATCCTGCCGGGCTTGTCGGTTACTTTCAGCCGATCGGCGACAGGGTGGTCGTCGGGTTGGGCGCCTACACCCTGTCCGGCCTCGGCGCGGACTGGGACAATACCGGTTTCGAAACGGCCCTGGCCTATCCGACCCCGCCGACTTTTTTCACCCCTCCTCTGGAGAATTACGTCTGGCGGAGTTTTATCGGCTCTTTCACCCTCGCCCCGTCGGTCGCGGTCAAGATCAGCGACGGGGTCTTTTTCGGCGCGACCCTCAACATCAATTACGGCTTCTTCCAAACCGACCAGTGGGGAGCCTACACGGTCCTCCCGACGAAGCCCCCGACGCTCCTCAACATGGGCCAGCAGAGCCTGGATATCAAGGGCTGGGGCACCGGCGCGACGTTCGGCCTCCTGGTCAAGCCGAGCGAATGGATGAGCTTCGGGCTGACTTACCGGACGCAGTCGAAAATGAAACTGCGCGGGACGACGGCGTTCGACAACATCGGGCTCCTGGGCCTGTCCGATTCCTCGGATACGAGCCTCGAGGTCCCCAGCCCGACGTGGCTGGCCGGCGGCGTCGCGGTCAAGCCGCTCGAGAACCTGACCGTCACCTTCGACCTGCAGTGGACCAATTGGGCCAAGCTGTCGACGCTGAACGTCGTCTTCGCCGATCCCCTCTGGGCCGCGGCCTTGGCCGACGAGTCCGCGATGGTGCTCGATTGGAAGAACGGGCTCCAGGTCCGCGGCGGCCTGGAATACACCGCCGGCGATTTCGCGATCAGGGCCGGGTATTATCACGACCCTGCCCCCGCCCCGGCCGAGACCATGAACGTCCTCATCCCGAGTTTCACCTTCAACAGCTTCACCGCCGGTTTCGGCTACGGGCAGGGCGGCTTCAAAGTCGATGTCGGCCTGGAATACCTGATCGGCCAAAAGCGGACGGTCACGGCAGGCATGATGCCCGGGGTCTACGAGATGAAGATCTGGGTCCCGATGATCTCGCTTGGCTACGCTTTCTGATTTCTGGATAGAAACCGCCGGGGGAGGAAATGGGATCGGACCTGGTCAGAGTGCGCGTCTTCGCCGGCGGCCGCGTCCAGGGCGTCGCCTACCGTTTCTTCGCGGAGAAATTCGCCGGCAGGATGGGGATCACCGGTTGGGCCCGCAACCTCCCGGATGGCCGGGTCGAGGTCCTGGCCGAAGGGTTGGGGGAGAACATCGAAGCTTTCCTGGAGCGCCTCCGGGAGGGGCCGCGCCTGGCCCGGGTGGACAGCTTCGACGTCCGGCGCGAGGCTTCGACGGGCGAGTTCTGCGATTTCCAGGTCGTCTTTCTGTCCGATTAGGCCGTCGCCGCGGTCAGCTCTGCTTGGATTTTCGGCGGCACTCCTCGGAGCAGAAGTAGCGCTCGACGCCGTCGCGGAATTCGGTCAGGGCTTCCTCGCGGGGGATATAGGTGTTGCAGACCTCGTCCTTGACCATCTCTCCCCGAACCTGGCGCGGGGCCTGCCGCGGCCGCTGTCCGGCGCGCTTCAGGCCCAGATAGATCCGGACGAACAGGAAGGCGACGTAGGCGAGGAAGAGGAAAAGGACGAAACGGAAAAATCCCATCACCACTCGACCAGCATCGAGGCCCAGGTCAGTCCGCCGCCGAAGCTCAGGAGCATGACCAGGTCGCCCTTCTTTACCCTGCCCTCTTCGACCGCCTCGCGCAGGGCCATGAGGACCGAAGCCGAGGAGCAATTGCCGCGGCGGTCGACGTTGACGTAGAACTTTTCGAGCGGGATGCCCAGCTTTTTCGCCGGGAACTCGAAGATCCGGGCGTTGGCCTGGTGGCAGATGAACAGGTTCACGTCGCTCAACGCGACGTTCCGGGTTTTGCCCGGGATCCGGTTGGCCTTGTCGATCGTTCTCATGACCAGCTCGGGGATGATCTTCAGGACGAATTTCTGGATGTCATGCCCGCGGATGGCGATGTTCGGATGGACCGGGGTATCGTGATATCGCGTGTCCTTGCCGGCGCTGTACGCGGTTTCGACACCCCAGGAGTCCGTGCCCGTTTCGGAACAGATGATCCCGGACGGCCCCGCGGTCCTCTTCAGGACGACGGCGGCCGCGGCGTCCCCCCAGAGGTCGGCGTTGGTGTCGGAAAAATCGAGGAGCCGGCTGAGGACCTCGGAGCCGATGGCCAGACCGTACTCGGCCTCGGTCTCTTCGAAGAGAAGGTGCTTGCGGACGAGGTCGATCGCGTAAAGGCCGCTCGTGCACGCGGCCAGGAGGTCGAAAGCCGGAATCCGGAGGATCGTCTTGGCGTCCTTGGCCTCCCACTCTCCGGACGCCGTTCTCTTCTGAACGGCCTTGCTGAGGACCATGCAGGCGGTCGAGGGGAAGATGGCTTCGGGCGTCGAGCTTCCGACCGCCAGGATGCCGATGTCCCGCCAGCCGATCCCGGCCTCGGCCAGAGCCTTTTCGGCCGCGACGAGGGCCAGGTCGGAGGTGTTGACGCTGTTATCGACCCACTGACGTTCCCGGATGCCGACGAGATCGACGATCTTCTGCGGGGTCAGCTCCTCGGGCAGCCAGGGCCTGTCGGTCCCCGGCTTGGTCGCCTTGTGCGACAGGAGGATCCCGACGATCTCGTCATTGGTCACGATCCTGCCGGGGACATCCTTCCCGGGCAGGCATTTTCCGGTGCCCGCAATCGTCACTCGCATGCGCGCCGCATCTCCTCGTTGGATTCTCTCGGTATGTATCGAAGGCCCAAAACCGTATGATAACCCTAATATTATTATAAGAGAGCGGGGAATTGTCAAATAGCGGGCGGGGCTTTCCCTCGGCCCCGCGTTTGACCCAGCCGTCCCTTTCTGCTAAATAGGGGGGAGACCATGAATGACAAGCCGTTGCGCGGTGTCCGGGTTCTCGACCTCTCCCGGCTCCTGCCCGGGCCCTTCTGCACGCTCCTGCTGGCCGACCTCGGCGCCGAGGTCGTCAAGGTCGAGGACGTCGAGGGCGGCGATTACATCCGGGCCATGGGACCGTTCATCGGCGGCCAGAGCGCCTATTTCCTGGCCTTGAATCCCGGCAAGAAAAGCGTCTCCCTCAACCTCAAGACCAAGGCCGGCCGCGAGATATTCCTGAGACTGGCGGCAACGGCCGGGGTCGTCGTGGAGAGCTTCCGGCCGGGCACGGCCGACCGACTGGGCATCGGCTACGAAGCGGTGAAGGCGGTCAACCCGCGCGTCGTCTACTGCTCCATCTCCGGGTTCGGCCAGGACGGCCCGGACCGGGACCGCGCGGGCCACGATCTCGATTTCCTGGCGCGCTCCGGCATCCTCGGGTTGTGCGGCCGTCCGGACGCCCCTCCGGCCATCCCTCCCGTCCAGGTCGCCGACCTGAGCTCGGCCATGTATGCCGCCGCAGGGATCCTGGCCTATCTCCGGGAGAGCGAACGGACGGGCGAAGGCCGCTACCTGGACATCGGGATGCTCGACAGCGCCCTCGCCTGGATGGTCATGCCCGTCGCCGAATATGCCGCCGGGGAGCGGGGCGGCCGGGGCCGCCTGCCGCTGACCGGCAAGCATCCCTGCTACAACGTCTACCGGACCCGCGACGGCCGGGACGTCTGCCTGGCCGCCCTGGAGAGAAAATTCTGGGAGGCCTTCTGCCGGGCGACGGAACGGGAAGATCTGCTCCCCCTCCAGTTTTCCGAACGCCCCGAGGATTTTGCCCTCCTCGAAGCCCTTTTCGCCGGCCGGACCCGGGATGAATGGGCGGAACTCCTCAGGGACACCGATTTCTGCTGCGAGATCGTCCCCTCTCTCGACGAGGTCTTGAGCGACCCCCAGGTCAAGCACCGTGGTCTCGTCATCGAAACGGCCGCGGTTGGACAGGCCAATATTCTCCTGGGGAATCCGCTCCGGGACAGGCGGGAAAAAGGGCGTCCGGCATGCCCTGGGCACGGCGAGCACACCGCTGAAGTGCTGAGCGAACTCGGCGTCACCGATCGGGAACTGGCGGAGCTCGAAGCGGCCGGCGTCGTCCGCGGTCGATCCCGCTGAGGGGGGAACGCTTGGACGCGTTCTGGACGGAAGAGCAGACAACCCTCCGCAGAAAAGCCCGCGATTACTTCCGCCGGGAGGGGGAGGCCCTCTGCCGGGGTGTTTTCACGCCGTCGCTGTCGATCCTGCGGGACCTCGGGATCCCCCCGGGTGGCGATGGATTTCCGGCGTGCTCCGGCGTGAGCGAAGTGGTCTTGATCATCGAAGAGGCGTCGTTCTACCGGCCCCGGCTCGGACTTGACCTCATGAAACGGTGGATATCCGGCGAGGCGGAAAGCTCACCGGAAGAGAGACTCTTTCGGCTCGCCCGGATCGTCGGCACAGCGGCCTTTGTCTTCGATGCCGGGGCCCGGGAAGCCCGCGACCGGGGCTTTTTCGAGAGCAGCCTCATGAGCTGCCGCGAACGGCAGGAGGGCCTGGCCGGCCTCGCCTCCGGGGTCGAGATCCTGCGTCTCGGGGCCTGCCGGCTCTGCCATCTCCTGACCCGAGGCGAACGCGACCGGGGCGAGGCGGAATCGGTCCCCCTCTACGAGAAGGCGCTCGCTCTCGGCCGCGAATCCAGGTCCGTGGCGCTCAGTCTGCTCGGGGAGGTCTGGACAAGGGACAACCTCGCAGAGGACGATTTCTCATCCGAATAAGAAAGGAACCGACCATGAAGCTCAAGACACTGTACAGAAAGGCCGTCGCCGCCGGCATGGCCAACGACCCGAGGGGCCCCAAGGAGCTCCGCAGGATCCTGGACGACGAACGGACGAAGTCCAAGAAGCTCAAGGAGGATGAGCGCGACGGCTGGGAGGAGGACCGCCTGTTCAACCCGTACGCCGACACGCGGATCCTCGCCGGCGACCCGGCGACCGAGGTCAAAAAAGTCATCGTCGGGATCGACATGGAAGTGGGCGAGGTCCTCCTCGCCTACACCTTGAACAGGGACCGCGCCGAGAAGATCGACCTGGTCATCGCCCATCATCCCCAGGGCATCGCCCTGGCCCAGCTGCCCGAGGTCATGCGCCTGCAGTCGGACATGCTGGCCGCCTTCGGCGTCAACATCTCCGTCGCCGAACAGCTCATGGACAAGCGGATCGGCGAAGTGGAACGCCGCGTCCTCCCGGTGAACCACAACCGGGCGGTCGACGCGGCCCGCCTCCTTGGCCTCCCGATGATGTGCGTCCACACACCCGCCGACAATTGCGTCAACACCTACCTTACCGCGCTGTTCGAAAAAGAGAGACCGGCGCGGCTCAAGGATGCCGTCGACGCGCTGAAGAGGATCCCCGAATACGGGAAGGCCGTCCGGCGGATGGCCGGGCCGAAGATCGTCAGCGGTTCGGAGAACGCCCGGTGCGGGAAGATCTCCATGGAGATGACCGGGGGGACCGAGGGCGCCAAGACGATCTACGAACAGTACGCCATCTCGGGCGTGAGCACGATCGTCGGGATGCACATCAGCGAGGAGGCTCTCGAGAACGCCAAGAAAGCCCATCTGAACGTCATCATCGCCGGCCACGTCTCGAGCGACACGCTGGGACTCAACCTGCTCTTCGACGAGCTGGAGAAAGACGGACCTCTGAGCTACGTCAACGCATCGGGGTTCGAGAGGATCCGGGCGTCGGAGCGCTGAGCCGGGGGCTTCAGAGCCCCTGATAGTGACCCTGGGTGCCGATGGTCACGATCCAGCGGGCGAAGGCCCGGGCGTCCTCGAGGTCGCTCGCGTCGGGATGGGTGGCCGCCGAGGCCGCCATGTCGGCCCAAGCCTCGTGCTCGGGCGATTGCATAAGGATCTCGAGGGCCTTCATCGACACCTTCCCCCGGCAGGAGAACGTCCCGACGAGCTTGGTCTTAGCGACGAGGACGGAGGCGTACTCGAGCGCTTCCCGGGAAAGCCGGCTTCCCGTCACCGAACCGTGGGTGGAGAAGAGGGCGACCTTTTTTCTCTCGGGGATCGTCTTCAGGAAAACCTCCGCCGGATAGGGCACGCTGTGGGTTTGGACGGGGGAGCCGGCGAAGATGAGCTGGTAGGACGCGAGGTCGCCCGTCTCGGCCATGGGCTGGAGCGTCTTGTCGCCCGGCAGGGCTTCGAAAATAGCTTCGGCGACGAGCTTCGTGTTGCCCGTCCGGGTGAAGTAGGTGACGAGGGTCTTGGCCATCGCGAGTTTCCTTTCGACGTCCGGCGCCGCCGCTATTTTCTCAGAAACCGGACGAAAATGCCACTTATTCACCGGCCGGGAGATCGATCATGACCGTCGTCCCCTTGCCCGGCTCGCTCGTAACCCGGATGGCTCCGCCGTGCTCCTCGACGATCTTCTTGGCGATGGGCAGGCCGAGCCCGGTGCCGGCGTCCTTGGTCGAGAAGTAGAGGTCGAAGATCCGGTCGACCGTTTCCTTGCTCATGCCCGGCCCGCTGTCGCGGACGGAGATCGTGAAGACCGGCCCCTTGCGCCCGATCGACAACGCGACGTCTCCCTGCTGGCTGATGGCCTCGACGGCGTTGGCGACGATGTTGCGGAACGCCGTCTTGAGCTTGGCCGCGTCGCCGCTCGCCCGGAAGTCCGACCCCTCGGCGACGACCTTGAAGCGGATGCGCTCGGCCAGGAGCCGGCTGTAGGGCTGGAGCGTCTCCTCCAGGAGGACGCGCAGGTCGACGGGTTCCTTGCGGACCGTCGTGTCCCGGGCGATCTCCATGAATTCCTGAGCGATATGGCGCAGGTTCTCGACCTCGCTGATGATGTAGGACATGGATTCCTTGAGGGTTTTGTCCAGGTCCCCCCGCTTATCCTCGTAGACCTTGAGGACGTGCTCGGCCGACAGCTGGATGGGCGTCAGAGGGTTCTTGATCTCGTGGGCGACCTTGCGGGCCATCTCGGTCCAGGCCACCTTCTTGCTCATCTCGGCCAGTTCCTGCTCGTGGGCCTTGAGGTTCCGGATCATCGTGTTGAAGCCGTCGATGAGGGTCATCATCTCATCGCGGGAGCGGTGCTCGATGGTCACTTCGAGGTTGCCCAGCCCGACCTCGCGCGTCCCGGCCAGGAGCTTGCGCACGGGGACGATGATCATGCTCTTGATCCCTCGGGAGAGGAGAATGACCAGGCTTAAGAAAAAGGCGGAGAGGAGGACGAGGAATTCGACGATCTCCTGGGTGGCCTTGGTCAGCTGCTCCTTCTCGAAGGGGAAGGGCAGCGAGATGAAGAGCGTCGTGTTCTTGAAGTCGTAGGGGACGGTCAGGGTCTGGAAGGAGTAGCCGCCGAGGCGCGTCCGCTGGGTGAAGAACGGCTTCCGGTCGTAGACGAGGGCCTGGTAGGCCTCCCCGTCGAGGATCTCGGGCAGGAGGCCGCTGTCGAAGAATTCCCGCCGGCTCGAGGCGAGGAGCACGGCGTCCCCGTAGAGGATGACGTCGTTCGAGAGGGTCGAGCTGATCCAGAGGGCCAGGTCCTCTGACGGAGCGAGGTAGGGGGAGACCTCGATGCCCTGGATGATGAGGAAGGCCTCCATCAGGCCCTGGGCGTAGCTCGAATGGATGGCGGCGTCCTCGACGAACCGCTCGGTGAACAAGCTGTCGAACAAGTTCCGGGTGAAGACGGTGTAGAGGAGCAGGGGTACGAGGGCTACGGCCAGGAACGAGGCGTAGACGCGGTTCGAGAACGACCAGAGGGGCTTGCGGACCGAGGCCATGCCGGAGGCCAAGGTGACGACGAGGAGGACGGCCATGGCCGCGGCCAGCCCCAGGAAAAAGAACCTCAGGAAATCGACGGCCTTGGTCTTGAGGCTTTTCTGTGGCGCGAAGAGGCTGTAACAGCGCTCGCCCGAGCGGAAGAGATACGCGTCGTACACCGTCCCCCGTTCCCGAAATCGCGACCAGAACGGAGAGGACGACCCGCGGAGCCGGTCGAGGTCGCCGGTCGAAAGCCCGGCGGTCAGCTTGCGGGGGTTGAAAAGCGACCGGCCCTCGAGGTCGAAGATCTCACAGCCGAAGTCGAACTGGTTGAGGGAGGGGAGCGAGTCGGTCCGGAGGACCTCGAAATAGGGGTTGGCGGAATACAGGAACGGGAGCATCTCCGGGTCGAGGGAGACGTAGAGAATGACGCGTCCGAGGCGCACGCCGCCGTCGTAGTAGTCCTTGTAGCCGACCAGGAAATCCTTTTCCTTTCCGATGAAGGTCTGGGAATACGGGACGATGGTCCAGCCCCTGGCGGGCTCGAGGTTGGGCGGGCCGCCCAGGATCTTGGGAACGTTGAGCGAGAAACGGCTGAGCGTGTTGCCCTCGGCGTCTCGGACCTCGAGGCTCGAGTACCAGTTGAATTTCGCGACGGGGCTTTTTTCCCAGAGCGAGTGGGCGAAGTCGGAGTTCTGGGGGTCCTTGAAAAAGGAGACGATGAGCCGCTCGCCGCGGTCGAGCCCCGGCAGGGACTCCTCGATCAGGAAGTTTCCCCAGGTTTCCTGCGTCAGGATCGTGTGGGTGAGGGTCGTCTCGAGAAGCCGGTGGGTTCGGGCGGCGATCAGGCCGTCGAGAGAACGCGACATCCAGAGGGCCGTCAGGACGAGGCCGACGAACCAGGCCTCGCGCCGCCGCGCGAGGTTCGGGATCGCGGCGACCGCGAAGAGCCAGGCGACCAGGGCCGCGCTGACGGCGGCCAGGAAGAGCGACTGGTTGGCGTCGAGAAAGACGGCGGCCGCCGCCGCCAGGACGACGGCAAAGCCGGAGCCGGCTTTGGCCCGGGAGCCAAGCAGGGCCAGCCGGAAGGCGACCGCTAGGACGATGAGAACGGCGAGCAGAAAAAGGAACAGGCTGAGCTGGAGGGCGAGGCGGGAAACGTCGAAATCCCAGCGGAGAAGCGAGAGATTGGAGTTGAAGACGACGTGACGAAAGACCTTCATCAGGACGAAGACCCCCCCGCCGGCGAGCGCCGCGGCCAGGACGGACAACGCGACGCCGAGATAGGCCGGGAAGCCGTCCCCGTCCTCGCGTTTGGGCTTGAGGGCGCAGACGGCCAGGCAAGACGCCAGGCCGAGGGCCGCGAGGGAGGTCAGGAAGATGTCCGCCGGCGATTGGGTTAAACCGCCCCAGGAGGAGAACCCGGCCACGGACGGCTTGAACAGGCTGAGGGATTGGATTTTTTCCAGGTGCCCCAAGGGAAGGGCGAGGAGTCGCAACCCGACCAGGAGGGCCGCCCCGAGGCCGCCCGACACGATGTCCCGGCCATGGCGGAAATCGGGCGATGACCAGAAAAAGGCGATGGCCGCGAGGCCCGCCGTGAAAAGCAGGAGCAGGAACACGAGACGGAGGCCCTCGCGGGCGCGGCTTAGCTTGGCGGTCAGCGACGGGGAGGCCAGGGTCACGGTGGCCATGATGCGTCCCGTCTCGTTCCGGAGCGGGAAAAAGAGGGTCTGGATCTCGTTTTTCTGCCGCGGCTGGCCCGTGAACTCGTCCTTGTGCCGGCCGAAGAACTTTTCAAACCCCTCGACGTCCTCGCGAAAATCCCAGTAGTCGATGTCGAAGTCGGCCCGGAAGGCCGGCCGGAGGGCGTGGGACTCGCGGATGTACGAGGACTGGAACTGGGGGATGAAGGCCAGCCTGGAGAAATGGGCCAGCATGCGGCCGCCGTCTTTCAGGGGCTGGAGGGCGATGAGATAGACCGAGGCCTTGCTCCGGACGAGGAACGAGCCGCCGCTCCGTTTCAAGACCTCGAGGTCCTCTCTCCCGACCTGGTCGGCGAGGCTCAGGACGTTGCCGTACCAGACTTCGAAGAGGCCGTCGCCGTTGCCGAGGGCGATGCCTTCGGTCTCGGGGTCGAGGCCCTCCTTCCGGAATAGGGGGTAGGCGTCCTTGGCTTCCGCGGGGAAAGGCAGGCGTTCGAACCGGGCCTTCCGGGACTCGAGGGAAGCCAGGAGCGAAGCGAAACCCTGCCTCGTCAGAACGACTTGCTTGCGCAGGGAGGCGAGGCTCTTGGCGTCGTAGTCCCGGGAAAGGAACCGGGGGAGCGCGAGGGACAGCGCGCCGACGACAAGGGCGAGGGCGACGGCCGCCCGGCTCACGGTGAGAAGGGTGTTGCGGGTCCAGAACCGGCGCCCGGCCATCAGAGCTTCTCCGCCCGGATCTCGACGATCTTGAGGGCGATCACGGGACCGGGCGCGCCGGCCGACGGGGGCAGCCGTTCGGGGACGACGAAGAAATAGACGCGGAAGGGATACTGGTCGCCCGTGCGCTCGTTCCGGAACGACCAGCGGGCTTTCAGAATGCCGCCCGGCAGGCCCGGCAAGGAGGACAGTTGCGGATTGGCGTAAAACTCCGTCGTCTTGAAGACGGAGAAGATCCTGCCGAAGACGAGGTAGGCTTGGTCGGGCGACAGCTGGTCGGCGAGGGACAAGGGTTCGGGAAGGGAGACGGGAATCGTGCCTTCCGACGTCATCAGCTCGCGGAGGATTTGCGGCGAATTCTGGAGGAAAGCCTTCTCGACGCGCGCCGCTATGGGGAAGGGCAGGGCGAGCAGGACAGAAAGGGCGAGAAGGTGAAAGTTGACCACGTTGCCGTCACCATCTTAGCACAGCCCTTTCCGGACAGGCAAGAGAGGCTGCCGGCGGCCGTCCGTTCCGAGACGGCCTCGCGGCCGGATCAGGGGACGGCCTTCAAGGGAAGGCCGGAGACGGGATCAGGCGTCGCTCTTCTTGGGCTCGGTTTCCTGCTCGAGCTTCTTGGTCCTCTTGGCGTCCTTGATGCTGCTGATCCCGGCGATGAGGCCGATGAACCCTCCGAAGAAGAGGATCGGAGGGATGAATCCCAGGATCAGGTGGTAGAGGGCGGACCGGAAGAGGTGGGAGAATATCACCAGAGCCAGGCCGCCCGCCATGGCCGCGAGTCCGCCGACGACGGCGATGAATTTACCCATTGTAGGACCTCCCAAAGAGTTTGTTCCTGCGCGGATTATAACAAAGGACGCGCGCCGCAGTCAATGCGCGAGCGTCTGTTTCCTTTGAATACGCTCTCCCGTTTATATACAATACCCGCGAAATCCCCCGTGCAGGAGGTTCCCAATGATTTTGAACATATTAAAGAAGGGGAGTGGAGCCCTCGTTCTCGTCGCCCTCGTTTTAGCCCTCCCGGCGTGGGGCGGCGGCGATGATTTCGTCATCGGCGACGCCCGCGTCAAGAGCGGCAGCAGCTTTTCGGGCTATCTGAAAGTTCCGGAGAAGGACGGCGGAGGGACACAAATCCCGTACACGGTGATCCATGGGGCGAAAAAGGGCAAAGTCTTGGCCCTCGTCGCCGGCGTCCACGCTTACGAATATCCGCCCATCCTGGGGCTCTACCGGGTGAAGGACCTGATCGACCCCAAGACCCTGAGCGGGACGGTCCTCATGGTCCACATCGCCAACCTGCCGAGCTTCAAGCGCCGAACGATCTACTACGGCCCCGACGACTGGAAGAACCTCAACCGCGTTTTCCCCGGCGACCCCGACGGGACGCTGAGCCAGAGGATCGCCGCCGTGCTCAACGAGGAGGTCGTCAAGCGCGCGGACGTCCTCATCGACATGCACTGCGGCGACGGCAACGAGGCCCTTATCCCCTACACCTACTGGATGATCAGCGGCGATAAGAAGTTCGACGCGAAAACCCGGGACCTGGCCCTGGCCTTCAGCCTCCCGCACATCATCATCGACGAGTCGCGGACGAAAGTCCTGACCGAGTCCAAGTACCTGGGCAACACGGCTATCCTCCAGGGAAAGCCGGCCATCACGACGGAGGCGGGATATCTCGGCCGCACGGACGAGGAATCCGTCGCCCGGAACGTCAGGGGCGTCCTGAGCGTCATGCGCCACCTCGACATGATCGATGGCGACCCCGCGCCGGCCACCGACCCCGTCTGGATCGACAAGTACGAAGTCGTATATTCGAAATGGGACGGACTCTTCGCCCCCAAGGTCGAGATGGGCTATTACGTCAAGCAGGGCCAGGTCGTCGGCACCATAACCGACTACCTCGGCCAATGGAAAGAGGACATCAAGGCCCCCTTCACAGGCATCCTCCTCTACATCATCGGCACGCCGCCCTGCAACGAAGGCGAGCCCCTCTTCGAAGTCGGCCGGGTCAAGGAAAAATAGACCGGCCCATGAAGATCAAGGGCGTCATCTTCGACCTCGACGGGACGGTCGTCGAAAACTCCTACGACTGG